>DASSHM010000112.1:0-6788 GCA_035692885.1 Occallatibacter sp.
TCTTCAAACTGCATCACCAGCTCCACCACGTCCAGTGAGTCCGCGCCAAGATCCTCCTGAAAACTGGCGCCCGGCGTCACCTCAGCCTCATCCACCTGCAGTTGCTCGACAATAATTTGCTTCACCTTCTCATCAACGGCCATGCGTCCCTCTCCTCGCCTTTTTTCGGCACTTCGGATTCGCTCCGGGGCAGCGATCCTTCTCCGCTCCGCTGCCTACAATACCCGTACCCGGCAGGGGAACACAACCATCGCGCTTAAAAAGTGCGCATGGCCCCGAAACTCCAAGTCTAACGGGTGGTTGGAGGCATGTAAAGGCTCTCACTAGGCGGTTTTCCACTCCGTACCCACCCCCCCAACCCCCTCCACGCAGCCCCGCATTTTGCGCTGCAAAGCTCCGCGCTTAGGCGTACATTAGGCGAAGAGGATACTGGGCTCATGACCTTGGCCATTGTTGGCATCGCGGCTGTTCTCATCGGAATTCTGCTCGGCTATTGGCTGGCTGGACGCGCTGCCGCCGACAGCCGCGCAGGCTTTGAAGCGCTTGCCGCCGAGAGACTCAGAACCATTGAAACTCTTACCAGCAAGCTTAGCAAAGTTGAGGAGAAGCTTGCGCATCCTGACACCGCCGAAACCAGGCTCTCAAACCAGTTTGAGGTGCTGGCCGGAAAAATTCTCGATGAGAAGACCAAATCCTTCTCAGACGCAAGCCTGAAAGACCTTCAGCCCTTGCGCGATCAGCTCAAGGACTTCCGTGAAAGGGTCGATAAAGTACAAGCAGAATCAACAGCAGGAGTCACCAAGCTCGAGACACTGATAGGCACCCTCGGCAATCTCAATCAGCAACTCACCGCCGAGGCCCATAACCTCACCACTGCCCTGCGCGGTTCCCCCAAGGCGCAGGGCGACTGGGGCGAACTTATCGCGCGTAATCTGCTTGAAAAGGCTGGTCTGCGCGAGGGCGAGCACTTTCGTGTGCAGGAAAGCTTTGACGCTGCCGGAGACGGTCACGACCGCCAGAAGAAGGTCCGTCCCGACGTGATTGTCAACCTGCCCGGAGGGCGCCATCTCATCATTGATTCCAAGGTTTCGCTCAACGCCTACACTGACTCGGTCAGCGCCGAAACAGACGAGGAACGCAAGGCTGCGATTAAACGCCATCTTGCCAGCGTCCGCGCCCATATTGACGAGCTTGCCGACCGGCGGTATCACAAACTAAGCACGCTCGAAACGCCGGACTTCGTCGTGATGTTCATTCCCATCGAGCCGGCCTTCCTCGCCGCGCTGCACCAGGACGAGTCACTTTGGCGCTACGCGTATGAACGGGAGGTGCTGCTCGTCGGGCCCACCACGCTCCTATTCGTGATTCGCATCGTCGACAATCTGTGGCAACAGGAGTTGCAGGCTCGCAGCGTGCAGGACGTGATGAATCGCGGCACGGAGCTGTACGATAAGTTCGTCGGTTTTGTTACGGATCTTGAGGCCGTGGGGAAGAGTCTTCGCGGAGCAGATCAGAGCTACAGCAATGCGATGAATAAGCTCAGTGAAGGCCGCGGCAATCTCATCCGCCAGGTCGAGATGCTCAAAAAACTCGGCGTCCGAAGCTCCAAATCCCTGCCTCGCAACCTGCTTGACAAGGCCGGCGCGGATGAACAGTCCCTTTCGCTGGCAGCCGAATCTGAAGACGCTCCCGAACCCGCCAACTGACGCCGCCTACCCCACCCGCTCCGCAAACGCCGTCCGCAGTCGCCTCCAGGTCGTCGGCAGGTCCTCGGGCAGCACACGGGTCTCGGCCACCGTGGTCATGAAATTGGTGTCGCCGGCCCAGCGCGGCAGCGCATGCAGGTGCAGATGCCCGGCCACGCCCGCGCCTGCTGCCCGGCCCACGTTCATCCCAAAGTTCAGACCCTGCGGCTTATAGAGCTTGTCCAGAACGGTCTCAATCTGTTGGGCGAAGTCCATCATCTCGTGCGCGGTATCGCGCGGCAGTGACCCCAGGCGGTCGAGGTGCGCATACGGCAGCACCATGACGTGGCCAGACGTGTATGGGAAAGCGTTCAGGCAGATAAAGCAGTACGCGCCGCGCTTCACGAGCCCGCCTGCGGCCTCAGCCTCTTCCGCGTTCATTCCATTGGCAATCGCATGGTCAACCGACGCCATCAGGTTGCAGAAGACGCACCCCGTGTCGCCCGGCCATGCAGCCAGCCGCTCCGGTACCCCCGGGCGTGCGGACTTATCCGCTCCTGTCACATACGCATACCGCCAGGGAGTCCAGAGCAAATCCATCTCATTCGAACCGTTGCGACCAGTATAGAGGGGTCGTCCCGCCGGCTGACTGTAACCAGCTTTTCTTTGTGTTCCGCCGCGCACTCCCGTCAGCGCCGTTCGCCTGTACGCCGCACCGCGGGCCCGCCAATTGGCCATGGCGGATTTTCTCTGTGGCCGCGAGCCCGGCCCTTGCACCCAACCTGTTGCATTGACGGTGGAAACCGCACATTGCTAAACTCTACTGGTGGCTCCCTGCGCGGATTCCAGCAGCGAGCTGCGGCCGCCCTCCCGCCAGCCGGTGTGCGCTCGGTGTTTCCCAAGGAGACGAGTCGCCGTTCATGCCAGCTCAACTGGCAGGCAGCCTTGTCACTTGCGGAGAATCTGAACGGCACACAATCCCGGGCTGGTTCAGGCGCAGGGAAGCGGTCTGCGGTATCCACGCCGGCGTCGCCGGCGTTGCATGCCGGTCCCGCGTTGCGCTGTTCTTCGCGGGGGGTAGGAATCCCGGAGCGGCACCAATGGCAGACGTCCTCAATCCTGAAACCGAGAGCACAACCCTGAACACCCAATTCGAAACTCCAACCCTTGAACCTGCGGCGGAGCAAGCGCAGCCGTCGCCCGAATCCACGTCCAACCCCGAGACTGCTGAAGTTCTCGCCTCATCCGCGCTGGACGCCGATGCCTCCAACCAGCCTGCAGCCGAAGCCGCAGCCCCTGCCCATCACGATCTACATGTTGAGCCGGAGTCCCCGACCGAACATGCCGCAGACACCACTGAAGATTTTTCCGCCGCTCTTGAGGCGTTTGAACGCGAGCAGGCTGCCGAGGCGGCTGCCGTCGAGGCCTACGGAGACAAGATTGTTTCCGGCACCGTAGTCAAGCAGACAGAAAAGCATCTCGTCGTGGACGTGGGCCTGAAATCAGAAGGGCTTGTCCCCCTCGAGCAGGTCGTCGACCATACCGGTGCGGCCAGGTTTCAGCCCGGTGACGTAATCGATGTGGTCATCGAGCGCGAGGAGCCTGAAGGCGGTTACCTCGTCAGCTTTGAGAAGGCGCAGCGCCTCCGCGTGTGGGACAGCATCGAGAAAGCCGCCAACGAGAAAACTCCCGTGATGGGCACCGTGGTAAGCCGCGTCAAGGGTGGCCTCACTGTTGACATCGGCATGAAGGCCTTTCTGCCCGGCTCGCAGCTTGAGATTCGTCCCGTGCGCAACCTCGACGGCTATCTCGGCCAGCAGATTGAAGTCCGCGTCATCAAGCTCAACAAGAAGCGGGGCAATGTCGTCGTAAGCCGCAAGGAGATCCTCGAGGAGGACCAGAACGTCCGGCGCTCCCAGACCCTTGAGCACCTTGGCGAGGGCGCCGTGCTCACCGGCACCGTCAAGAACCTCACCGACTACGGCGCGTTTGTAGATCTCGGCGGCATCGACGGCCTGCTCCATATCACTGACATGAGCTGGGGCCGCCTCACCCATCCGCGCGACCTGGTTAACGTCGGCGATGAGATTCAGGTCAAGGTGCTCAAGTTTGACAAGGACAAGCAGCGCGTCTCGCTGGGTTTCAAGCAATTGACGCCTGACCCCTGGCTGGACGCAGCGGATCGCTATCCGGTCGGCGCGCATGTGCATGGCCGGGTTCTTTCCGTTACCGATTACGGTGCGTTTGTCGAGCTCGAGCAGGGCATTGAGGGCCTGGTGCACCTGTCTGAAATGACCTGGTCCAAGCGCCTGAAGCACCCCTCCAAGCTGGTCAAGCCCGGCGACGAGGTCGATACTGTCGTCCTCAGCGTCAACCCCGCTGACCGCCGCATCTCCCTGGGCATGAAGCAACTCATGGAGAACCCCTGGGAGAACCTCAGTGAGCGCTATCCCATCGGAGCTCAGGTTGAAGGCCGCGTCCGCAACCTGACTGACTTCGGCGCCTTCATCGAGATTGAGGACGGCATCGACGGACTGGTTCACGTCTCCAACCTGAGCTGGACCAAGCGCGTCAAGCACCCTTCCGAAGTCGTCAAGAAGGGCGAAAAAGTCAAGGCCGTCGTTCTCGGTGTTGAGCCTCACAACCGCCGCCTCTCGCTGGGAATCAAGCAGCTCCAGCCCGATGTGTGGGAGAGCTTCTTTGCCTCGCATCGCGTCGGCGACGTCGTTCACGGCAAGGTGCTTCGCACCGCGCAGTTCGGCGCGTTCGTTGAAATTGCCGAGGGCGTCGAGGGACTCTGCCATGTCTCCGAGGCCGTCACCGACGAGGGCACTCCGGTCAAGCTCGAGCAGGGCGACGAGCACGACTTCAAAGTCATCAAGATCAACGTGGAAGAGAAGAAGGTGGGCCTCAGCCTGCGCTCCATCGGCCACGAGGCCAGCCGCACCGCGGTTGAGCATTACAAGGAGAGCAGCCACAAGGCGCCAGTCTCCAGCTCAACCACCACACTTGGCGATCTCATCAACTGGAAGAGCGAGCGCTGACCGCGCCGCACTTCCCATACGACCGGACGGCCACCTGCAAGGGTGGCCGTCCTGCTTCTGCATGCAACGGCGCTGGATGAATCCCGGCGTCGGGCCATGCTAAGCGTCGGGCTATGCTAAGCTCGTTTGTCCATGGCCAGACGGCTTCTTTGGTGTTTTCTGCTGATGCTCACCGTTGCCATTCCCGCGTCGGCACAGGAGTGCTCCGTGATACGCGGACGGGCGGTTCTGTACCGCGGAGACGGCTTCTTTGCCATCTGGCATGTTGGAACCCATCACATCTTCTTTCCTGCCGACAAGGCATCGTTTGACCTGCTGTGCCGGTACATGGACTGCGAGAGTTCCGATAAGCAGCCCGCGCTCTTTGCCAACTTCACCGTGTGCCCGACCAAACCGTTCATTCCCGGCGCGGCGCAGCCTGTGATCGTCAAGAGGGTGCAGAAGCCGCGCGTTGTGCCCGACTGGCATCACCCTTCGAGCTCGAGAAAACCGGCCAGATAGCTTCGCCTACGCCTTCGCTCGAACGCACACCAATCCCTCAACTGGCCACGGCTTCCAGCGCCGGCAGAGCTTCCCCGCGGATTCGCTTCCGCCAGATGAGGACCAGCGACGTGGTGCCGCTGAAGGCCACCGGCCCCAGAATCAGGCCCACAACGCCGAACAGGACCACGCCGCCCAGCATCGCCAGAAAGATGGGAACCGTGTGCAGCCGCAACTGCGATCCCACCAGGATTGGATATAACACGTTATCCAGCGTGCTGATGATCAGCAGGCCCACGCCCAGCAGAATCAGCGCCTGCACCCAGTGGTGCGTCAAGGTCAGGAAAATGACGATGGGCATCCACACCACCCATGCGCCCACTGCCGGGACGAGAGCGGTGAGCATGGTGGCCACGCCCAGCAGCGCGGCTCCGCGCAGCCCCAGCGCCGCATACACCACTCCCGCCAGCAGGCCCTGCGTGCCCGCCACCAGAAAGCGGCCCAGTACCAGCGCCTGAACAGCCGAACGAAGGCGTCCCAGCAGGAAATCCGTCTCGTCCTCGTCCAGCGGCAGCATCGCGCGCACAAAGTCCACCGCCTGCGCCTTGTCCCGGTAGAGAAAGAACAGCACAAACAGCATCACAATCACCTGGGAGATTGCATAGATCGATCGTCCGACTACGAGCGCCGCCTTGCCGGCCATGGCGCCCGCGCTCTTACCGAACTGCTCGCCCAGATTCAGATCCTCAACGGCATAATTCAAGGTTTCGGCAATGCGCGGATGCTCTGAAAGAAATACCCTGAATCCCTGGTCGGCCGCTCCGCTCTGAACCATCTGCACCGTGCGCACAATCCGCTGGCCAAGGTCCTGCACGACAAAGATAGTCGGCACCACGATGCTCAGCGCCACCAGCACCAGACTCACCGTGGCGGAAAGGATGGGGCGGTTCAGTTTGGAGCAGATCCATCGGTGGGGCCGCTCGGTCACAATTGCCAGTACAACAGCCGCCGTCAGCCCCGGCAGGAACGGCTTCACGATCAGCAGGCACGCCACCGCTCCGCCAATCGTGATCAGAAAGAGCGTCAGACCGCTCCAGTCAAATGTAACCCGCGCCGTACGACGGCTTTCCGGTTCCATCTATAGCTCCCTCGTGCCGCTCACCCGTCTTGCCGCACGGGTATGTGCCGGGTCTGGACCCGGTTCCGCCTGTCCACAGCATTTTGATGCATCTTGAGCGTCTTGGCGATAGCCGCGCGGCCCAATCTGTCAAGAACGGTGCATCGCTATTCACTGTTCCCGTCCACGTACATTGCGCCTGGCTTCCCCGCACCTGTACCCTTGTCTCAGCGGGCCCCACCCGGTGCACGCCCCCGTTCATGTCATTTCATGTGGAAAACTTCGGTTGCCGCGCTGCGCGGGCAGATGGCGAGGCCATTGCCGGCCGCCTGCGCGACGCTGGTCTTGTCGAGCGCCGCCCCGAGGCTGCTGATGTCATCGTTGTGAATACCTGTAGTGTTACCGCCGAGGCCGACCGGGCCGCGCGAGCCTTCATCCGCCGCGCCCGCCGCGAAAATCCCC
>DASSHM010000113.1:0-6935 GCA_035692885.1 Occallatibacter sp.
CAGGTGATACAGAATAAAGATGAACTGCACCTGTGTGGGCACATGATCCAACTGGGCATCGAACCACTGGCTTTGCCCCACCGGAATATACCTCGACGTAGTCATATCCAGCGAGATGACTTCCACGTTTCCCAGCAGCGCCGAATAGTCGCGATGCCCCCGGGTCTCAGGAAAGTACTTGAGGTAGTTGGCAATGCCGCCGGGCCCGCCATAGACCTCATGATTCCCGATGGTAGGCAGTTGGACGATATGGTCTGAGCGCCAGCTTGCGGTCTCCTTTGCAAACTCAATCCAGTCGGCTTCTTTTGCCCCGGTGTAGGGCGTATCTCCCGTGATCAGGAGCACCTGGGGAGAAATCTTGCCAATCTGCTCAGCCAGCCATTGGCGGACGCGGGGATTTGTCCCTGAGTTCACTGAGAGATCGGTGAAGCGTGAGTCTCCGTAGGCGACAATGTGAAGCGGTTGGCCGGGAGTGAACTGGCTCAGCGTAAAGGTAGGGCCAGTACTGGGTGACGCAGGCCGGTCAGCGGCCGTACCAGCGAGAGAACCCGTACAAAGCACGAACGCGCAGAAGACCCATCGAATGGGCTTCAGTCTGCTCACGCGGGGGGCGGGTTTCACAGCCTCAGAGTACCATCAGGGTGTTTCCAGCCCGCTCGTCCGGGCGGGAGTCCTGCTCTTTGCAGCAGGAGCAGCCAGGATTATCGGTTGCGGCCGCCGAGTAAGGTGCGGATCCGCTCTCCGAGGCTGGGCGACACGGGGCAGGAAAAGTAGATCTCGCGATTCCAGGACATGAGAAGTTGAATCGCCTCAAAGGCTGGATCGTCGACCGGCAGGGCCTGGGCACGGAGAACGTGCTCGTCAGCGAGGTACTCGATGGCATGTCCAAGCATCTCGAGCGCCCTGCCTGCCCGCCGGCTGATGCGACGACGCCGGGAATACCCAACGGAGATTGCGGAAGTAAACGAGGCGTGATTTACCGGGGAGTCACATTGAGCCGGGGCCATTGAAGAAGTCCTCATTCCGTGCTTCGGCAGAATGTGCGCGCGGCATGAGGCGGAATGGCGCTCCGGTGGTAACCAACGGGGAACTTAAGAGGTCTCGGTATCAGATTGTGATGCGACCGGGTGGCGTCTCACGGCTCTCCGCGCTGCGACGGCGGGAGCCAATTCCGAGCGCCAAATCACTTACACGGAAGACCAGACCCGGCGCACCTGCAAGATGGAGTCAACGCAGGTGAATCGACATGTGGTTTGGCCGGATGCTCCAGCCTTGACGGGATGAGGTCGAAATCCTAATCTCAAGACAGTGACGGATTCCGGCCGGATGCGTGCATCCTGCGGATTCGACACAATCTACTCGCGGATGATCTGAACAGGGCTGCGATGATTCCCTACGCCTGGCAATATATTCCCCTGCTGATGCAAGTGGTTGTTGCATTTGGCCTTGGGGTGCTGATGTTAGCTTTGTCCCGGTTGATCGGCAGACACCGCAACACCGCTGCCAAGCTGGGAGCGTATGAGTGTGGTATTGACCCGGTTGGCGACGCGCGGGCCCGCTTCAGCGTGCGCTTTTATCTGGTGGCCATGCTGTTCATCCTGTTTGATGTCGAGGTGGTCTTCATGATGCCCTGGGCGGTTATCTACCGCAAACTGCCCGAGATTACGGGTTCGCGGTTCTTCGGCTTTTGGGAAATTGCAGTCTACCTGGGGTTTGTGGCGGTCGGGCTGTATTACATCGTGCGCAAAGGGATCCTGAACTGGAGCCACGATAAGGCGGACCTTTAGGATGAGCGAGGCAGTCAGGAATTCGCTGCTGGGCAAGGCGGCCGTACTGGAAGGGCTGCCGGACCATCCGGCCGTAAAGGCGGTCCTGAATTGGGATGCAGAAGCTTTAATTGATGCCAAGTTTGACCGCAATGAGCTGACGTTAACTGTTTCTCGCAGCCGGATTCGGGAGGCGGCGGCCACGGTTCAGGCTGCCGGTTACAACTACTTTGAAGACATGACAGCGGTGGACTGGTTTCCTTCCTCGCCGCGTTTCCAGCTTAGTTACCACATTCTGTCCCACGCTTTCAAGGAGCGCATCAGGCTGTGCGTGATGGTGGAGGAGAGCCAACCGTCGGTTGAGTCCATCACGGCCGTGTGGCCGTCGGCCAATTACTTCGAGCGAGAGGTCTTTGACCTGTTCGGGGTTCGGTTTGACGGGCACCCGAATCTTCGCCGCATCATGATGCCCGAGGACTGGCAGGGGTATCCATTGCGCAAGGACTATCCGGTGGAGGGGTACCGCTAAATGGCAGATGACATTGTCGGCACTCCCATTCTGGAGGCACCTCCGGCCGAGGGGTCAAAAGATCAGCATATGGTCCTCAATATGGGCCCCCAGCACCCGTCCACGCACGGGGTTCTGCGGCTGGTACTGGAGATTGACGGCGAAATTGTCGTCCGGCTGTATCCGGAGATTGGCTACCTGCATACGGGCGTGGAAAAGACTTGCGAGGCCAAGTTCTACCAGCAGGTGGTTCCGCTCACAGACCGCCTGGACTATCTGAGCCCGCTGGCGAACAACCTCTGCTATTGTCTGGCGGTTGAGAAGCTCCTTGAGCTGGAGATCCCAGAGAAAGCGCAGTGGCTGCGGGTTCTGGTTACTGAACTGACGCGCCTGAACTCGCATTTGGTCTGGCTTGGCACTCACGCCATGGACATAGGCGCGCTTACAGTCTTTCTTTATACCTTCCGTGAGCGTGAAGAACTGCAGCGCTTGTTCGAGGCGCTCTCCGGTCAACGCATGATGACCAGCTATATTCGAGTGGGTGGGCTCTCCATGGAGCCACCGCTGGACTTCTTTGACCGGGTGCGCAGCTTCATCAGCACGTTCCCTGAGAAGGTTGATGAGTACTCGAACCTGCTCACGGGCAATCCAATCTTTCACAACCGGTTAAAGGGCGTTGGCTATCTGTCTTCGGCAGACGCGATCGCGCTGGGGGTGAGTGGGCCTCTGCTGCGTGCTTCGGGCATCGATATCGACATGCGGCGCGACATGCCCTACTCCGGCTATGAGAAGTTCCAGTTCAAGGTTCCCACGTCCACCGACGGCGACTGCTGGGCACGCTATCTGATTCGTCTTGTCGAGATGCTGGAGAGTGTGAAGATTATCCAGCAGGCCATGGATGGAATGCCGGAAGGCCGAATTACCGCAGACGCGCCCAAGGTCGTCTTGCCCGATCGCGAGAAGATGAAGACGCAGATGGAGGCGCTGATCCATCACTTCAAGATTGTTACCGAGGGATTTAATGTGCCCGCGGGCGAGGTCTACCAGTGCATTGAGAGCCCGCGCGGCCAGATGGGTTACTACGTCGTGTCCGACGGTACGGCCAAGCCGTATCGAGTGCATATGCGCAATCCGTCCTTTGCCTCGTTGCAGGCGCTGGAAACGATGTGCAAGGGCAGGATGATTGCCGATGTGGTGGCGGTGATCGGCTCCATCGACATCGTGCTGGGAGAGATTGACCGTTAAAGCGGCTGGGAAGGTACGTTCGATGGATTACGCGAAGATTGCGGCCGAGGCCAGGGCACTGCAGGATGCAACTGCCCATGATGCCGCACGACGGCGCAAGCAGGAGGAGGCATCGGAAGCATTTTTCAAGGCCATGGAAAAGTGCGTTTATGAGGAGGTCGACAAGGCGAATCCCGAACTCCGCCGGATGAACCTGCTGACCGGGGATAGGGAGCGCGGAGTCGAGGTTTCACCAAAGCAGTTTCAGGCACAGTGCCGGCTGCTGTTTGGCAGGAATACGGCATGCGAGGTCAATCTGGATACAACGCATGCTCTGATCGACGTGGAGATGACGGGGGAGCCCGACAACAAAGGAGAGGTGAAGCGGCACCGCATCGAGTTTGCTGTCAGCACCACGGAGATGGGTGTCGTGGCGCACAGGATCGCTTCCGGCGCGATGATCGCAGGCCCCTTCGGCACCAGGCAGGTTGCGGAGATTCTGGTGGTGGGCATCATCCGGGGGCACTTTGAGTGACCTGCACGTGAAAGTACAGGCCGAGCTGTGGGTATCGCTCGCGTCCCTGCTGCGCAGTTACACCGCGGCGCACGGACTCAACGGTGACCGGCAGGCGACGGTGGAACTGGGAGAAGAGAAAATTACGGTACGGCACGGAAGCAGGTGGCTGAATTTAACGCGCAACGGTTCGGCAGTGAGGTGGAAGCGCGATGATGGAACAGGCGGCATGATGACGTTGACCGAATCCGGACGGTTGCGGGTTGAAGATCCCGGCACGGGTGAAGAAGAATTGGATATGGCGGCAGAGGCGTGGGCAAGGGAGCTGATGCGATGAGTGACGAGACCATGACCCTCTTTTCGCCCCGGTTGTCCGCCCGGTTTGATGCGCTGGTGAATAAATATCCGGTGCGGCGCTCGGCGCTGGTGCCCATGTTGCTCTACGCACAGGACGAGGCCGGTTACCTGTCTGACGCCGTGCTCTCAGAGGTTGCGCGGCGTATCGGCATCACGGAGCTGGAGGTGCGCAACGTGGCGACCTACTACTCCATGCTGCGCTTCAAGCCCGCGGGCCGGTTCAACGTGCAGGTTTGCACCAACATCAGCTGCATGTTGCGCGGCGCATATGACGTTTTTGACCGTTTCCAGCAGGAACTGGGCATCAGCCACAAGGGAGTGACGCCGGATGGGTGCTTCTCACTTGAAGAGGTGGAGTGTATTGGCGCGTGCTGCTGGGCGCCGGCAATCCAGGTGAACTACGACTTTGTTGAGGAACTGACGCCCGATCAGGTGCCGGGCATTCTGTCAGAGTACCGCGGCAAGGATGGTTCGGAAGGGACGGAGCCTCATGCCTAGGCTGGTTTCGCATTCCGATGAAGTGAAGATCGTTACCCGCCGTTTCGGCCAGGGCTCGGCCGAGATTGACCGGTACATCGAGCTCGGCGGTTACGAGGCCGCGAAGAAGTGCCTGGCACAGGGTGCCGACTGGATCATCACCGAGATGAAGGCCAGCAACCTGCGCGGGCGCGGGGGCGCCGGGTTTCCCACGGGCATGAAGTGGTCATTTGTTCCCAAGCAGAGCCAGAAGCCCAAGTACGTGCTGGTCAATGGCGACGAAAGCGAGCCGGGAACCTGCAAGGATCACCTGATCTTTCTGCATGATCCGCACGCTGTGATTGAAGGCACGATCATCGCCGGGCTGGCGATCGGAGCCAAGCTCGGATTTATCTACCTCCGCGGTGAATACCGTTATCTGCTTGAAATCATGGAGAAGGCCGTAGCCGACGCCTATGCCCGGGGATTTCTGGGCCAGAACATTTTCGGGTCTGACACTGAGTTCCAAGTGATCACCCAGACTGGCGCCGGTGCCTACGAGGTGGGCGAGGAATCGGCCCTGATGGAGTCGCTTGAGGGCAAGCGCGGAATACCCCGCATCAAGCCCCCCTTCCCTGCCGTGGTGGGACTTTACGGCGGGCCAACCGTCATCAACAACGCCGAGACCATCGCCACCGTGCCCCATGTGATTGCCATGGGGGGTGCGCAATACGCGGCCGTGGGTTCTGAACGCAACGGCGGAACGCGGCTGTTTAGTATCAGCGGACACGTTGAGCGACCCGGCGTTTACGAGCTGCCGATGGGCTACAACCTCAAGAAGATGATCTACGAGGTCGCAGGCGGAGTGCGCGGAGGGCGCAAACTCAAGGCCGTCGTGCCGGGCGGATCGTCTACGCCGGTTCTGCTTCCTGATGAAATCGAGAATCTGGGCATGGATTTTGATCAGGTGGGCAAGGCCGGATCGATGCTAGGCTCCGGCGGCGTGGTGGTCATTGACGACCAGACGTGCATTGTGGAGTTCGCCATGCGCACCATCAGCTTTTATCAGCATGAGAGCTGCGGCTGGTGCATTCCCTGCCGCGAAGGCACCGACTGGTTGAAGAAGTCGTTCACACGCTTCCACGCGGGCTTTGGCACGGCCCAGGACATCGACAACATCCAACACATTGCCCAGAACATCCTGGGACGAACCTTCTGCCCGCTTGGCGATGCCGCGGCCATGCCTACGCTGGGCTTTGTCAAAAAGTTCCGCAAGGAGTTTGAGGATCACCTGAACGGGAAGCCCTGCCCGTTCGCGCGGCACGCTGAAGTCGTGGTGGTGTAAAGGGCGCTGGAGAAGAATGGCTGACGTAACCTTCACGGTCGATGGAAAGAAGTTGACGGCTCCCGCGGGAACGCTGCTCATTGAGGCATGCCGCAAGGCGGGCATTGAGATTCCGTCCTTCTGTTATTACCCCAATCTGAGTCTGCAGGCCGCGTGCCGCATGTGTCTTGTCCGTCAGGAAAAAGTGGGCAAGCTGCAGACCGCGTGTACCACGGCGGTTGCCGAAGGCCAGGTGTTTATTACCGAATCGGAGGAGATTGCGCAGGCGCGCAAGGGCACCGTCGAGCTGGTGCTGGGAAATCATCCGCTGGACTGCCCGGTGTGCGATGCCGGCGGCGAGTGCGAGTTGCAGGACATGAACTTCAAGTATGGCGCGGGCGTAAGCCTGTACGCCGAGGCCAAGCGGCACCGCGAGGAACAGAAGTGGTCGCCGGCGGTCTACTATGACTTTCCTCGCTGTATCCTCTGTTACCGGTGCATCCGGATCTGCGGCGAAGGGATGGACGTGTGGGCGCTGGGCGTACAGAGCCGTGCATCCAGTTCGGTGATTGCCCCCAACATGGGCAACCAGCTCGACTGCGAGCAGTGCGGCATGTGCATTGACGTCTGCCCGGTGGGCGCCCTGACCAGCGGCAGTTATCGCTACCGCACGCGGCCGTGGGAGATGAACCATGTTTCCACTGTCTGCACGCACTGTGCGGATGGATGCAAGGTGACGCTTGGCGTGCGCCAGTCAAGCGATGGCGCTGAGATTATTCGTGCGGA
>DASSHM010000114.1:0-21760 GCA_035692885.1 Occallatibacter sp.
TGAATCCATTGCCGTGCAGACCAAGGTGGTCCGCTGGGGCGCGGACGGCGAGGGGCTTTCGTTCATCCTTTCCGATTCGCCCGAGCATCTTGGCGATGAAAACTGGCCCGAGGCCGTCGCCAACAAGCGCAAGCTCAAGAAATTCCTTCACCACATGAAGTCCGAGGAAGGCAGCTCGCTGCAGTTGCGCTAAGCCGCATCCCCTCAACCAGGTCCGGCAGAGCAGGAGTCCGCAGTTCCGCGCCCAGCACCTGGTTGTTGTTTCCTTCAACAGCGTTGAGGCCCCAGCCGTTCCGGCTAGCCGCTGGTTCCGGCTCTCCGCTGGTTGTCCCTCAATTCCGGCGCGTACAATTCATTCGTTCGGAGGTTACAGATTCATGGGTAAACGCTATGCCAGCATTCTTGAAACCGTCGGCAATACTCCCGTTGTAAAAATCAACCGGCTGGCTCCGCGGGACGTGAACCTGTTCGTCAAGATTGAAGCATTCAATCCACTCGGCTCGGTGAAAGACCGGCTTGCCCTCGGCGTGATTGAGGACGCGGAGCGCACCGGCCGCCTGAAGCCCGGCCAGACCGTGGTGGAGGCCAGCAGCGGCAACACCGGCATCGGCCTGGCCATGGTGTGCGCGCAAAAGGGCTATCCGCTCGTCATCATCATGGCCGAAACCTTCAGCGTGGAGCGCCGCAAGCTGATGCGCTTCCTCGGCGCCAAAGTTGTGCTGACGCCGGCCGCCGCCAAGGGCGTCGGCATGGTGGACAAGGCTGTCGAGCTTGCCGAAAAGAACGGCTGGTTCCTCACCCGCCAGTTTGAGAACGAGGCCAATGCCGAGATGCACTCCCGCACCACGGCCCGCGAAATCATCAACGACTTTGCGGGCGAGCGCCTCGACTACTGGGTTACCGGCTTCGGCACCGGCGGCACCCTCAAAGGCGTGGCGCGCGTGCTCGCCAAAGAGCGCCCTGAAACCAAAATCGTGGTGTGCGAACCGGATGACGCGGCCATGCTCTCAAGCGGCGCGGCGCAGGAGCGCAACCCTGACGGATCGCCCGCCTCAAGCCACTCCGCCTGGAAACCGCATCCTCTGCAGGGCTGGAGCCCGGACTTCATCCCCAAGCTCACCGGCGACGCGGTGGAGATGAAGGCCATCAGCCAGGTGCTGCGTATTGGCAACGCGGACGCCCTGAAGTGCAGCAGGGAGCTGGCGCTGAAAGAAGGCATCTTCGCCGGCATCTCGTCCGGCGCCACCTTCAGCGGCGCGTTGCGCGTGGCGGCCGATGCGCCCCGCGGCTCCGCCATCCTCTGCATGCTGCCCGACACCGGCGAGCGCTACCTCAGCACCCCGCTCTTTGCCGACGTACCCGTGGAGATGAGCGAGGAGGAGCTGGCCATCTCGCGCTCCACGCCCACCGCGCAGCTCTAGCGCGGCGTCTCGCGGCGGCTGTTTCACGCCGCGGCTTCCGGGGCGCGTGCCGAGGACTGGTCAGACATGAGAAAAGGCGCCGGCCGGTTCCCCGGCGGCGCCCTTCGCGCTTCATCCAACCTCGCGGTCTATACCATGTGCCCTTCGCCGGGCAGCGTCATCTCTTCCATCTGGCGCTTCAGTTGCTCCATCTGCTGCCGCAGCTCGTTCATCTGTTTCTGATCAATCTTGAAGTCCTCCGGCTTGAAGTTCCTGCGGAACTCCTCCATCTGCCGCCTCATGTCGTCCATCTGCTTCCTGTCGAGCTGAAGGTCCTGCGGACGAAAGTTCCTGCTGAACTCCTGCATCTGCCGCCGCAGCTCTTGCATCTGCTTCGGATCAATCCTGAAGCCCTCGGGCTTGAAGTTCTTGTGGAACTCATCCATCTGCTTTTTGAGCTGGTCAAGCTGCTGCTGCCGCAGCTTGAAGTCCCGGTTCTGCATCTCTTCACGCAGCTTGCCGGCCTGCAGGCGCATCTGCTGGGCGGCCGCCTCGGCCTGCCTGCGCAGCGCCTCTTCCTGCTCATGGCTGATCAGCGGCTGGCTCTCAATCTGCTGGCGCAGCCGGTCTGCTTGCAGCCGCATCTGTTCGGCAAACTCCGGGCTCAGCACGGGGGCCTGCAACTCCGCCATGAGCGCGCAGCTCCCGTCGGGGAGCAGGTTCTCAAGCTCTCCCTTGCGGTGTTTGCTGTCCACCTGCAGGCTCAGGGTCTGCTGCTTCTTGTCGCGCAGAATTGTCACCTGCACCGTCTTGCCCTGGTTGGAGCGCAGCGCGCGATCCCAGTCTGACACCGTCTTGATGTCTTCCGCGTCCACCTTGAGAATCACATCGAAGGCCTTGAGCCCGGCCGTGGCCGCATCGCTCTTGCGCGCCACCTGCTTCACCATCAGCCCGTTCTGCACGCCCAGGTAATCGGCCATCTGCAGAGTCAACGGCTCCACCAGCGCGCCCACATTCAGGCTGCTGCCGAACCACGGCACGTGGAAACCGCTGGGAACGGCCGAATCGCCGCTCGCCAGAATGCCCATGCCCTTGGGCGTGGATGGAAAGATGTCGCTGCCGTCGCCGATGCGGTTCCACACGTCGTGCTCCATCTTCTTGCGGTCGGCCAGCTCCACCGCGATGGTCTGCGTGTTGCCGTCGCGGCTGATGACCAGGCTGACGGTGGTGCCGGCGGGAATCTCGCGCAGCATGCGGCTGAATAGATCGGCGTTCTCAATCGCCTGACCGTTCAGTTGCAGCAGCACGTCATTGACGCGGATGCCGGCCTGCGCCGCCGGCGCATCGTGATCGATGAGCGTCACCAGGGCCCCGCGCGTGTCCTTGAGCTTGAGCTTTGCGGCTGCATCCGCGTCCATGTCGGTCACCAGCACGCCCAGGTACCCCTGCGACTTGGCGTGGATCAGCGGAACGGATGCCGCTACCAGTTGAGGAGTTTCCAACGACTGCGCAGTCACAGCGGCCGGTGAAAGCGCGATACCCGCCGCCAGCAGGGCTGCCCCAAGACAAGCGGATGAACTACGGTACGGCCTCGAAAAGTACTTCATGATGCTTCTTCTCCCTGCCATTTCCTCTGCTCCGGTCCGCGCTCTTGCGGGCGGTTGCCGGAAGGTTGCCTCTACTGAATCTCCGGGACGCGGCTCAGCACCTCGCGGGATACGTTCCGGATATGCGGATTCTGGTCGGTGTTGGCCACGTTATAGAGCACCTGGCGCACGCTTGTATCCGCCTCCACGGGCTCCAGTATGTTGATGGCCCGGGTGCGGATGCGCGGATCGTTGTCGTTCATCAGCGCCTCCAGCACCGCATCGCGCACACGCATGTCCTGGGCCACATAGGGCTCCAGGCCCTGCAAGGCCTTCTCACGCACGCCGGCATCCTTGTCATAGCGCAACGCCACCATCAGCGCATCCCGAATGCCCGCCGCCTGGCAACTGCGGCCCGCGCGGCACTCGGCGGCCAGCAGGCCCACGGAGTTGTCGCGCACGCCGGGTGAGTTCGCATCTTCTGAAGCCAGCATCAGGAGCTGGCGAATCACGGGATTGTCCAGCGACCCCTCAACCTGCTGCGGCACCACCTGCTTGTAGTGAACCTCGATTACATTGCTGTTGGGCCTCTGCACGATGCTCGAAATGCTGGCCACCTCCTGCGGCGCCACCTGCGGTGGCGTTGCCTGCGCCGTCACCGCGTCGGCCTGAGCCTTGGTGGCGGCCTGCGCCGCGCGGCTCTGCGTGATTGCGTATCCGCCCAGCAACCCGGCGCCCGCACCCACTACAAGCAGCAGCGCCGCCGCCACCGGCGCCGCCTGCAGGCTGGCAAGGTTGTTGGATACGCGCTGGCTCAGCCGCTGGTACCAGCGCTTCGGCGGCAGCGCGTCCAGCATCTCCTCCAGCCGCAGCCGCGAGCGGGCCACCAGATTGGCATCCGGCTCAATAACAGCTTGCGTTGAGGCCAGTGTCCTCAGCGCCAGCAACTGCTCCCGCTCGCGCGCGCACTCCGCGCAACCCGTCAGGTGCCGGTCAAGCTCATGAATCTGCTCATCGGGCAGCTCCCCATAGGCCGCCAGCACGATTTTCTCGTGTGCAAGTTCGCAATTCATCCCATCACGTCCTTCCAGCCTCTACAAATCCGCGATGCCGCCCGTCCCTTGCGCCAGCCGTGGCCGGCCCGGGCGTTTCACCGCAATCCCGCCAACTGAGTTCTCAGTTTTTTCGTCGCCCTGAAGAGCGTATTCTTGGCGGTCTCCTCTGTGGTGTTCAGCATCTCTCCGATGGTGCGCAGGCGGAGTCCCTGGTAGTGCTTGAGTTCAAAAACCATGCGCTCGCGCGGCGTGAGCTTTTCAAGCGCGCCCTGAATCTTCTCGCCCAGCACCTTGCGGTCCAGCTCCCGCGCCGGGTTGGAGTAAGAGCGATTGTCAGAGACCGAAGCGAGCAGATCGATCTCGTCGCCCGAGTGATCCACCACCACGGCCTGGTCCTCGCGGCGCGTCTTGCGCCTGCGCAACTGGTCCAGGCAGAGGTTGGTTACAATCCGGTAGATCCAGGTGTAGAACGAGCACTCAAAGCGGAAGTTGCCGATGTAGCGGAACGCCTTGAGAAAGGCGTCCTGGTAAATATCCTCGGCGTCGTGCTCTGATCCCGTCAGGTGCAGCGCCAGCCGCAGCACCTGCTGCTCATACTGGCGCACCAGGGCGTCAAACGCGGCGCGCGAACCCGCCTGAGCCTCGCGGATCAGCTCCATCTCCGACGCGCGCGCAGCCAGCCGCTCCTGCGTTCGATCCTGTGCGTTGATGGCCCTCGTGGCAGACATCCCTGGGGAGGATTTTACCCTTCCAGCGGCCGGCCACGCCAAACCGGGCTGTATTCCGACTGAAGACTCGAGGAAGCTGACGGCATTGGCAGGCATCTGATTCGCCTCCGCAACAGGAAAATGAACGCTCTTGAGTAGACGGCCAGCGGGAGGCTTGGTGAGCGGGGGGAGGCCCCGTCCGGGCCGCTGAACGGTACACTGGTAAGGCATGAATTCAAGCTTGTTTGCAGATTCCGGCGCCCCCGCGCCTGCCCCGCCGGAGTGGTACACGGCCCACTGCGACGGCGGCTCGCGAGGCAATCCCGGTCCGGCTGCCTACGGCGCCATCGTCCAGGACCCGCAGGGCCTTGTGGTTGCCCACCTCAGCGAATTTCTAGGCCGCCAGACCAATAACTTCGCCGAGTACTCCGGCCTGCTGGCGGTACTTGGCTGGAGCCTTGAGCACGGCGTGCGCAGCCTGCGCGTCATCTCCGACTCCGAGTTGATGGTCAACCAGATGAAGGGCCGTTACAAGGTGGCGAGCCCCGTGCTGCGACCCCTGTGGCACGAAGCCAAACGGCGCGTGGCGCGGCTGGAACGATTTGAGCTGCGGCACACCCTCCGCGATGGCAACAAAGAGGCGGACCGCCTCGCCAACGAGGCCATGGACAAGGGCTCAGGCAAAGCAGCGGAGATTGCCGGCCAACCGGAGAAGGGCAGGCCCGCATCCCAGCAACTGGAAGGCGTTGTACGCGAAGGTGTTGTGCATCTGCTCGACGGTGACCTTCCTGAAGGTACCTTTGTAACGGTGATTCGCAGGCAGGCCCGGTAGACGCCCTGCCGTAACCCCAGTCTGTAGGATAGGCTCATTCACGAGTTCAAGTGTTCGGAGATCTCAAGTGGACTCGGAATCAGGCATCCGGCAGTACTTCCCCTCATGATCGCTGCTCTTAATTTTTATATGCCCTGGTTCTGCCGCGTGATGAGAGTCCACACGGAGGACATACATGATTCGTCGTCTGAAAAACACCCCTTGGTCCGGGTGGTACCCGGCACTCATTCTTGGCAGCCTGCTGGTGGTAACAGGCATCATCGTCGCCTGCAGCAGCGGATCCGCCCCCGTGGCGTCCGGCATGGCCAAGGTCCACGTCACTCTCAGCGACCCGGCCACCTGCGCGGCGCCTGATGGACCCTACTCGGCCGTATGGGTCACCGTCACCGATGTGCAGGCAAACATCATCTCGAGCGCGGGGTCCGGTGACAGCGGCTGGGTCGATTTGACTCCGAACCTCACCAAGAACGGCCAGGCGGTGCAGGTGAACCTGCTGGGCGAGGCCAACAACCAGTGCTTCCTTGCCGACCTTGGCGACAATCTTGAGTTGCAGGCAGGCAGCTACGGACAGATCCGCCTTATCCTGGCCGATACCACCGCCGGATTGACGCTCACCACCAACGCCGGGGCCGACCCAGCCATGAGCAGCACCGACCAGTGCCAGGGCGTCGGCGCGGCCAACTGCGTCGTTGTCGGCTCAGGCAACAGCGCACAGACCTATCCGCTGCAGCTCTCCAGCCAGGCCAAGACCGGACTCAAAATTCCTCCAGGCCAGATTGCCGGCGGCGCGTTCACCATCTCCGCCGGGCAAACCAAGGATCTGAACATTGACTTCAATACCTGCGAATCCATCGTGCAGCAGGGCAACGGCAATTATCGCTTGAAGCCGGTTCTTCACGCCGCTGAAGTCGGCACCACCTCCGCGTCGCTCAACGGCACAGTGCTCGACGCGCTGGGCCATCCCGTGGCCGGCGCCATGGTGGCCCTGGAGCAGCCTGACAGCGCAGACCCCACCATCGACCGCATCGTGCAGAGCGCCATTACCTCCGCCGACGGCACGTGGGTTCTTTGCCCTGTCACCGGCGGAAATCCCGCCACGCCCTATGACGTGGTCATCGTCGGGTCCGACGCGCAGGGCGTGATGCTCTCGCCGGCGGTGGTGACAGGCGTAACGCCCGGCAGCACGTTGGGCACGGTTACGCTTTCCACGCCATCTTCCCTGGGCACTCCGCTCACCGCGGCGACCTCGGTGGCCTCACTCACAGGACAGATGGATACGACTTCCTCTACCAACAGCGGCGTGTCGATGGACGTGACCGCCTACGGGCTGGAACTGGTGAACGGCCAGACCTACACCATTCCGCTGCCCATGACCGCGACGCAGAACAGCGGCTCGCTGTGGCTCAACCTGCAGACCGCTGCCAACCAGACGCCTGCCTGCAAGGACGCCAACAACTTCTGCGCCAACTACACCGTGGAACTGCCCGTTACCGCCGCCTTCTACGGAGCGTGGTCATCGGGTGGAGTAACGCTGACTCAGCCCTCCTCGGCCTTCGCGAGTTACGTGATCGATGGCATTGCGGGCCCGGCAAGCGATACATCCATCACTCCGGCGGGAACCACCGGCTGCACGCCCAATGAGATGCAGTCCGCCGCAGTGGCGCTGACCAGCAGCACCACCTATCCAGCTGCCGTGCCGGAGCTGGACTTCACGAGCTGCCAATAACCAGCGGCAGTCCATAGAAAACGGGCCGGGGCTCTCCGCGAGTTCCGGCCCATTCCTTTGCGGCATGTTCTCAGCAGGTTTGGCCTTGCATGCAGAGCGGAGGGTCACC
This sequence comes from Occallatibacter sp., assembly GCA_035692885.1. GTDB lineage: Bacteria > Acidobacteriota > Terriglobia > Terriglobales > Acidobacteriaceae > Telmatobacter. The sequence goes on from DASSHM010000114.1 coordinate 7,416, forward strand.
CTTCTCCGCTGGACGCATTGACTCCAGCGCATGCCTTTGCGGCTCAGCAACTCAGAAAATGCTGGATCGTATCAAAATTACTTGCCCAGGTTGTTCCGCCACGCATGGCCGCCGCGCTCCAGCAGCCGGTCGGCGCAATCCGGTCCCCATGTGCCCGCAAAGTAGTTGGGGAACACCTCGGGATTCTTGGCCGCCCACGCCTGCAGGATGGGCGTATACAACGCCCATGTCGTCTCGACGCCATCGCGATGAGCAAACAGCGTCTGGTCGCCAAGCATCGCGTCCAGCAGCAGCCTCTCATACCCGTTTGCGCTCGACGTGCCAAAGGCCGCGGCGTAGTCAAAGTCCATGGTCACCGGGCACACGGTCCTCTCGGGCGCCGATGGCACCTTGGCCCCAAAGCGCAGCGCGATGCCCTCGTCCGGCTGGATGCGGATGGTCAACAGGTTGGGAAGGATCTCCTGGCACGGTCCGCCCGCCTTCATACGATTGAAGATGAGCAGCGGCGGCTGCTTGAACTGGATGCTGATCTCCGTGGCCCGCTTCTTCATCCGCTTGCCCGCGCGCAGGTAGAAGGGCACGCCCGCCCAGCGCCAGTTCTCAATGCGCAGGTGCACCGCGGCAAAGGTCTCGGTGCCCGACTCCGGGCTTACGCGCTCTTCGTCGCGATAGCCCACCACCTTCTGCCCTTCCACCACTCCCGGCCCGTACTGGCCGCGCACCGCATCCAGCACCGGCACATGCGGAATCGCCTGCCACGCCTTCACCTTCTCGCGCCGCACCGCCTCGGAGTCAAAGCTCGATGGAGGCTCCATGGCAACAAAGCTCAGCAGCTCCATCACGTGGTTCTGCACCACGTCGCGCAGCGCCCCCGCCTTCTCATAGAACGGGCCGCGGCCCTCCACGCCCAGCGTCTCCGCCACCGTAATCTGCACATGATCGATGTAGTTGCGGTTCCATATCGGCTCAAAGATGCCGTTGGCAAAGCGAAACACCAGAATGTTCTGCACCGTCTCCTTGCCCAGGTAGTGATCGATGCGGAAGACCTGGTCCTCGCGGAACACCGCATTGACCTTGTGATTGAGCGCGCGCGCCGAGTCCAGATCGTGGCCAAACGGCTTTTCAAGCACCACCGCGGTGCGGGCGTTCCCAGGCTGCGCCATGCCCTGCGCGCCAAGATTCTCCACGATGCCCGCGAAGAACTCCGGCGCGGTGGCCAGATAGTAGAGCCGGTCGCCGCCAATGCCCTTCTCCTGCGCGATCCGGTCCAGCTCGGCCTTCAGACCGGCATAATGGGCCACGTCGCCAAAGTTCAGCGCATGGTAGCTGATGTCGCCCACAAAACTGTCGAGCGCGGGATCATCGGGCTCGACCCCGCCATACTCGACGATGCCCGCGCGCATGTCCGCGGCAAACTCGCCGCCCAGCGGGCGGCGCGCCACGCCCACAATGGCCATCTTCTCCGGCAGCAGCCCCGCCTGCCGCAGATGAAAGAGCGCGGGCAGCAGCTTGCGCTTGGTCAGGTCGCCCGACGCTCCAAAGATCACCATGATCACCGGATCAGGAATTCGCTCGCCGCGCGGCGGAATCTGCGAAATATCCTCCGGACTGACCTTCATTTGTACTGTTGCCATCCTGCTTCCACCTCCCGGCGCTCTTCCGCGTCGCTGATCAATCCCGCTTCACCGCGTGCCCGCCGAATGCGTTGCGCATGATCGCCAGCATTCTATCGGTAAAGTTGTTCTCCTCGCGTGAGCGAATGCGGCGAATCACTGACTCCGTAATGACCGGCGCCGACACGTTCAGATCAATGGCCTCGAATGCCGTCCAGCGGCCTTCGCCCGAGTCCACCACGTATGCCTGCAGGCCGTCCAGGGTGGGATTGCCCTTCAACGCGTCCGCGGTGAGGTCGAGCAGCCAACTGCGCACCACGCTGCCGTAACGCCAGATCTCAGCCACCTGCGGCAGGTCCAGCTCAAACTCCGGCTTCTTGTCGAGAATCGTAAAGCCCTCGGCGTAAGCCTGCATCATGCCGTACTCGATGCCGTTGTGCACCATCTTCACAAAGTGGCCGCTGCCGCCGGGCCCCACGTGTCCCCAACCCTTGTCGGGAGCCGGAGCCAGCGCCTCAAAGATCGGCCTCAGATACTCCACCGCCTCCTTGTCGCCGCCCACCATCATGCTGTATCCGTCCTTCAGGCCCCAGATGCCGCCCGACGTGCCCGCGTCCACGAACTGAAATCCCTTCGCGGTCACCGCCTTGTGGCGGCGCATGGTGTCCTTGTAGTACGAGTTGCCGCCGTCGATGATGATGTCGCCGGGGTTCAGCAGCGGCTCAAGTTTCGCGATGGTCTCATCCACCGGGTCGCCCTGCGGCACCATGATCCAGATTGCCCGCCGTCCCTTCAGATTGCGCACCAGCTCATCCAGTGACGACACCCCCACATTGCCCGTCTCAGTCAGCTTTGCCACGGCCTCCGCGCTGAAGTCGAAGCCCACCACCTGGTGGCCGCTCAGCCGCAGCCGTTCCGCCATGTTGCCGCCCATCTTGCCCAGGCCAATCATTCCCAGTTGCATCGATTTCTCCTTTTATCCAATATGTTGGATGCGCGATGCGCGTCCTGTGCCGCTTCCATCGTCCCATCCCCGCCGCCACGACGCCACCACGGTAGTGGCCTCGCGCCTGCACTGAGGTCAGACCACGGCAGTACAATGAACCCGTGTGCGTGGCTCGCCCGGTTGGCCGCGGCGACACCACCAATGAGTCCTGGGAGGGCTTATGCCGGATCCTGCGTGTGACATCGGTCTCATCGGCCTCGCCGTCATGGGGCAGAACCTCGTCCTCAACATGAACGACCACGGCTTCAAGGTGGCGGTGTTCAACCGCACCGTCTCCAAAGTGGATGATTTTCTGGCCAATGAGGCCCGCGGAACGCAGGTGGTGGGTGCGCACTCCGTTCAGGAACTCGCGGGTCTGCTTAAGCGCCCTCGCCGCGTGATGCTCATGGTCAAGGCCGGCGACACCGTCGACAAGATGATTGACCAGGTTCTGCCGTTCCTTGTGGCCGGCGACATCATCATCGACGGCGGCAACTCGCTCTTCACTGACTCCAATCGCCGCTCCCGCGACCTCGCCGCCAAGGGCATCCTCTTCATCGGCACCGGCGTATCCGGCGGCGAAGAGGGCGCGCGCCATGGCCCCTCCATCATGCCCGGCGGCAATCCCGCCGCGTGGCCGCACGTCAAACCCATTCTGCAGGCCATCGCCGCCAAGGTGGAGGACGGAACCCCCTGTTGCGACTGGGTGGGCGAGGACGGCGCCGGGCACTACGTGAAGATGGTGCACAACGGCATCGAGTACGGCGACATGCAGCTTATCTGCGAGTCCTATGACCTGCTGCGCCGGGGCATTGGTCTCAACGCCGACCAGTTGAGCGCCGTCTACAACGAGTGGAACAAAAGCGAGCTCGACAGTTATCTCATCGAGATTTCGAGCCACATCTTCGCCAAGAAAGATGATGACGGCCAGCCGCTGGTCGACAAGATCCTCGACACCGCCGGCCAGAAGGGCACCGGCAAGTGGACCGTGATGAGCTCGCTCGATCTGGGCCAGCCGGTCACCCTCATCGGCGAATCTGTCTTTGCGCGCTGCCTCTCCGCGCTCAAGGAGGAGCGGCTTGAGGCCGCAAAGGTTCTCGAGGGTCCGCCTTCGGCCGCGCTTGACGTGGATCGCAACGACTTTATTGAGGACGTGCGCCGCGCGCTCTACTGCTCCAAGATCATCTCCTACGCCCAGGGCTACATGCTGCTGCGCGCCGCGGCCAGAGAGAACAGCTGGAACCTGAACATGGGCGGCATCGCCCTCATGTGGCGCGGCGGATGCATCATTCGCAGCCGCTTTCTCGGCAAGATCAAGGAGGCCTTTGACAAAAATCCCGCGCTCGACAACCTGCTGCTCGACAGCTTTTTCTTCGGCGCGCTCAACCACTACCAGGCCTCGTGGCGCAGAACGGCCGCGCACTCCGTCGCGCTGGGCATCCCCACGCCCGCATTCTCCACGGCGCTTGCGTTCTTTGACGGCTATCGCACCGGCCGCCTGCCCGCAAATCTGCTGCAGGCGCAGCGCGATTACTTTGGCGCGCACACCTACGAGCGCGTCGACAAGCCCCGAGGCCAGTTCTTCCACACCAACTGGACCGGCCACGGCGGCCGCGTTTCCTCCACGACATACAACGTGTAAATCAGACATCGCGCTCTTTAAAGGCCCGCTCCCGCTTCTTTGCGCTTCTCAGATCCGCCGCGGAGCGGGAGCCTCCATGTGTATGCCGGGCGGATGCGCTGCATGGGCTGATCACAACACTCCGAGGTCCTTCAACGCGCTGCGCAGCGCCGCCTCTCCTGAAAATTGAACTGACCGGATGCCCGCTGCCTCCGCGCCGGCAACATTCTCCGCGCGGTCGTCGATAAAGAGGATGCGCCCAGCGGGCTTGCCTAGCATGTCGAGCACGCGCCGGTAAATTGCGGGCTCCGGCTTGCGCATGCCCAGATAGCACGAGCTGAACGCCACATCGAAGTAGCCGGTCAGGTGAAACTTCTCGAATCGATACAGGTTGGGTTCGCGCGCTTCATTGTTCAGCGTGCCCACCAGATACCGGTTCTGCGCCGTGACTTCCTTCACCACTCCGAGCGCTCCATCGTCAAGCAGACGCGACTCGGCCAGCAGGGCCGCGAAGAAGTGATCACGCGAAAACGGCCGGGGCTCATAGAACACCGCCGCGTCAAGATACGCCGTTGCATCGATTGCGCCCCGCTCCCACGCGTCGCACGGCGCGGCGTGGTGCGCCTCAAAGGCCTCAAGGTCCAGTTGGAAGCGCTCGGCAACGCGGGCGCGCTCACACCCGTCCCAGCCGTTGGTCAGCACCACTCCGCCAACATCGAAGAGTATTACGTCGAAGGGGAACATCGGCGTCTTTCACTTCCTCTGCAGATTGCGTAGCTATTTTTGATGAAAATTAAACCGGTGCGCCGCGGGCCGCGTCCTCACATGCGCGGCTTGAGAACCATCCGGGCAGTCAGGCGGGACTCTTGGGGCCATCGCCACACTGATACTTGGCCTCGATGGCGAGTACCTTCTTGAAGCGCCGCACAAAGCGCTCCTCCCGGGCGATGAACTCCGCCTTGATGAATGCATCGACCACCTCAAACGCCAGTGCGGAACCGATGATGCGCGCGCCCAGCACCACCACGTTCATGTCATCGTGCTCCACGCCCTGGTGCGCGGAGTAGGTGTCGTGGCACATACCGGCGCGTATCCCGGGAATCTTGTTCGCCGCCACGCACACGCCCACCCCCGACCCGCAGATGAGGATGCCGCGCGGCGCCACCCCCTGCTTCAGCGCCTGGCCGACCTTTTCGGCAAAATCGGGATAGTCCGACGGCTCGGCGTTATAGGCGCCAAGGTCAACCACCTCATGACCCGCCTGCGCCAGATGCGCGCGCACCTCTTCTTTCAGGGGAAACCCGGCGTGATCGGAACTGATGACTAGCTTCACAATGCCCCCTTTCGCGGCAGTTATCCAACCGGGCAGATGCGAGTTATCCCGAGTTATAGCTGTGTTCCGGCAGTCAGGTATGCATCAAGTTTCTGAATAACTTCCCTACCTCACCCGGCTTACTTCAGCAGCGCCTTTGCCCGGGCGGCAATGTTTTCCGCGGTAAATCCAAACTCCGCCAGCACCTTGGCTCCCGGCGCCGAGGCTCCAAAGTGGTCTATTCCGAGTACGTCGCCGTCCTGCCCCACATACTTCCACCAGCCCAATGTGGCGCCGGCTTCCACGGCCAGCCTGGGCACGCCCGCCGGCAGCACCTTGGCCCTGTACTCCGCCGGCTGCTCCTCGAAGAGCTTCCAACTGGGAAAGCTGACCACCCGCGCCGCGATTCCTCCGGCTGCCAGCAGCCTGGCCGCCGCCAGCACCGGCCACACCTCTGATCCCGTGCCAATCAGCACCACCCGCGGCGTGACCGCGTCCTCAAGAATGTACGCGCCCCGGCTGACGCCAGCAAATACGTCGTGCGCCGCGGGGTCAATCACCGGCACGTCCTGGCGGGTCAGCGCAAAAAAGCTCGGCCCTTTGCGCTCCAGGGCCAGCCGCCATGCCGCCGCGGTCTCGTTCGCGTCCGCCGGCCTGAAGTCCGTCATTCCCGGCACGGCGCGCAGCGCCATCAGGTGCTCAATCGGCTGATGCGTCGGGCCGTCCTCGCCCAACCCAACCGAGTCATGGGTGAAGACAAATAGCGACGGCACCTGCATCAGCGCCGCCAGCCTGAGCGCGGGCTTGCAATAGTCAGAGAACACAAAGAAGGTTGACCCGAACGGCGCCAGCCCACCGTGCGCCGCCATGCCGTTCACCGCCGCGCACATGCCAAACTCGCGCACGCCAAAGAACACATTCCTGCCCGCCGCATCCTCATGGAAGTTTGCGCCCGGCTTGAAGATGGTCTTCGTCGAGGACGTCAGGTCGGCCGCGCCGCCAAACAGCTCCGGCACCTCGCCCGCAACCGCATTCAACACCGCGTTGCCCGCGTTACGCGTGGCGATCGGCTTCTCCGTGCCAAAGGAGGGAACCGCCTTTTCCCAGCCGGCCTTGCGCACGCCCTTTTGGGTACGCTCAAACTCCGCCGCCAGTTGCGGAAACGCCACCGCATATTCGGCAAACAGCCGGTTCCACTCCGCCTCCGCCGCCGCGCCCCGCTCCCGCGCCGTGCGCCAGTTGGCCAGCGCCTCCTCGGGAACGTAAAAGCTCTGATCCTCGGGGAATCCGAAAAACTTCTTCGTCGCCGCCGTATCAGCCGCGCCCAGCGCCTCGCCGTGCACCTTGTTCGTGCCCGCCTTGGGACTGCCGTATCCAATCACGGTGCGCACGGCAATCAGGGATGGCCGCGCCGTCTCTGCCCGGGCCGCCGCAATCGCCGCCTCCAGCGCGTTCAAATCGTTGCCGTCACTCACCCGCTGCACCTGCCAGCCATACGCTTCAAAGCGGTCCAGGGGATTCTCGGTAAAGCTCAGTTGCGTCGGCCCGTCCAGGGAAATCAGGTTGTCATCGTAGATGAAGATCAGCTTGCCCAGGCCCAGCGTGCCCGCCAGCGACGCCGCCTCATGCGACACGCCCTCCATCAGGTCGCCATCGCCCAGCAGCGCAAACGTATGGTGATTCACCACCTCATGTCCCGGCCGGTTATAGGCGGCGCCCAGGTGACTTTCCGCAATCGCCATGCCCACGGCCATCGCAATGCCCTGTCCCAGCGGGCCGGTCGTCACCTCAACACCGTCGGTGTCGCCATACTCGGGGTGTCCCGGCGTGCGCGAGTGCCACTGGCGAAAGCTCTTCAGGTCGTCCATCGTCACGTCGTAGCCGGTAAGGTGCAGCGTCGCGTACAACAGCGCCGAGGCGTGCCCGTTCGACAGCACAAAGCGATCGCGGTCAGCCCACTTGGCGTTCGCGGGGTTGTGCTTCATCAGTTTATGAAACAGCAGATAGGCAATCGGCGCGCAGCCCAGCGGCGCTCCCGGGTGGCCACTCCTGGCCTTCTCCACCGCGTCCACGGCGAGCAGGCGCAAGGTGTCAATCGACAGTTCATCAACGGAGAGTGCGGCGAGGCTGGCAGTCATTTCGCTTCTATTCCCTTTCTTTCCTTGTAGAAGGACACATCCAAGTAAATCAATTTACTTAACGTTCCCGGCTCCTTCGCCCGACCCGGGCCTTAGCTCCACACTCACATTGTACCCAAGCCAGCGCTCCTGCTCCGGCCAGTGGAAGGTCCAGAGAATCTCGCCCTGCTGCGCGTCCGTCCCGGTGGCAATGTCGGCGCTGTGCCCGGCGCTGCCCAGGTCGCGGCTCGCGGTCGTGCGCACGTTCTTCCATCCATCGGTGGACCACACCACCTCAAAATGGTTCTTGTCCAGGATGCGCAGCGTGTCGCCGGCCGTGATCCACTGGATGGGCCGACGCAGGCTGTACACCTCCAGGTTGCGCCGCAGCCCGCGGCGTCCGGCCGGCTCGCAGTAGCGCTCATACACGGCGTCAATGCGAGAGAACACCTTGCCGTCCAGCGCTGAGCGCAGCAGCTTCAGATACTCCGCATGCGCCCACACCAGCGGTGTGGCCGACCCCGCCGGCTGGCCCAGAATCATTCGCGAACCCGGCAGATTGGGCTCGTCCCACACCTGCTCCGGCAGCATCTTGCCCGCCGTGGCAAAGGCTTCATAGGTCTTGATCAGCGCCGAAACATCGTTGCCCGCCGCCAGCTCATAGTGGGCCCGCTCGCCCGTCAGCAGCGGCCACACCCGCCCCTGGCCCCAGCCCACATAAGGTCCGCCGTCCTTGCGCTGGCCGTAGCCATCCCAGTTGTAGCGCAGCCAACCCGGCCCTTCCGGCAGCTCCCGCTTCAGCACCAGGTCCACCACCCGCAGCGAGTCCACAATCAGCGGATCATCCGCGCGCCGCACCCCATAGCGCACCAGCTCAAGAAAACCCGCATCGATAATCTCGCGTGCCTCAAATTCATACCGCGTTCCCGGCGGACGGTTTGCCAGTTGCAGCATCTCCGTGCCGCTGCCCTCGCCCGCATACGCCTCGCCCTTCTCCGGCGGACGGATGCGCATGTAATGGCGCTTGATGCCCGGATGCAGCACGCCATCGTTGGTCACCGTCCAGTCCTCCAGGCGCCGTTCAATCCAGTCGGCGAACTCCTCGATAAACGTGGCCTTGTCCGCCGCGCCGCGCGACCTCGCAATCTCCGCCGCGCACACCAGCCCCGCAATCACCGCCGCCAGCGTTGACGGCGAGTAGCCCGCGCTCTCCTCCCAGCGCTCCTGGTTAGTGATGGGCGCATGCCGCACCAGGAACCCGGCCGCGCGCTCCACGAACGGCCAGATATCCATCTCGCCCAGACCGTCGGACTTCCACAGCCGCCACGCCAACATCAGCGGAAACGCCACCTCGTCCAGCTGGATTCCCGACCAGTAGGGCCGCCCATCGATCCAGAAGTTCTGCGCAAAGCCGCCGTTGGGCTGCTGCGTGCAGGCCAGATACACCAGCGCGCGCCGCGCCGTCTCAATCCGTCCACAGGCCAGCAATGCGGTGGCCGTCTGCACCATGTCCCGCGTCCACACCAGGTGATAGCCGCCCAGGTCGTCGTCGCTCTTCACCTGCCCCCACGGGATTGACGCCGACGCCACAAACGCGCCCGGAAACGTCTTGTCCTCATGCGCCAGCAGAACGTTGTGGCTGGCGTGCATCAGCTCGCCGCCGTCGCCCGCCTTCACCGCCAGCCAGTTCGGATTGGCCACCCTCTGCCACTGCTCGATAAACCGGCTGCGGTGCTGCTCAAACGGCGTCGCCAGCGCGTTCACCGTCTTCTCCAGCGCGGTATGGTGCCCCTCGCCAATCCCGATGGCCAGGGTGAACTCCCGTGACCCGTCCGCGCCGGCCTCGGCCAGGTCCAGCTCGCCCAGCACCGCCACATTGCCATTGGTCGCCGAGCCAAACTCCCAGTCCATGCGACGGTTCTGCTTCAGGTCGTGCCAGCCGTCGCTGCGCCCCACAAACCCGCAGCTCACCCGCGCGAATCCGCAGCTCGCGGCCATCGCCAGCGACCACTGGTTCTTCCACGCCAGCACCATTTTGTGCCCGGCAATATCCACCGCGCGCGCCGTGTTTCCCGCGCCGCCGCCATCCAGATGCGGCGCCACCAGCGCAAACACCTTCAGCCGCGGCAGCACGTCATCACGCCCCTCCAGCCGCACCCGCTGCAGCACCACGCCGTGATGCGGGTCGCAGATAATCTCCTTGGTCAGCTTGTACCGGCCGTCGGGGTCGCTGTTCACATAGCGCACGCCCAGCGCCTCCTGCTCGATGTACTCGAACGCCGTCAGCAGGTCGCGCTTCTCCTCGTGCACAAAGGTTGCACCGTCGGTCACCATGAACCCCATGTCCCGCACCTGCGCCTTGTCGATGGTGGGGTGATAAATCTCGTTCAGGATTCCGTGCGCGCAGGTGAACCAGATGCGGCTGGCGGCAGAGTAGGCCGTGCCCACCGCGTCCTTCATGCTTGAGGTCCACTTCGGCGTGTCGCCGGGCGCGCCAAAGGCCTCGCCCTGCTGATCAAGCCAACGGTAAAGGGGCTGGTCGTTCATCTATGTCTGCCGATCCGGGAAATGGGTGAGATGGGAGAAGGACTTCCTTCCTCTCACAAAGATGTACACCGGGCGCGGAAGGTTTCTTCCCATATCATGAATTCATTGGCACCCTCTGCCCGCTCTCCCGCATCCATCTTAATGAGAAGGGCGTGCACCGGCCTGTGAACCGCCGGATTGCGAAGACTCATTGCCTTTGCCGCGCGGGCGGCACGACAGGTTCTTTCGCCTCTGAATGGCTGTCAGTTTCGGTTCGCCCCACCCCCCAAAGTACAATCCGAACGGAGGAGAATCCCCAAATGGCTTATGCACTCGCACCGCTTCCTTACGACTACGCCGCGCTGGAGCCTTTCATTGACGCCCAGACCATGCAGTTGCATCACGACAAGCACCATCAGGCCTACATCAACAACGTGAATGCCGCCCTGGCCAGCCACCCTGACCTCGCCGCCAAGTCCATTGACGACCTGCTACGCGGCCTCGCCTCGGTCCCCGAGGCCATCCGGGGAGCCGTGCGCAACAACGGCGGCGGCCACTCCAACCACTCCATGTTCTGGAGCATCATGGGCAAGCCCGGCTCCGCCGGCGTGGGCGGCGCGCCCTCCGGCCCCCTGGCCGACCAGATTAACAAGGACTTCGGCGGCCTTGAGGCCTTCCAGAAAGCCTTCAATGAAGCCACGGCCAAGCAGTTCGGCTCCGGCTGGGGCTGGCTGGTCTACGAGGGCGGCAAGCTCAAGGTGACCACCACCGCCAACCAGGACTCGCCCCTCTCCCAGGGCCTCTACCCCGTCCTCGGCAACGACGTGTGGGAGCACGCCTACTACCTCAAATACCAGAACCGCCGCCCCGACTATCTCGCCGCCTGGTGGAACGTCGTGAACTGGAACGAGGTGAGCAAGCGCTTCGCCACCGCCAGGGGCTGATCGCGGCCATCGCCGGACCCTGCCCCGGCACCGGGTGACCCATCCTTTCCGCTCCGCTGCGGAAGGGGTGGGACGGCGATGTTTCTGCCCAGTTCCCACCCGTCCATTTGCGTAGAATTACGCCGCCCTGCCGCACAATAGGTTCAGGCTGAACCCCGAAGTGCAGGTTTGTCCGCTGGGTGATGGTTTTCGGGGTTCCCACGGTCAACCGGGGTCCCCGGCAAGCGGGCTTTGCTTGTCGGGGTGGAGGCAGGTCCACGTCCGTGGGGTGAGGGTTGCGGGGTCCCCGCGGACAGGTCTTCGTCCGTGGGGCGAGGGTACCCCTCTCCCCTGAAATATTTGCGGTTTCCCACAGCACTTTTGCAGGGAATTACGGACTTTTGTGAAACAGCCTCCTCGATGCAAGTAACTCATTCATTCCATTATGCTTTCATGGCATTTGGCGGCCAGATTCACCGGCTCCGACTTGTATCCGGCGGCGCATCCGGCTATCGTTGCGTAAATCCGCTGGGCCGGGGGCCAGTCGCGCGCTGGTTTTTCCGTCTCTGCCCGGCTTGAAAGCGAGGAATCCATGGCACTCACGGCGCAGCAGCTTAGGGCGAGCCTCGCCGACCTGCACTCGGCTGACCATGACCGGCAGGAACGTGCCTACTATGCGCTGATGGCCGCCACTGACGAGACTGTTGGCTGGGCCTATTCCGTGTGGGACGACCTGCTGGCCACGCTCAAAACCGGCGACAACCGCCAGCGCTCCGTCGCCGCGCAGGTGCTCAGCAGCCTGGCCAAGAGCGATCCTGACCAGCGCATACTCAAGGATCTGCCCAGGCTGGTCGCGGTCACAAAGGACGAGCGGTTTGTGACTGCCCGCCACTGCCTGCAATCGCTGTGGAAGATTGGCGTGGCCGGGGAAGCCCAGCGCAAGGCCCTGGTCAAGGCGCTCCAGAAGCGCTTTAAGGAGTGCGGCACCGAGAAGAACTGCACCCTCATCCGCTACGACATTCTCGTGTGCCTGCGCCGCATCCACGACACGGTTGGCGATGAAAGCCTGCCCGCCACTGCCGCCGCGCTGATGGCGCTGGAGCAGGACCCGAAGTATCGCAAGAAGTACGCCACCGTCTGGCGCGTGAGGTCCTAGACCGCGCCGGGCTGCTCGCTGCTTCGTGTCGTGCCGGCTAACTTCCGCTGCCGCCGAACCGCTCGCGCACCAGCCGCAGGGCCTCCTCCGGCGTGCGGATCGATCCCTCAAGCTGCGCATCCTCCACGGCGTGCAGCATCTGCTTGAACCGCGGGCCCGGCGCGTATCCCTCGCCGATAAGCTCGCGCCCCGTGAGCAGCGGCACGGGGCGAACGTCCTCCTCCGGCATTGTCCCCAGGCGTTCGCGCACAAACTCCCAGTTCTCGAGGTTTCCGCTCGCCGCCAGGCAGTCCATGCGGTGCAGAGCCAGATGCTGGTCAAAGCCCTCCAGCCTGAAAAACCGCTTCAGCGTCGAGGCCTTCATGCGCGGCACGTCCATAAAGCGCATGTGGTTGTGGACCAGGGCCAGCACCAGGCGCGTCTCGTCGCTGGAAAAGCGGAAGCGCCGGCAGATCTCCGCGGCCATGGCCACGCCCACCTCAACGTGACCGTCAAAGCGGATGCGGCCGGCCACGCGAAAGGTCGGGGGCTTGCCCACATCGTGCAGCAGAGCGCCCCACGCCAGCGTCATCGGGCATCCCGCCTCCAGTTGCTCCAGCAGCAGCAGAGTGTGCGTCCACACGTCGCCCTCGGGGTGGTACTGCGGCGGCTGCTGCACGCCTTTCATGCCCGCCGCCTCGGGCAGCACCTGCACCAGCAGGTCGGTCTCGTCGAGCAGCTCAAAGGCGCGCCGCGCGCGGCCCTCCGTCAGCATCCTCGTCAGCTCGTCCCGCACCCGCTCGCGGCTCACTGACTGAATCCTTGCCGCCAGCCGCCGGATTGCCGCATGCGTCGCCGGCTCAATCGCGAAGCTGAGCCGCGCCGCAAAGCGGACCGCGCGCAGCAGCCGGAGCCGGTCCTCTTCAAATCGTCTCCCGGGCTGGCCGATGGCGCGAATCACCCCCGCGTCCAGGTCGGCGAGCCCGCCCACGTGATCAATCACCGCGCCGCGCAGAGCGGCCGCGTCGCCCGTTGCTCCTCCGGGCGTCCCGGCCATCCGCAGCGGGTCGAGCATCAGGCCGTTGATGGTAAAGTCGCGCCGCTGCGCGTCTTCGCGCGCCGTCTCGGTGTATAGCACCGCGTCAGGATGCCGCCCGTCGCTGTAGATGCCGTCCGACCGGAAGGTCGCCACCTCCGTCACCAGCCTGCGACTGGGCTTTCCTTCGGCCTGCTGCGCCACCAGCACCACGCCGAAGTGCGCGCCCACCGCGTAGGTGTGGGGAAACATGGCCAGTACCACGTCCGGCGTGGCTGCCGTGGCCACGTCGTAGTCCTCCGGCTCGCGGCCCAGCAGCAGGTCGCGCACGCAGCCCCCGGCCAGATACGCCTCATGCCCGGCCTCGCGCAGCGCGCGCAGCACGTGGCATGCGGCCTCGAATTGGGGCGACGCGGTCAACACGGCTCTGCTCCGAGAGTACTCCGGTTCAGGCTGCGGATTCGAGGGCCGCTACACTGGAGACATGGGCAATGGCCTCATTCTCGGCATTGAGAGCTCCTGCGACGAGACCGCAGCGGCCGTGGTGCGGCGCGGTGAGCGCACGTTGTCATCGGTGGTCGCCTCGCAGATTGCCACCCACGCGCGTTATGGCGGCGTGGTGCCCGAGCTGGCCAGCCGGGAGCATCTGCGCGCCATCGTGCCCGTCGTCCGCGCCGCACTGCATCAAGACGGATGCGCGCTCGGCGATCTTGACGCCATCGCCGTCACCAGCGGGCCGGGGCTCGCCGGGGCTCTGCTCGTCGGCATCAGCTATGCCAAGGCGCTCGCCTTTGCGCAGGGGCTGCCCGTGATTGCCGTCAACCACCTTGAAGGGCACATCCACGCCGTGCTGCTGCACGAGCGCGAATCCGCGCCAGCCGCGCCGCAGGCTCAGGACCCCGCGCTGGCTCTGGTCGTCTCCGGCGGTCATACTCACCTCTACCTCGCCCGCCCCGTGAGCGGACTTTGGCGTTACAGCCTGGTTGGCCGCACCGTGGATGACGCCGCCGGCGAGGCCTATGACAAGGTGGCCAAGCTGCTCGGCCTGGGTTATCCCGGCGGCCCGTGGATTGACGC
>DASSHM010000115.1:0-17284 GCA_035692885.1 Occallatibacter sp.
TCGATCAGATCGATTTCGCGCTCGAGATCGAGACGCCAACTGGGCAGGGTGACACTCCAGGCATGCTGCCCGGCAAGCCTGCAGCCGAGGGCGGTGAGCACGTTTTCGACGATTGCCGCGGTGATGCCTTCGGGATCGACAGTGGCGCCGAGGATGCGCTGCACCTCGGTGAGCGCGATGCTGATGGGTGCGCGGCTGACGGTGCGCGACTCCAGCGCGGCGATGCGCACGTCGACCAGATCGCCCTCGACGCTGCCGCCGCTGGCGAGCAGAATGCTGCTGACGATGGCCGAGGCCACGGGCGCGGCGTTGAAGTCGGCACCGCGCTCGAAGCGATGACTGGCGTCGGTATGCAGGCCGTGGCGACGCGCGGTACGGCGCACGGCCATGGGCTCGAACCAGGCGGCTTCAACCAGCACGTTCCGGGTCTCCGGCGTAATCATTGAGTCCCACCCGCCCATGACTCCGGCAAGAGCGAGAGGCCGGTTGTGATCCGCGACCACGAGGTCCTCGGGGTCGAGAGACCGTTCGATGCCGTCAAGAGTTTTCAGCTTTTCGCCCTTGCGCGCGCGTCGAACAATGATGCCGCCCTGGATTTTGTCGAGGTCGAAGGCGTGCGTTGGCTGTCCCATGGCGAGCCACGCAAAGTTGGTGGCATCAACGGCGTTGGATATCTTCTTTTGCTCGAGGTGGCTGAAGAACGTGTCAACCTCTGCGCCTGAGAACCAGTCGCGCGAATCACCGATGGTGATGCCGCGCAGAACGCGCGCGGTGAAGCGGCCGCAGGCGTCCTCGGCCTCAATGCGCACGGAGAATGGCGCGGAGGCGTGCTGCGGCGCGGGGAGCGGGAAGTCGAGCGGTTTGAGCGCGACTCCGTAGATGGCGGCAGCCTCGCGGGCGATGCCGTAGTGGTTCATCGCGTCGACGCGGTTGGTGGTGATGTCCATCTCGTACAGAGAACCGTTGCCTTCGCCGAGCGGGAAGATGCCGTCGACGGCGATGCCGCGGAGGGTGAGGTCCTCGGCGAGCTGCGCGTCGTCGACGGAGAGCGCGGGCAGATAGGCGCGGAGCCACTGGGTGAGAATTCTCATGCGAACTGCCCCAGGAACCGCATGTCGTCCGAGTAAAACTGGCCGATTTCGCTGATGCCGTACTTCATCATGGCGATGCGCTCCACGCCCATGCCGAAAGCGAAGCCGGAGATTCTCCGCGGGTCATAGGCGGGCTGCTTTTCTGCCGCGAAGGCAAAGACCGCGGGATCGACCATGCCGCAGCCGAGCAGCTCAATCCAGCCGGACTGCTTGCATTTGCGGCACCCCGTGCCCCCGCAGAAGATGCAGCTGATCTGCACGTCGGCACTGGGTTCAGTGAATGGAAAAAACGACGGGAAGAAGCGCGTTTTAACCGACGAGCCGAACAGGGCCTTCATGGCGTGGTCGAGCGTGCCCTTCAGATCGCTGAAGGTGATGCCGGTATCGACGCAGAGGCCTTCCACCTGATGAAAAATCGGCGAGTGCGTTGCGTCCTGTGCGTCGTTGCGGTGAACTTTGCCGGGAATGACAATGCGGACCGGGGGTGGTTGCGACTCCATGGTGCGCATCTGCACGGGCGAGGTGTGCGTGCGCAGCAGCAGGCGGTCGCGTTGCGGGCGGCGCTCCTGGCCGGCGATGACGAGCGTATCCTGCGTGTCGCGGGCCGGGTGGCCGGGCGGAAAGTTCATGCACTCGAAGTTGTAGAAGTCGGTTTCGACCTCGGGGCCGACACCGACGGAGTAGCCGAGGGCCGCGAAGACGGCGGTAATTTCATTGAGCGTGCGGGTGATGGGATGCTCGGCGCCGGTGAGGCGGCGGGAGCCGGGCAGGGTGATGTCGATGGCCTCGGCGCGGAGGGCGGCATTGCTCCAGTCCTCCCCGGCCGCTGCGGAGGCCTGCTCAAGCAGAGATTCAACGAGTTCTTTGAGCGCCTTGAAGCGCTCGCCGACACTTTTTTTGGCCTGGGGCGGCGCGGCCTTGAGCCAGCGGTCAGAGACCTCTTTGAGCAGGCCCTGCTTGCGGCCAAGCCATTGAAGACGAAAGGCTTCAACGGCATCCGACGAGGACAGCGAGGCGGCACCGGAGCGAGCCTCCAGCTCCAGCGCGGCAAAGGCCTCGGCGAGGGCGGCGTCACTGAAAGCCGCAAGATTGGGAATCGGATCGTTCGACATGCGTAAGGGACAGGATAAACCAGACTTGCGTGGTGCAGGAGCCTTTACACAGTCGGCGAAGTGCTGAAGTCGCGCAGCATACGCCGATGTCAGAATTAATCTGCAAAACTGCTGTGGAAAACCGCAAATATTTATAGGGGGTAGGGGGTGCCTGCGTACTGAACGATGAACGACGAGACCGACCTGATATGAGTATGCCCGAAACAGGGTAAATATTCCGCAAAGACGGGCGATGATATTTCGCTGGACGTGAGGCGAGTTAAGTGAGTCGGGGATGGAGCGAGTGAATGGCGGAGCCTCATCCATCTAGATCGGGCCAAAGATGCCGACATCCTGGACCGCGAGGTCCCCCTTTCCACCAGTTGAAGAGGATTGGCGAATGAGGCCGACCCGAGGTGTTACATTGCTCAAGCCAGAGCGTGCTGTGAGATGGCGAGCTTCGTAACCGTGAGGACAGTGATGTCGTCTTCCTGGCCGAAGGTGGCGGCTGCATGAGCGATCTCTTCAGCAGTTTGCCCGGCAATGGCCGCAGTACGCTCGAAGCCGAAGAGTTCGCCCGTGGCGTTGCGGGCTTCCGGGACGCCATCCGAGAGAAAAGTAAGCTGGTCGCCGGCAGCGAAGTTGAAATGCTTCTCGACGAAGGTCACTTCGGCAACGAGGCCGAGTGGCAGTTCTCCCGGCACGGGGAGTTCCTGTCCGTTGCAATAAGGAGGCAAGTGGCCGGCATTGGCGATCGTCATTGCGCCGTCTTTGGCCATCAGAGCGGTAGAGCAGGTTGCGAATCCGGAGATCTGGCCGTGGAGGACGCGGTTGAGATGGGCCAGGACCTGGACGGGCCGGCGTTCGCTGCTGCCGCGCAGTGCGCCAACGATGGCGCTGACGGTCATGGCGGCCCGCAGTCCCTTGCCGCTGACGTCGCCAACCACAAGAAGCACGGAGCCATCGTCGGCGGGCAGGATCTGGAAGAAGTCTCCGCCGACCTGTCGCGCCGGGCGGTACTCGCTTTCAATCTGCCAGCCGGGCACGTGGGGCGCTTCGCGCGGAATGAGGAGGCTCTGCACTTCACGCGCCTGTTTCAGGTCATCCTCGGTTGCCTGCTGGCGCTGCATGGAGGACCGGAATTGCCTGAAGAGAACGATGGAGAAGAAGAAGAGCATGCCAATGACGCACAGGAGCCCAAAGGGAAACTGCACGCCGAAGAAGAGCCAACTGGTGCGCAGATGGAGGAGCGACATTAATGGACTGAAGTCCGGAAGAGCATAGAACATCAGCGCCAGATAAAGAGGCCATTTGCTGGGCACGGAGCTTTTCCAACCCAGGAACGCAATCGCGGCTGTGATTAGAAGATGAGAGGCACTGATTGTGAGCGAGAAGACTGAAGCGGCAACGCCAAGTCCATGCGAAGCTCCCGCGGCGTGCCGCGCGAAGACGAAGAACTCTATCTGGGCAATATCGACGATGCCCAGAATAAGGATGGCCTTGAACAACCACCGTTTGCGCTGCAGGCCGAAGTAGGCCCACCAGGCGAGCATCCACATGTACCAGCCGAGCCCGCTGGCGAGATTTATAAGGGCGCTCAGACGGACGTAAGACAGCCACTGTGCGTTTGTGGAGAAGATCAGGACCGTGTAGATCACCCAGAAGATGCAGGCAGCCAATGGCCACAGCAGGATTTTGTCCGCGCGGCTGAAGGCGAAGATCATGGCGATGAGCAGGGCGAAAAAGAAATACACGAGTGCCGAGACCAGCGCCGAAACGAGACGCAAGGATTCTGTCTCCCACTCCACATGAAATACAGCAGAGGCTGCGGACGGCAAACCAATCTGGGGAGGCACGTGCATACCGCCCATTGCGGGGCTCTCCAATGCGTGAGCAGGAGTGTAAAAGCGGAAGGCAATGAGTGTGGTGCCGTCGGGGTTGGGCGCGAAGTCGGACACGGGCACGGTAAAGGAGGCCGGATTCTCGTAGTAGAGATCCGGTGGCTGCCGGGTGAAGTCTCCAAAGGATCCAACCGGGCGGCCGTTGACAAAGATCTGGTATCCAACTTCAAACCAGGCGGGGCCGAGCAGCGTAAGCGGCCCGGAGGGGCCGGAGATGCGTACCCGCAGGCGATACCACGCGAAGCCCGCGTAGCCGGGATGGCCCCGCTGCTGCCATCCGGTGACGAAGCCCGCGAACGGTATTCCGGGAACGACGGTCTGCGGGGTGGGCCTGAGGTCGACCGTCTCCCATTGCGAGTCGTCGTAGCCGGGGTCAGCCCACTCCGGGTTGTCGCCAATGTGGAAACGCCACGGGCCGTAGAGCTTGACGACGGACTGGCCGAGCGTGATGGGGACGGCAGGCGCCCGTGACGGTGCCTGGGCATGGATGCTTGCGGCGGAGAAAAGCAGCGCAACAACGAGGCGCCGGCGGACATTGGATGCCATGCTCGACCTCGGGGAGGAAAACAACCGGTGCCAACACTATATTGGCGGAAGCCGGGTTATGTAACAGCATGATTTGAAATCAGCGAAGTTATTCAAATCGCCGGCGGACCGTGGAGACGAGTGAGTTATGTGTGTAGAGGGGGCGTGAGGGGTGGTCTAACCGGCGCATTTGCTTGCAGGAATCGAGGAGAAAGTCGGGCCGGCAAAGAGCGAACCGGGGCTCAGCGCGAATGGCTGGTTCGCTGGAGGTTTGCCGGCCTCTCACCGGTGGCGGTGTCTCACTGCCCGCTGAGGAGCACCGATTTGCCGGCGTTGTCGATCTTGAAGGAGGTGTAGTCGCCATTGCTCTCGCAGGCAATCGACAGCGGGATGTCACCTGACTCGACGAGCTTTGCGGCAAGGCTGCCGTCCTGCGGACGCACTTCGTAGTAGACGTCCGTATCCGTGCTCATGCGCACATTGGGCAGGGTATTCTCAGTGCGGAGATGCACCACCCAGCGGTCGTTTGACGCCACCATGTTCGCAAACCGCCAGCCTTTGGGAATCTGGAGCGGGACCTCGCGCACGCCGCCGCCGTCCCGCACCTCCACCACGGGGTCGTTGCTGTTGGCGCGCCAGACAACGATGTTGTCGCCCACGGCGGTGAAGTAAACCGAGGCAAGATAGGACGCTGCCGCCTGCCGGATATCGGGGTTGGTGGTGGCCGAGCCCCAGTCGATGTTCCTGCGGCTGGCCGGCACGTCAATCTGCTTGACCACCTCGCCCGAGGATTTGAGATAGAGCACCTTCAACGTGGAGCTTTCGGGGTCAGCCTCGGTGACCAGCATGTCGCCGGAGGGAAAGACCGCCAGGTGTTGCAGCTCGCACGATCCCGGACGCGACAGATCACACCTGGTATCCAACCGGGTTGCTCCCTTGTAGGAGCCGTCGCGGTCAAACCGGGCGACATAGTTGTGGTAATCGCTCAGGGGGATTCCCGCCGGAGACGTTCCGGGTCCCCGCCTGCCCGGATGATCCCGGGTGCCCTGCACGAGAAAGTAGATGCCGGAGTCGGAGGGGAAGATGTCGAAGCCATTATTGAAGTCGGTCAGGTCTGAGATGCCGGTGGACACTATGGTCTGCGTCTTTCCGTCGTGAACGATGGAGACAATCTGATTGTATTTGGGAATCGTTCCCCGGGGAGCCTTCATTATGGTTGCCCAATCGATGGTGTGCACCACCAGGGAGCCGTCAGAAAGGCAATGCGGGTAATCCACTGTGGCGGCGGGCAGCGAGAAGCCCGGGCTCGTCTTGACCGGCTCGAACTGCACAAGTCTGACCGGAATCTGCTCCTGATTGCCGTCACCCGTCCGAATCTGCTGAAAAGCACCCGGAGTCTGGGCCCGCGCAGTCCCGGCCAGAGTGCCGAGAACCACGCTGAGGGCGAATATCCACCTGAACGATAGAAACCGCTGCAAGGCTTCCTCCAATCCCGGAGCCATTCGGTCATTTTTGAGAGGTTGAATCGGACTCCGGTTGCTTTGAACAACAGACGGATCATCGCCGGAGTCCGCTCAATGCGACCGCGGCGAGAGGAGTGGTTCCGCCGCAGTGGAAAAATTGTTCACGAGGCGGAGGCGCGTTGGAGGCGAGGGAGTTAGCGCGGATGGTGCGGAGACGGAAGCGGGTTGACCGGGTGAGGCTGGGCCGTCAGAATGGATACATCGCTCCCCACCACCCGGACCAGCACTTGCCGGGAATCTCGACGTTGAGGTGTGTATGGCTGCCTATCTGCTGCTGGTTGTTGCTGTTTTGAGCCGGGTTGTTCCCCATCCGGACTGGCTGAACTTTACCGCCGTGGGCGGCGCGCTGCTCTACTTTGGCGCGCGGCGCGGGTGGCGCGAGATGCTGGCTCCGCTGGCGGCGCTGATGGCGACGGACTATTTTCTGACCGTGTTCACCTACCACTATCCGTTCCGCTGGGGGATGTATGTGACGACGTGGGCGTGGTATGCGGCGATGTTGCTGCTGGGGTACATTCTGCTGAAGTCGCGCACGACGTTTGCCCGGTTGGCGGCGGGCGTGGTGCTGGGGCCGACCGCGTTCTTTTTGGTGTCGAACTATGCGGTGTGGGCGGCGGGCGGCATGTATACGCCGGACTGGAGCGGGCTGGCGACGTGCTATGCGGCGGGGATTCCGTTCTATCGCAACGATCTGGTGTCAACGGCGGTGGTGGCCGGGCTGGCGTTTGGACTGCCGGTGCTGATGCGCCGGATGAAGGGCGCGGAGGCCGAGGCGGCGCTGGCGGGCAAGTAAGCGACGGCCTGGTCAGCCGGGCCGATGCAGATCAATCGAAAATTCATTTCAAGGACAGATGCCGGGGATGGCTGCGGCATTATCTGAGTGGTGTAGCCGATGCGCGTAGCGCAAGGTCACCGCTCCCTGCTAGTTGCATTGGCTTCAATGCATTGGCTTTGGGATGAGCGGCTCAGATGGAGCCTTAACGCGCCATGGCCCGGCTTTGCTGTTTTTTGAGCCACCAGCCGAGGAGCGCGAGCAGGACGAGCACGACGACGGCGCCGAGGGCGATGAGCGCGTGGTGCTGGACGATGTCGACGGCGCGGGGACCGAGCTTGAGAACGAGCAGGGAGAGGACGAGCCAGCGGACGACGCGGCCGCAGAAGACGGCGAGCATGAAGGGCAGGACGCGCATCTCGAAGACCCCGGCGGCAAAGACGAAGATTTTCCAGGGAGTGGGCGGGGGCAGCATGGAGGGGACCATGACGGCGAGGAACTCCTGCCGCTCGAAGCGTTTGCGAATCTGGTCGAGACGCTCGCGGTTGAGGCGTTTGAGCAGGAAGAGCTCACCGCCGGCGCGGCCCAGGCCATAGGGGACAAGTCCGCCGATGGCTGAACCGGCCGCGGCCAGCAGGACGTAGAGCCAGAAGTGGCGCTTGTCGGCCCAGACATATCCGGCGAGGATGAGGTCCATGGGGACGGGGATGGAGGAGGAGTCAAGCAGGGCGACCGCGCCGACGCCCCAGAAACCCAGCTTGGCCAGAGCAGGCAGCAGGACGAGCTTCCATTCGGCCATCAGGCCGGCGAAATAGTGCTTCAATCGGGTCCCTTTCCTGCCGTGAAATCGTCCATTCCAAAAGAATCATTGTACGGTTTAGCGAAGCGGTTCGTATGGGTTGCCTGAATCGCGGGGGATGAGAGAATAGACAGGGAAGGATTCGATACGGAGCTTGCGGGTGCGCCTGCGAGTCTCCGGCGGGAAGAATGCCCACCAGCAAAACACCAACCACAACGGATGAGCCCGAGGAGCGGACGGGAGAGGGACCGGAGCGCGTAGACGGCAGTCCCGAACCGGAGGGGGACGGGCGGGGGCCGAGGTACGCCTCACGGTCGCGCTGGGTGGACTATGACACCCACGAGCTGCTGGAGATGATCAGCGAGCTCGAGGACGAGCGGCGCTGGGCACGGCTGCGCGAGGGAATCTGGATTGCCATCCTGGTGCATGTGGTGCTTTTGTCGGCGGTGACGTGGATACCGCGCTATGTGTTCAAAGCGCCGAGGGTGATTGACCCGTTTGACGCCATCCAGCAGCGCAAGGATCTGACGATGCTGAATGTGCCGGACGCTCTGCGCCAGATTCAGCCCCGGGAGAAGCCGAAGGCCAGGCTGGAGAAGCCTCCACAGATTGACCAGAAGACGCTGGAGGAGCTGCGGAAGCAGGCCCCGCCGCCACCCCCGGCGGAGAAGCAGCCGGAGGTGCAGAACCCGGTTCAGCCAAAGCCGCCGATTCCGCCGAGCGAGGCGTCGAAGTCGCAGGTGCAGGCGCCGAAACCGGAGGCGGTCCCGGCGCGGCCGAACTTTGCCATGGGCTCGGCCAACCCGGCGGACCAGTTGAGGCAGGCGATGCAGAACGCGGCGCGGAACCGGGGAGACAATTCGGAATCGAGTCTGCCTGCGGCGGGCGGGCTGACGCTGCATCCCGGGGCGGGAACGGGCGGGGTGCAGGTGCTGTCGGACACGCAGGGAGTGGACTTCAGCAGCTGGCTGGCGCGGTGGCACCGGGAGACGGAGCGGACGTGGGATCCGCTGATCCCGGACGAGGTCAATCCGCCGATTCTGAAGTCGGGAGCGGTGGTCATCCGCTTCAAGATTCTGCCCAACGGTCGGCTGATGGACGGCAGCATGGTGCTGGAGGGGCGGTCAGGCGACACGGCGCTGGATCGCGCCGCGTGGGGGGCGCTGACGGGCTCGAACTATCCGCCGCTGCCCAGGGAGTTTCATGGGCCGTACATCGAGCTGCGAGCCATCTTTCTCTATAACATGCAGCCGCCATCGCAGTGAGCGGATGGGGCGTGGGCCGCGTACCGGCACCGGTGCTTCATTAGCGTGGCGAGCCGCGATAAAATGGGTGCGAAGCCGACGCGCATGCGAATCGAGATGCAAGCCACGCCTCTTTTGAAGCGATTTCGCCGCGGACGCCACGACCGTGGACGCCGCCAGGCCGGCTGAGTAAGCTATCCCCGATGAAGTTTATGCAGCCTGCCACGCGCGCGTGGCAGGCCGGCGGCTGCCGCGATGGGCACCCGCAAGCTGAGCTACGCAGCAATCCGCATGGATGCGGATGGAAAGGTCATTATCCAAATGAATAGTTTTGCGAGCCGCGCGACGTTGAAGTCAGGGAATCGTTCGTACACCATCTTTCGGCTCCAGGCGATGGAGGCGAAGGGATTTGATCTGAAGCGGCTGCCCTACAGCCTGAAGATTCTGCTGGAGAACCTGCTGCGGCGGGAGGACGGAGCCAACGTGACCGCTGCGGATATCGAGTTTCTGGCCGGCTGGGATGCCAAGGCCGAGCCGAGCCGCGAAATCGCATACATGCCGGCGCGGGTGCTGATGCAGGACTTTACGGGCGTTCCGGCGGTGGTGGACCTGGGCGCAATGCGCGACGCGATCAAAGCGCTGGGCGGCGACCCGGAGCGCGTGAACCCGCTGGTGCCGGCGGAGCTGGTAATTGACCACTCGGTGCAGGTGGATGAGTTTGGCACGCCCGGGGCATTCGAGGCGAATACGCTTCTTGAATTTCAGCGCAACCGCGAGCGCTATGCATTTTTGAAGTGGGGGCAATCGGCGTTCAGGAATTTCTCGGCGGTGCCGCCCGGCATGGGCATCTGCCATCAAGTGAACCTGGAGTACCTGGCACGGGGAGTGTTCACGGCAGAACAGGACGGAGAGACGCTGGCGTATCCCGACACCCTGGTGGGGACGGACTCGCACACGACGATGATCAACGGAATGGGTGTGCTGGGCTGGGGGGTGGGCGGCATCGAGGCCGAGGCGGCGATGCTGGGCCAGCCCGTGTCGATGCTAGTGCCGCAGGTGGTGGGTTACAAGCTGACCGGCAGGCTGCACGAGGGCGCAACAGCGACGGACCTGGTGCTGACGGTGACCCAGGCGCTGCGCAAGCTGGGCGTGGTGGGCAAGTTTGTGGAGTTCTATGGGCCGGGCGTGGCGGAGCTGCCACTGGCGGACCGCGCCACGATTGGCAACATGTCGCCGGAGTACGGCGCGACATGCGGCATCTTTCCCGTGGACGCGGAGACTCTGCGCTATCTTCGGCTGACAGGGCGCAGCGAGGAGCAGATTGCGCTGGTGGAGGCCTACTACAAGGAGCAGGGGATGTTCCACACGGCGGCGTCTCCTGAGGCGGAGTACTCGCAGACGCTGGAACTTGACCTGGCCACGGTGGAGCCGAGCGTTGCCGGACCGAAGCGTCCGCAGGACCGGGTGCTGCTGAAGGACGCGCCGGCCAGCTTTGCGCAGCAACTGCCAGGGCTGCTGGCGCCGACGGCGAAGCCGCTGGGAACGCGGAAGGCGGCAGAGTGGAAGCGCGGTGCAGTGACGGACACGGCCGTGGCGGAGAAGGCGCCGCGGCATCTGACCACGTCAGTGAAGGAGCGCTTTGGCGTGGATCCGGACCAGTATCTGGACCACGGGTCAGTGGTGATTGCGGCGATAACAAGCTGCACGAACACGTCGAACCCGAGTGTGATGATGGCCGCGGGGCTGCTGGCGAAGAAGGCGGTGGAGAGGGGATTGAGCGTGCCGCCGTGGGTGAAGACGTCGCTGGCGCCGGGATCACGCGTGGTGACGGACTATTACGTGAAGTCGGGGCTACTGCCGTATCTGGAGAAGCTGCGCTTTAACGTGGTGGGCTATGGCTGCACCACATGCATCGGCAACTCAGGGCCGCTGCCCGCCGACGTGACGAAGAGCATTGATGAACACGGACTGGTGGCGGTGAGCGTACTGAGCGGCAACCGCAACTTTGAGGGCCGCGTGAACGTGGACGTGCGGGCCAACTATCTGATGAGCCCGCCGCTGGTGGTGGCATTCGCGCTGGCGGGCAGGATCGGGCACAACTTTGAGACCGAGCCGCTGGGAGTGGATGAGGCGGGTAAGCCTGTCTACCTGAGGGACATCTGGCCGACGCAGAATGAGGTGGCGGATGCCATCGGGAAGGGAGTCAACCGCGAGGAGTTCCGCAAGGAATACGCGACGGTGACGGAGGGCGACGCGAACTGGCAGGGGCTGAAGTTCCCGACCGGCGAGGTGTACCAGTGGGAACCGGACTCGACCTACATTCGCAAAGCGCCGTACTTCGATGGCATGACGAAGACGCCGCCGCCGGTGGAGGACATTGCCGGCGCGCGGGTGCTCGCGGTACTGGGGGACTCGGTGACCACGGATCACATTTCGCCGGCGGGCGCGATCAAGGCGAACGGACCGGCGGGCCGATATCTCTCAGAGCACGGGGTGAAGCAGGCTGACTTTAACAGCTACGGTTCGCGGCGAGGCAACCACGAGGTGATGGTGCGCGGGACGTTTGCCAACGTCCGTTTGCGGAACAAGCTGGCGCCGGGAACCGAGGGCGGGGTGACGCGGCTGCTGCCGGAGGGCGAGCAGATGTCGATCTTCGACGCGAGCGTGAAGTACGCCGAGCGCCATGAGCCTCTGATTATTCTGGCGGGCAAGGAGTACGGCGCGGGGTCGTCACGCGACTGGGCGGCAAAGGGTCCGAAACTCCTGGGAGTCAGCGCGGTGATTGCGGAGAGCTTCGAGCGCATTCATCGGTCAAACCTGGTGGGGATGGGCATTCTGCCGCTGCAATTTGAAGACGGGCAGAGTGTGGAATCGCTGGGCCTGACGGGCGAGGAGATATTTGATCTGCCGGGGCTGACCGCGCTGCTGAAGACGAAGTTCGCGGGCGGGCGCAGGTTGCGGGTGAGAGCGAAGGCGGCCGATGGCAAGGTGAAGGAGTTCCATGCCAGGGTGCGCATCGACACGCCGCAGGAGATCGAGTACTTTGAGCACGGCGGCATTCTCTTGTATGTGCTGCGGCAGCTTGCCGCAAAATAGATCGGGGAATCTTGAGCGCGGCAGAGAACGCCACGCCGAGGGGAGTGGCGTTCGTGTTTGAGCATGTGCTGGAGCGTGCTATTTGCGAGGCGCGGACGGCCGGGCGGAGGCGCGGGGAGAAGTGCGCCGGGGGCTGGAGGTCTTGACCTGCGCCGCCGGTACAGGGGTTGTCTCCCGTTCCTGGGCCTGACGCGCGAAGAAGCGGCCGCCTTCCTGCTGCTGATCGCCCATGACGTGAAGCCGCAGAAAGTTGGTGGAGCCGGATCTGGTACGGGTTCCAGCGACGATGGCGATGACCTCGCTGCGGCGAACGTAGCCGTACTGCTCAAGGAGGCTTTCAGCCACTTCAACAAGAGCCTCGGTGGAGTTGACCTTGGGGCAGCGGATGGGCGTGGTTCCCCAGAGGAGGTTGATGCGGTTGATGGTGACGTCAATGGGGCTGAGCGCGAAGATGGGCGTGGAGGGGTGGTACTTGGAAAGCTGGCGGGCGGTGGCTCCGGACTCAGTGAAGACGGCGATGGCGCGCAGGTCAAGATCGTCGGCGGCGTGCGCGGTGGCCTCGCAGATGGTTTCGGCAACTGAGAGGTGGCTGGTTCGGTGGGGCGGAGTCCGGTCGAGTTGCTCCTGGATGTGACGCTCGGCCTCGGAGATGATGCGGGCCATCATGGAGACGGCCTCGACGGGGTAGGCGCCGGCGGCCGATTCTCCGGAGAGCATGACGGCATCAGTGCCGTCGTAGACGGCGTTGGCGACATCAGAGACCTCGGCGCGCGTGGGGCGCGGATTCTCGATCATGGACTCAAGCATCTGGGTGGCGGTGATGACGGGCTTGCGGTAGACAGAAGCGCGGTGGATGATGTGCTTCTGGATGGTGGGGACCTTCTCGGGCGGGACCTCGACGCCGAGGTCGCCGCGGGCGACCATGATGCCGTCGGCGGCCTCGAGGATGTCGTCGAGGTGCTCAATGGCCTGGGGTTTTTCAAGCTTGGCGATAATCCAGGTCTCTCCGCCGAGGGTGGCGACGCGGTTGCGGACGTGGCGCACATCCTCCGCGGTGCGGACGAAGGAGACGGCGATGGCGTCGACGCCGTTCCTGATGGCGAATTCAAGATCCTGGGCGTCCTTCCCGGTGAGCGCGGGAACGCGGACGAGAATGCCGGGGAGGTTGATGCCCTTGTTCTCCCCGAGCAGGCCGCCGTTGATGATTTCGCAGACGACATCGGCATCCTGAATTTCGTTGACGCGGAGCTCGATGAGTCCATCGGAGAGCAGGATGCGGGAGCCCTTCCCGACGTTTTCAGCGAGGGTCCTGAAGGTGGTGCCCACGAGAGTTGAGGTGCCGGGCACGTCTCGCGGCGTGATGGTGAGACGCTGGCCTGCCGTGAGCAGAACGGGCTGGTGATCCTGGAGCCGGGAGGTGCGAATTTTGGGTCCCTGCAGATCGCCGAGAATGCACAAAGGCTTGGCTTCTTCGCGGCTGACCCTGCGGATCATCTGAATGAGCGCGAGCTTTTCTTCGGCATTGCCGTGGGAAAAGTTCAAACGAACCACATCGATGCCGGCGCGGACGAGCCTGCGGAAGACGGGCTCGGTATTCGAGGCCGGGCCGAGAGTAGCGACGATCTTGGCGCGGCGCTGAGTCGGCTCATCAGAAAGGTTTGCGGTGGCTAACGGCATGGCGAAGGCTCCAGTAGTGCTCAGTTGGCATGAAAGGCAATCAATGTATGGATGACCTGGCCTGATAAAAAAACCTGGGAAGCGCAGGGCCGCCCTTATCCATTATGCACTGCGGGGCAGGCCAGAGCGCGGCGGGTCAGATGCGGGAGGACACCACGCGGGAGATATGGTCGCGGGTGTTTCTTTCCCAGCGCTGGCGGAAGTAGATGCCGTTCAGCTCCGAGCCGAACAGCGCGCTGAAGGAGATGATGTAGAGCCAGACGAGGGTTGCGATGCCGGCGCCGAAGGAGCCGTAGAAGCGCGAGTAGTTGGCGATGCGCGTGACGTAAAAGCCAAAGGCCAGGGTGGCGGGGAACCAGATGAGCGTGGCGGTGATGGCGCCGGGCATCACGCGGAGCCAGTACTCCGTGCGCCGGGTGCCGAAGTGATAGAGCGCGCCGAGCACGGCGATGCTGGTGACAAAGGCGACGGCCCAGCGCACCATGCGCCAGAAGAAGACCACTATGAAGCGCAGGTCGCGGCCGGCGGTGCCAACCATCCATAACTCGATCTGGTGGCCGAAGACGAGAGCGAGCGTGGCGAGCGCGAGGGGAACCAGCACGATGGGGACGAGGAGCAGGGCGCGCAACCTGCGCTGCCAGAAGCCCCACTCCGTGCGGGGCAGGCGATACGCGCGGCGGAAGCCCTCCATGAGCGAGAGCATGGTGCCGAGTCCTGCGAACAGGGTGAGGCCGCCGCCGTAGACGATCAACTGCACGGAGAGGGTGCGATGCGCCTGCAGCGATGCCTGGAGGATGTCGATGGTGTCGGAGGGCATGAACTGCTGAAAGGATCTGCGAAACTCGCCCAGCAGGCTGGGCCCCTCGGGCACGATGGCGGCCACGGTGGTGATGACCACAATCGCGGGAAACAGCATGAGCATGCCGGAGTAGGCGGTGGCCTTGGCGGTGTTGAGCACATCGTGCTCGAAGCACAGCCACATGGCCTTGCGGATGTTGGCGGCGAAACGGGGCAGGCTCACGATGCCAGAGTAGAGCATTCGCGCAGATTCGGCGAGTTGGGATTCGAGCCGGATGGCGCGGGGGAACCGGGGCGGGAAACCCCGGCGCGGCGGGTGCGGCTAACTGGCCGCAAGCGCTGACGATGACCGGGTAAACGATTTATGATGTGCGGCTATGAGAAGACTTTTAATTGGCTCGGTGTGTCTGATCGCAGCGCTCGTAACGGTCGGTGCGAGTGCGCCGCCTGCGCAGGCGCAGCAGGAGGCGCCGTCCAACACGCAGCTTGCTTCGCGGGAGATCAACGACCGCGTGGATGCGCTGCTGAAAAAGATGACGCTGGACGAGAAGATTGGGCAGCTTGTGCAGTACTCCGCCGGCGATGCGACGGGACCGGCGGCATCGAAGCTGACGTATGACCAACTGGTTGCGCAAGGGCGGATTGGTTCCCTGTTGAACGTGGTGGGCGCCGAGAAGACCAACCACTATCAGCACATTGCAATGGAGAAGTCACGGCTGCATATTCCCATTCTGTTTGGCCTGGACGTCATCCACGGGCATCGCACCACGTTCCCCATTCCGCTGGCGGTGGCGGCGAGCTGGGATCCGGGCGCGGCGGAGACGGTGGCGAGAGTGGGTGCGGAAGAGGCGCGCGCGGACGGGATTGCGTGGGTGTTTTCGCCCATGGTGGATATCTCGCGCGACCCGCGGTGGGGACGCATTGTGGAGTCGAACGGCGAGGACCCGTACCTGAGCTCAGTGATGGCGCGGGCGTGGGTGAAGGGCTACCAGCAGGACGACCTGTCGAAGCCGGACTCAGTGGCGGCGTGCGTGAAGCACTTTGCGGCCTATGGAGCGGCGATTGCCGGGCGCGACTACAACGCGACGGACATGAGCGAGATTACGCTGCGCCAGGTGTACCTGCGGCCCTATCACGCCGCGGTGGAGGCAGGCGTGGCGACGGTGATGAGCTCGTTCAACTCAATCAATGGCGTTCCGGCGACGGCAAATCCGTTCATCCTGAAGCAGGTGCTGCGCCGGGAGTGGCGCTTTGACGGGTTTGTGGTGTCAGACTGGGGCGCGGTGGCGGAACTGCTGAACCATGCCATCGGAGCCAGCGGAGCTGACGTGGCGCGCAAGGCGCTGGAGGCCGGCGTGGACATGGACATGGAAGGCAATCTGTATGGAACGACACTGGCGGCACAGGTGCGTTCAGGCCGGATTCCCGAGAGCGTGGTGGACGAGGCGGTGCGGAGGATTCTGCGGGTGAAGTTTGTGCTGGGATTGTTCGACCATCCTTATACTCCGCCGAGCGCGCCGTATGTGGCTACTCCGGCGAAGCGCGCTCTTGCGCGCAAGGTGGCAGACGAGACCATCGTGCTGCTGAAGAACGATCCGGTGGAGGGCGTGGGCGCCCTGCTGCCGCTTTCGGCAACAGTGAAGAAGGTGGCGCTGATTGGCCCAATGGCGGATGACCAGCGTGATCTTGAGGGCGCGTGGACGGTTACGGGGAATCCCAAAGACGTTATCACGCTGAAGGCCGAACTGGAGAAACGGCTGGGCGGCCGCCTGCTCTACGCGCGGGGATGCGGCCTGCTCTCGGGCGAGGATGAGAACGTCCTGCGGCATGTGACCTTTGGCGGACCAGACACGGTTGGCGAGAATTTGCCCGTGCCGGACGACGCCAAAACCATCGCCGAGGCGGTGGCCACGGCGAAGCAGGCGGACGTTGTGATCATGGCATTGGGCGAGCCGACGAACTGGATGGAGGGGGAGGCGTCCAGCCGCGTGCATCTTGGGTTCACGGGCGCGCAGGAGAAGCTGCTGGAAGCGGTGACGGCGACGGGCAAGCCGGTCATCCTGGTGGTTCTGGCGGGCCGGCCGCTGGTGCTGAAGTGGGCGGCGGAGCACGTACCGGCCATGGTGGAGGCATGGAGCCCGGGCATCGAGGCGGGACCAGCGGTGGCCGACGTGCTGTTCGGCGACGTGAACCCCTCGGGCAAGCTGCCGGCGAGCCTTCCTCGGGCGGTGGGGCAGGAGCCGCTCTACTACGCGCAGATGCCGACGGGACGCCCGGCGCATGGCGACCTGAGTCACATGCCGCGCAACGCAGCGGAAAAGTTTATATCGCGCTATATGGACGAACAGAACTCGGCGCTGTTTCCGTTCGGCTGGGGACTGAGCTATACACGGTTCCGCTATTCGCAGCCGGCGGTGAGCCGCACGGAGGTGGGGCTGGGCGAGGTGCTGGCGGGACGCGGGCCGGTGGAGACGGTGAGCGTGGATGTGACCAACACGGGTAGCGTGACCGGAACCGAGGTGGCGCAGCTCTACGTGCGCAACACAGTGGCCAGCGTGGAGCAGCCGGTGCGTGAACTGAAGGGCTTTGCGCGGGTGACGCTGCAGCCCGGGGAGACGAAGCACCTGACATTTCCGCTGGGGTTTGACGAGTTGAGCTTCTATAACGTCGAGGCAAAGCAAACGGTGGAGCCGACCACGTATGACGTTTGGGTGGGCGGCAGCTCGCTGGCCACGGAGAAGACCTCGTTCAAGGTGGAGTAGGGCTG
>DASSHM010000116.1:0-3543 GCA_035692885.1 Occallatibacter sp.
TCGAGCGTCTCCTGGTAGCTCTCGCCAAGCCGGGGGTTGAACACAAACTCCGGCACGCCGCGCGAGTCGCGCACGCGCTGCGCCTGGAACAGCGCCATGTCATCGGGGACACCGTGCTCCGGCTGGCAGGTGGTGAACGCCTGCAGGAACATGGTGCCGCGATACTCCAGCCCGTCGAGAATGGCGCGATAGAGCTTGGGCGCGTTGGCCATGGAGACCTGCGCCACAAACGGCGATCCGTGCCCGGCCAGGAAGGTCTCCGCCACCGTCTTCTTCTCGGTGTTCTTGCCCTGCGTTGCGGCTCCGAACACGTTCATATCGTTGCCGCCCAGCATGGGGGTGGAGTCGGAGTTCTGCCCTCCCGTATTGGAGTAGACCTGCGTGTCGAGCATCACCGCCTTCACGTTGGGGCGATTCTGCAGAATGACCTTGGACATGTTCTGGTAGCCGATGTCGCCCATGCCGCCATCGCCGCCAACCACCCACACCTTGGGCAGCTCGATGATTTCCTGGTCGGTCATCAGAGCGTCGGTAAAGTGCGTCAGGTGATAGTACTGCTCCTCGTCAATCACGCCGGAGTCGCGCGTCATCAGCATGTCGGTGAGCCGCTCGGGAATGACCGAACGCCGCGCGTGATCGACGATGAAGCTTTCGCCCATGAGCCAGCCCACCGTAACGCCGTCCTGGAAGAGCGAATTCATCCACGGATAAGGATGGGGATTGTTGGGCGCCGTGGAGCCGTATACCGTGTTGCAGCCCGTATGCGCGGCCATCGCCATCACGCTCATGCCGTTGGCCAGGCGCCCATCCACTGGCTGCAGGCTCTTGTGATTGAAGGCCTCGGTCAACAGCACTGCCGCGAGCGCCTCCACCAGCTGGGCATCCGCGATCGGGCCATGCTGCGATTCATGCGCCGCGATGCGCTCCCGGGTGTCCTTCTCGCTTTCTCCGCCCAGGCCCAGAATCAGATGCGCAATCGCCTGCCGCAGCAGAGCATATTCGCCGGGGTTTGACTCCTTGAGCACGGCCAGCCGCGCCGCGCCGTTCTTTTCAAGATCGCCCGCCTTGGCGACAAACCGGTCGCTCTTGGCGTGGAAGACCGGCCGCATATACGCCTCCGTCACCGCCGTAATCGAACGCAGCACGCTCTTTTCGCCGCAGCCGGCACAGGCGCCGTCGCCCGCCACCAGGGCGTCGTAATTGGTGCGCACCATCAGCATGTTGCGCAAAGTCGCCGTCTTCGAGTCGGACGGGTTGGCGGAGTTGTAAAGGCCCAGATATTTCTGCGCGGTATCCGGCAGCAGGCCCAGGAATGCCGTGCCGGTCTCGTGCTCGGCATTGATTTCCTCGGTCTCCTGCACCATCTTCAGCGCCTGGTGATCGCCGCAGGCCGTTACGCAGGCGGCGCAGCCCTTGCACAGATCGCTCACAAAGATGGAGAAGATGCCGCCCGAGCCGGGGCTCTTGCGCTCCGGAGACAAAAAGATGGCATTCACCTTCTGGTACGCCATCGGCACCTTTTCGAGGATATTGAAGAACTGCGCCTTCGCAGCGGCCGAGAAGCCGTCCACCTGCTCCGTCACCTCGCGCAGAATCTGCGGCAGCGGCGTTCCGGTCTTGACTTCAGCCACCATCCGCTGGCGGACCTGCTTTTCAATCTCCGGCAGCTTGCCCAGCAGCGCGCTGCGATCGCTGGCGCTTGTCACGTAGTAGGAGATCGCGGTTGACAGCAGCGTGCTCAAATCCTGCGAGCAGTTCGGCAGCGCCGTATCCGGACACACCGCAATGCACTCCATGCACTGCGTGCAGTTCTCCGGGATGTAAAGCGGAGTTTCACGCCGGGCCACGTACTTTGACGCGGTGTCGCCGGTCGCCGCGGCAATCACGCCCATGGCAGCCAGCGGCGTGGCCGGCTGGTTGTAGCCGAAGTTCGCGCGGAATTCCGAATCGAAGGTCGCAACACTGCTCACCGGCGGCCGCGGAGGCTGGCCGGCGGGCGCGGCGTGCGAGCGGCAGCCGCCGTGAGCGCAACTGCCAGCCTCGGCATACTCCGGCACCAGCTCGACGACCGGCAGCAGCGCATCACCGCGCAGGCTGGAGCGATCCGCCGCGTTCAGCTCGCCCACCGCGATTTCCTTCACCCGCTCAAACCCCTGCAACATCACTTCCATGTTCGACTGCACAACGGCGTCGCCAAACTTGCCAAACTTCTTCACATACTGCTTGTGCACCACGTCGCGAAACTGCTCCTGCGTGATGCCGAACTCATTCAGCAGTGTGCTCACCGCGAAGAATCCGCCCAGAAACGCGTTGCCCTGCATGCGCAGTTGCAGATCAGAGCGGTCCGTCGCCTTGCGGGCGATGTCAAAACCGGGCAGCGTGAAGACGCGAATCTTCTTTTCGATGATCTGCCTGCGCGCCCAAATCGGCAGTTGCTCCCACGCGCGCTCGCCCTCCTGGTCCGATTCCCACAGCAGGCACCCGCCCTCCTGGATGCCGTCCAGCGGATTGGTGTGCGTGAATGCCTTGGGATCGCAGCACAGCACAGCCGTCACGTGGCGCAGATCGCAGTTCACGCGAATGCGCTCCTTGGCCGCCACCATGAAGTAGCTCGTCGGCGCGCCCTTCTTCTCAGAGCCGTACTTCGGATTGGCGCTGACATGGATTACTTCCTTGGGATTGCCCAGCTCGTCACGCACGCCATCGCGCTCGAAGATCAGGTCGTTCAGGTCGCCCAGGATGGCGCCCAGATTCTTGCCCGTGGTAATCGCGCCCCAGCCGCCAATCGAGTGGAAGCGCACCGCGACCGCGCCCTCCGGCAGCAGCGAGGGCCTCTCCTCCCCAATCACGCTGTAGGGATGATCCACGCCCAGCACAAAGAAGCTGGTGCCGTCGGCGGCCGTCTTGCCGTCCTTGCGGGCCCGGCCGGCCGTGGCGTACTCATAGGCGCCGATAATGTGCTCGGGACGGAAATCGCGCGACCCCAGCCCGTAGCTGGCGTTGAAAATCCTTGGCAGGTCACTGGGCGAGATGGCCGGCAATCCCTCCGCCGCGGGATGTCCCTCGTACTGCGCCGCCTTCGACAGCGCGGTGCGTATATCTCGGCCCAGCGGGTTGTCGCCAGCCAGCGCCTCGTCGGTGCGCTCCAGGATGATGACGTTCTTCTTGCCCTTCAGGGCCTCCACAAGCGCTGCCTCGGGGAACGGCCGGATCACGTTCACGTGAATCGATCCAACCTTGACGCCGCGCGTGGCGCGCAGGTAGTCCACCGCCGCCTCAATGTTTTCGGCCGCCGAGCCCAACGAAATAAAGACCGTGTCTGCATCGCCGGTCTTGTACTTGCTGATCAGGCCGTAGCGACGGCCGGTCAACCCGGCAAACTTTTCATACGCATCCTCGAGGAATCCGAGAATCGGCTCGGCAAAGTTGTTGCGCCGCGCAATCACGCCCTGCATGTAGTGCTCCTGGTTCTGCACCGGGCCCAGCAGGACGGGGTTTGTGAGGTCGATCATCTTGGGCACGCGCCGCCGCGTGGGTCCAAAC
>DASSHM010000117.1:0-19784 GCA_035692885.1 Occallatibacter sp.
GATTCACGACCTGGCGTATGCAGACATCGCATTTGACGGCTACAAGCCGCCGAGCGTGCTTGAGGTGCCGGGGGCGAAGGACGTGGCAGTGGAGTTCTTTACGCTGTCAAAGAGCTACAACATGCCGGGATGGCGCGTGGGATTCATGGTGGGGAACCCGCGGCTGGTGGGCGCGCTGGCAAAGCTGAAGAGCTACTTTGACTACGGAATGTTCACGCCCATCCAGGTAGCGTCGATTCTGGCGCTGGAGGGTCCGCAGGAGTGCGTGCGGGAGATTTGCGAGACCTATCGCAAGCGGCGCGACGTGCTGGTGGAGGGGCTGAACAAGGCCGGCTGGCCGGTGGCGCTGCCACGGGCCACGATGTTTGTGTGGGCGCAGATTCCGGAGCCCTACCGGAAGCTGGGCTCGCTGGAGTTTTCAAAGATGCTGCTGACGGACGCCAAAGTCGCGGTATCGCCGGGCATCGGGTTTGGCGACCAGGGCGACGGGCATGTTCGCTTTTCGCTGATTGAGAACGAGGAGCGGACGCGGCAGGCTCTGCGCGGCATCAGGGCGATGCTGGCGAAGGCCGTGGCCACGGTGGGATAAGCGCCTTGCGCATCTGCCGGGCAGCGGGTGGACAGATCAGCCGGAAGGCGTCAGCCGCTCTGGGCTGCGGCGTTCCCATCGCCCGGCAGGCGGCCGCCAGCGCCAAAACTCCTTACCGGAAAGAACGGCATCATCTCTGCGCGCTGATATTCCGGCATGCTTGCCCGGACCCCCGGACACCAGCAAAAACCTTCCCTGCGGGGAATGCGACAGGAATGCATCCGGTCCACGATGTCCGCATTCTTACCCGGGTGCCCGCTGCATCAGAGTTGGTGCAGCGGTGCGGACGCGAGTGTCGTAATTTTTTGTGTTTTGGAGCGATGAATCCGAAACAAGCCACAAAAGTGATCGAATTGCACCTCGACTGGTGATATCCACAGAATAATCAGAATTTTGCACTTGATTCCACAGATTCGGAAGGCGCAGAGTCTTTTCTCAAGTGATGAACCTGTAGGGAACTGGACAGCAAGTCCCGGCTTGGAAGGAAGCGAAGGATTGATTGACTTCAAAGCTTCATAACCGGTTTACCGGTGGTGGAGTGGCGAGGGAGATCGAGAGAGCGTGGAGCGTCAGGAAGGGGTTGCAGGACCTGACTGGTCACGAAGATTCATCCGCGGCGCAAGCCGGGGATGCAAAGTTCGCGAACGAATTGGGGATTCATCATCGACCCAGCCGTAGATACGGAAGCGGGGCAACCCGGGGAAGTATGGACGGCAGTTCGAGGGCGGGGATCCGGGGAAACCCGGTGAGAGGCTCGCGGACGACGGCGGCGGAAGTGGCATTCAGGGCGACTTGGAAATCAATCCGTCGACGGGCCAGAGGATGAGATACGGGGCAACCCGAGGATCAGATACTGGCAAACCGGAGGGAATCGAACCCGGGGCAACCCGGGAGGTGGCCCGACGGTGCCGGAAGACTCACGAAGCGGGGCAACCCGGGGAGTGAGTCGTCGGCGATACCGAAGGACCGGCAGGCGGGGCAACCCGCAGGCTGGCCAGTCGGCACCGCCGATCGATACGAGGGGCGGGGTGACTCGCCGCTCAAGTCACCGGCAGAAGCCGGAGATGCCGAAGCGGGGCAACCCGGGGAAGCATTGAAGGCGTTGCAGGAGGCGTGAGGAAGCGGGGCGACCCGTGAAATCACATAAACCGGCAACGCCAAAGGACGGGAAATTCGGGGCGACTCGAAGATCCGTCGCCGGTACGGCCAAAGGATGCGGAAGCGGGGCAACCCGGGGAAGCATCGCCGGAGCAGCCAGCGGATGCGCGGAGGGGGCAACCCGGAAGCGCGTACAAGGCTGAAACGGAAGATTGAGGAGCCGGGGAAACCCGGAGCCTGATCAGAGGCTGGAAGGGCCGACACGTGATTCAGTGAACTGTAAGGACATCCAGAGAGCGCCAGGGGCTGAAAGGCTTCTGGCGCTTTCGACTTTCAGGGGAAACCGGACCCGGGGAAACTGGACTTGACCGGACGGGGCCGGACCGGGTCATGGCACATTGCGCCCACCCTGCTCCTTTCGGCATAGTGCTCGAAATCAGGGGCGAACCAGTGCTGACGGACGGATCAGTGCATCGCGCCCGCCGGGGCCTTGCCGGGCTTGCTCTTGTCGAGCATGAAAGCGAGGAAGATGAGCGCCACCGACGCCCATGCCAACTCCATATAGACATCCTGATAGCCCTGCATGCGCGACTGCGCAATGAGCTGCTGGTAGATGGAGGCCGCGGCCATGCTTGCGCCGTTTCCTGCGCCGGCGTGCCCGGCGAAGAAGCCGGTGAGCGCATCGAGGTGCTGCTGGAAGGCGATGGAGCCGGATTGCATGGCGTTCTGGAGGTGCGCCTGGTGCCACAGGGCGCGGCTGGTGACCTGGGCGTTGGTGATGGCGATGAGGATGCTGCCGCCGATATTGCGGACGAAGTTGATGAGGCCGGAGACCTGGTTGCTTTCCTCCTTGGGCATGCCGATGTATGCGGCATTGGTGATGGAGATAAAGCAGAAGGGCAGAGGGAGCATCTGGACAACGCGCAGCCACGATGCCTCGGTGAAGCTCATCTGCAGATTGGTGACCTCAGCCGCGTAGCGGAAGGTGAGCACGAAGAGGCTGAAGCCGATCACGGTGAGGGTGCGCGCGGAGAAGCGGCCGGTGGCGATGCCGGCCAACGGCATTACCACTACAAGCGCAATGCCGCCCGCGGTGAGGGCGAGGCCGGCGGTAGTGGCGTTGTATCCGAGCAGCTCCTGCATAAATTGCGGCTGAAGCACGGTGTTGGCGTTGAGCACGCCGCCCACCAGCATCATGAGGAAGCAGCAGATGGCGAAGTTCTTAAAGCGGAAAAGCTTGAGATTGATGAGCGGATGCTTGTGACGCCATTCCCAGATGGCGAGGCCGATGATTCCCGCGACGAACAGGAAGGCGAAGAGGCGGATGAAGCCGGAAGCGAACCAGTCGTTCTCTTCGCCCTTGTCGAGCATGATTTGCAGCCCGCCCATGGAGATGGAGAGGAAAGCCAAGCCAAGGTAATCCATGTTGAGCAGCCGCGAGCGGTCGGCCTTGATCCAGGGCGGATCCTCAATGAGGCGCGTGACCAGCAGAAAGGCGAGGATGCCGACGGGGATGTTGATGAAGAAGATCCAGCGCCAGGAGAAGTTGTCAGTAATCCAGCCGCCGAGCGTGGGTCCAATAGACGGGGCGAGCACGGCGACAAGGCCGTAGAGCGCGAAGGCCTGTCCGCGCTTGTGGGGCTCGAAGGAGTCGGCCATGATGGCCTGGGCCATGGGCTGCATGCCGCCGCCGCCCGCGCCCTGGATGACCCGGAAGACGAGCAGCAAGGGAAGCGACGGCGCGGCTCCGCAGAGGAAGCTGGAAATGGTGAAGATGCTGATGCAGAGGACAAAGAAATTGCGCCGGCCCATCAGGCTGGAGGCCCATCCTCCAAGGGGCAAAACAATGGCGTTGGAGACCAGATAGCTGGTGAGTACCCAGGTGCCCTGGTTGATGCTGGCGCCGAGGCTGCCGGAGATGTGGGGCAGGGCGACGTTGGCGATGGAGGTGTCGAGCACCTCCATGAAGGCGGCGAGGGCGACCGTGGCGGCAATGAGCCAGGGATTGACCCGGGGCTTCCAATGCGCGTGCGGATCAGGACTGGGATTGGCCGGAGGGGGAGGCGGCGAACTGGACAAACACTACTCCTTTGCTTTCTCTTCGATGCCTCAAGCACGAAATCAGAGTTTTGAGATGCCGCAGTTCGACAGCGGATCCCGGTGCGATCCCGGGAGTGTGTGGAGTTGCATACGTGTACATAGATGATCGAGGCCGCTCCGTGGGTTCATGGATTGAGGGGGAGGGCCTCGTGGGGCAGGGCTGAGCCGGGCGGGGTACGCCAGCCAACGAGGGCGATGACAAGGGCGATGATTTGGACCAGAACGATGAGGGCCACGCAGGCGGGCCATTTGCCGAGATCCCAGAAGATGCCGGGAACGACGCCGGCAGCCGTCCCGCCAAGGTAGTAGCAGGTGATGTAGATGCCCGCGGCGGTGACGCGGGAGCCCGCGGGCGCGGCCACGCGGAGGTTGGTGCTGTTGGCGGTCTGGGCGATGAAAACGCCCGTGGCGAGCAAAGCAAGGCCGATGATGACGACGGAGAGCGACTGCGCCAGGGTAAAGAGAACGCCGACGATGGCGATGATGATGGCGCCGCTGACGCCGGCGCGGAGGCCGATCCGGGTGATGACGTAGCCGGCGAACGGAGTGATGACCAGCCCGATGAGGTAGACGACGAACAGGTAGCTGAGCGCGGCGGTGGAGAGCTGGAAAGGCGGGGCGGCAAGGTGGAAGGTAATCCACGTGAAGACGCCGACCAGGGAGAAGAGCTGGCTGAAACCGACGGCGAAGGTTGCGACAAGCTGGCGACGCCGGAAGAGATGTTGCACCTGTTCGGGGAAGTCGGCGCGGCGGCCGTGATTGAGCCCGTGGGTGCGCCGCGGACGCCCGTGAGGCAACCACGAGGCGACGGCGAAGGCTCCGGCGAGAGCGGCGATGCCGAGCGCAACAAAGCTGACCCGCCAGTTCATCCACTCGGTGATGACGCCGGCGGAAATGCGCCCGAGGAAGCCGCCGAGGGCGGTGCCACTGACGTAGAAGCTCATGATGAGTGCGACACGATGGGCAGGCCACTCCTCGCCGACGTAGGTAATGATGACTGCGATGACGCCGGGCACCATGACGCCCTGGAGAAAGCGCCAGAAGACGAGCTGGGAAAGCGATGTGGAGGTGGCGGCCAGCAGCGTGGGCAGGGAGATACCGATGAGCGAGGCGACGATGACCTTTTTACGCGAAGCCCGCTCGGTGAGCGCTCCAAAGATGGGCGCGGACAGTGCGACGCCCAGCGTGGCGGTGGAGACGGTGAGGCCGACGGCGGTTTTGGAGGCGTGGAAGATATCTTCGAGGAGCGGCAGAAGCGGTTGGGTGCAATAGAGCTCAAGAAAGGCGCAGACGCCACAGAGGGTAACGGCAACCGCTGCGAGGCGGCTGGGAGCGGGAGGGTCGGAATGGAGCGGGCCCTGCAATCATCAGGATAATGCAAGGGCTGAAAGCAGGGGGGAGCGCGAGTGGCGGCAGACGATTTAACCTATGCACTACATGGACTCCCCTCCAACAAGGCAGCCGCGGCGAGGCATGGAGGCCTTTGCCTCGCGCGACTTCAAGCTTTACCAACTGGCGCGCGTAGCGGTGATTCTTGGCGCCGAGGCACAGGCGGTTGCGGTGGCGTGGCAGGTGTACTCGATCACGCATCGCGCCATCGACCTGGGATACACGGGGCTGGCTCTGTTTTTGCCGGGGCTGCTGTTTCTGCTGCCGGCCGGCCACGTGGCCGACCGTTTTGATCGCCGCCAGGTGATTCTGGTGTGCTATGTGCTGCAGGTGTTTTGCACGTCGGCTCTGGCGGTGTTTGCGTGGAGGGGCATCGATCACGTTTTTCCCATCTACGCCGTGCTGTTTCTAGTGGGCACCGGCCGGGCATTCTCAGGACCGGCAAGCTCGGCGTTCATTCCGCACCTTGTGCCGGAGAAGCACTTTGTGAACGCGGTGACGTGGGGCGGCGCAATCTTTCAGATTGCAAACTTCAGCGGTCCGGCGCTGGGCGGAATTCTCTACACGCTGCCGCTTACAAAGTTTTTCCCGCATACGCGGCTGGAAGGCGCCGGCATTGTGTATGTGTTCATGCTGTGCACGCTGGTGTGGTTTCTGGTGCTGGTGGGCATGCTGCGCGTACGTCCCGGCCGCCTGGAGCAACGCTCCGCATCACTTGAGGTGCTGCTGGCGGGCTTCCGCTACGTGTGGAACATGCGGCTGCTGCTTGGCGCGTTTTCGCTGGACCTGTTCGTGATGCTGCTGGGCGGGGCGGTGGCGCTGATGCCAATCTATGCCAGCGACATTCTGCACACGGGACCTCGCGGACTGGGCCTGCTGAGGGCCGCGCCCGCGCTGGGCGCGCTGACCATGTCCTTGACGCTGGCGCGGTTCCCAATCAGCCGGCGCGCGGGCCGGCAAATGTTTATCGGCGTGGCCATCTTTGGTGTGACGATTGTGGTGTTCGGGCTGTCGCGCAATCTGTGGCTCTCGCTGACGGCACTGGCCATTGGCGGCGCGGCAGACACGATCAGCGTGATTATCCGCGGGTCATTGCTGCAACTGGCGACCCCGACGGAGATGCGAGGGCGGGTGAGCGCGGTGAATTCATTGTTCATTGGCGCTTCAAATGAACTGGGAGAGTTTGAGAGCGGCGTGACGGCGCAGTGGTGGGGCGTGGTGCGCGCGACGCTGGTGGGCGGCATTGGCGCTCTGGCAATCGCCGGAGTGTGGGCGGTGCTGTTTCCATCTCTGCGGCAGGTGGATGAGCTAACCAGCGCGGCGCTGTTGCCGGCGGACAGGAAACGGCTGAAGACTGAGACCGCGGGCTAGAGTGCGCGGCGGTGGGACGACAGTTGCCCGGGAGGCTGAGTGACGACCTGGCAGAAGGTACTGATACCGACATTAATCACGCTGGCAATCGGCGGCATCTACCTGTTTTCAGTGTGGCGGCAGCGGCAGAGTCCCGGAGTCGCCGTGCAGAGGAGTACGACCGCGGGCATCGA
Organism: Occallatibacter sp.; assembly: GCA_035692885.1. Taxonomy (GTDB): domain Bacteria; phylum Acidobacteriota; class Terriglobia; order Terriglobales; family Acidobacteriaceae; genus Telmatobacter. Next base: position 6,721 of record DASSHM010000117.1, read on the forward strand.
CCGGGATTATTTGGCTGATGTGCGGCAGTTGTATCCGTCAACATTTAAGGACACCCTGCAACTGGCGGGCAAACCGGTGTGGATGAGAAACGGCTACGCCATCCCCTACTTTCCGTACAGCAATGGCCGGGTGGAGTTTGCGCATCGCGTGGGAGTGGTGCCAAGCGTTCAGCGGCTCGACGTGAAGAAGGTGATCAAGGCCGTGACGGCGCGCGACGTGGACGACGGCATGGGCCACGGCGACCGGCAGGCGTTTGTGGTGTTCACGATGCCGGGCGGGAGCGGTGAGTATGCGCTGCCCATCGGCATCATGCTGGGCAGGCAGGAGCAGTACTACACAGACGTGCTCTTCTACTATGACGATCCCCACACCATCTACAACTACTGGCCGAAGGAGGTGTGGGCGGCAATTGACGCACATCAGATCAAGCGCGGCATGAACGAACTGCAGACGCAACTTGCCGTGGGGCACATGATGCGCTCGCATGGTGGCGAAGAGGGCAACCGCACGGTGACGTATGACCAGGCGGGCAGGTCGTGGACCGTGACCTTTGAAGATGACCGGGCGACCGGCATCCGCCAGCCCTAGCGCAAGGTGGCGCACTCGGGCTGGCGGGCAATCACCGCGCATCTCACCCGCACCCGGATTTGAAGGGTTGAAGCGTGGCCCGAGTTGAAAATGCCATGTTGACTTTCCATTTTTTCGGCGCTATAAATGTCTCAATTTCCCAAGCGTGTCAGGCTATCGAGTATTGGTTCTTCTTCCCCCCGCATTTGGCCTGGCAGACACTGGCTTCCTCAAGAGTCAATTCCAATCCCCATGGGCCCGCGGTGCTTTTTTTGATGGCTTCAGCAATCATTTGCTCTGATTGGGGAGGTAAAGACTTAAATGACCAAATCACTTTCCGTCCTGTATGGGGCGATCGCGTATGTCATCTTTTTTTTGACGTTCCTGTACGCGATTGCCTTTGTGGGGAACTTTCTGGTTCCCAGAACAGTTGATGCGGGCTTGAGCAGTCCGACTGCAACCGCCATCATCATCGATGTCATTCTGCTCGGACTGTTCGCGGTGCAGCACAGCATCATGGCCCGGCCGTGGTTCAAGCGCTGGTGGACGCGGATTGTCGCGTGGGGCGTGGAGCGCACAACCTATGTCCTGCTTGCCAGCCTCTGCCTGATTCTTCTCTTCTGGCAGTGGCGTCCGCTGCCGCAGGTGGTGTGGGATGTGCAGAGTCCCGCCGGGCGTGGGGTGCTGACAGCGCTCTTCTGGATTGGATGGATCATCGTACTGGTGAGCACATTCCTCATCGACCACATGGAGCTGTTTGGGTTGCGCCAGGTGATGGCCTATGCCAAGGGGACTGAGTTTGTCCCACCCACGTTCAAGGAGAGGCTGTTCTACAAGGTCTGCCGCCACCCCATCATGCTGGGGTTCATCGTGGCTTTCTGGGCCACGCCGACCATGACCGTGGGACACATGCTGTTTACGGTGGCAACGACGGTCTACATTGTGCTGGCGATTCAGTTTGAGGAGCACGACCTGATATCGGCGCACGGAGATACCTACCGGTCCTACCGGAGACGCACCTCAATGCTTGTTCCGCTGATGAAACGGAGCAGGTCCTAGAGACGTTCCACAGGAAGCGTGCCGCCGATGACTGGGCTGACGCTACTGAGACGTTTCAGACGCCTGCAAACGGACATACTGCGTCATCTCGTGAACGATGGCCTGCAGACCGTGAATCGAGGCATTGAGGTCGTCAATCGCGTCCAGCGGGACGGGGCCGCAGCCGCGCAGGTAGCGGGGTTTGAGTTTCTCGAGCGCATTATCGATGTATGAGAGGTCGGTGAGGATAGATCGCGTGACGGGAATGTCGGGCCTCTCCGGCGAGAGATGCTGCCAGGCAAGGACGCGGAGCAGTTCATCGCGCAGGCGGCCGATTCGGTCTTCAATCTCCTGTGCCTGAGGCGGCGTTACGTCCACCACGTAGCGCGGGAAAGGTGACGTGGACGCGCTGGAATGAAGCGCATGCTCGATTTCGCTGAGCAGATCATCAATGTAGCGGCAGGTGACGCGGAGCCGGCGTTGCTGGGGTTCGTTGAGCTGCCCCCGCCACCGATCAAGCATGTCGTTCTCTTCGGGGTCGGGCATCACTCCTCCAGGGCATGTGTTGTGCAAGCGATCATGTTAAGCGCCTGCAGCCGGCCCACGCCCTCTTATAGGCGCGCCGGTGTTTCCACGTCAATCGCGCGGGGTAGTAGCTGTGGGCCTCTAGCGCTTGAGCAGGTCGATTGGCTGATTGAAGTCGGTGACGCGAATATGCCGGGCCAGGGTGGGGTGGCTTCGCTGCAGGGCGAGGTACATCTCCCATGCCACGCGACGGTAGCTGAAGTGGCCGGCGGGCGCGGAGCGAAGCTCGCTGATGTATTGCGCTTCAGCGAAATCCATCTTGAAAAGAGCGCGGATGCGGGTGGCGAGGGGCAGCAGATAGAGCGCGGACTGCGCCGGCTCTGGCGCGGTACCGGCGGCGATGCGCGTGCTGGCGGCGTGAGCCTGCTCAACGGCAGCTTGGAATGCAGCGAGCGCGCCGGACTCGGCGAGGATATCGACGTCAGGACCGAGGTCGCCCACCGAGGGTGTTTCAAAGCCGTGGAGAGCGGTGAAGTGCTGAATGATTTGCGTGACGCGGCGGTGGCGGTGCATATCGCGGAAGCCGCCAATGTCCATGAGAATGTCGAAACGGAGCGCGGCTCCGGCGTGGAAGGCGCGGAGAAGCTCGTCATGGCGTCCGCGGCGGCGCACCCCGAGGTCGATGATCTCTGAGACGCGGGTGCCGGGCAGGGACGCGACGATATCGCGAATCCGGCGGTAGGGGTGATGACCTGCGGAATAGAGCAGGGTGGCGGCGAGCTCCACCTCGAGCGACTCCGTGCGCTCGACGAGGTCAACGACGGGCGTGGCGGCGATGGGCTCGTTCGCGAGCAGATCGGCGGAGGCCTGGGCCAGCTCCGCCCGCGACTGCATGAGATAGGGATTGGGCTCAGCGTACTTGACCAGCGTGGGCGCGGTATGGACCTCGCGCGTGAGCAGATTTGCGGCTTCCGCGGCCAAAGCGGGATCGGCAGAGAGCCGGGCGAGAAAATCCGCGCCGGCCTGCGCGTTTACGTTCCATGCGGGGCCCGTGGCGGCCTCGCGCAGCTTCTGGCCCAGGTCCCGGACTTCCGCAACAGGATGCGAGAGCAGGCGGGAGACCTGAGTTTCGAGGGTGCGGGCATTGACGATCTGCCCGAGCGAAGTATTTGTGGCCAGTGGCAACAGGTAGCGGGCGAAGTCAAAGGCCCGCGCCTTGAGGGTGCGCTCGTAGGACTCGGGCTTCATCTCCTCAGGGCAGGCGACGCGCAGGCGCAGCGCCTGAAGGACTGCGGCGGAGGTGCTCTGGTAGGCGGCGAAGAGCGAGTTGACGGTATCGGCGTAGAGGGTGGCCGAGGCGGCGTCCGGGCCAAAGCCGGGCATGTACCAGCCGGATTTGAGGAAGTTCTGGTAACGGGTGGAGCGCTCCTGTCCGTCCCAGCGCTGCTCATCCACAAGGACGATGGCGGCCAGCAGGCTGAGGCGTTCAACGGCAAAGGCGATGTGGGCCAGATCGGCGATGGAGCGGTGACCGTATTGAAAATAAAAGGTGTTCAGGAACTGTTCAGCCCGCTGAGCGCTGATTTCAGAGAGCGACTCACGCATGGAGAGGGCCGAACGGGAGTACCGGGCCATGGCATAGGCGAGTACTTCGGGGTCTGCGCCATGCACCGCGAACACATCAGTGCGGTTACTTGCGCCAGCGGGTGAAAAAGAATCACTAGACATAGGAGTGGGCTCGCGAACAGAATACGGCATTGGGGCTCCATGCCAGCAGTGAAACCCCGGCCGTCCCACCACGTCTGACCCTATGCGGGAGAAACGGGTTGATGCAGGAGATCAAAGTACGCACATCGCAGCGGCCGCGGCCCTTGCCCCCCGGGCGCTGGGCGATGACCCAGCGCTGGAATGATCTCCTGTTTGCACACTGGCCGGTTGCTGCCGCGCAGGTGGCGCCTCTGCTGCCGAAGGGCCTTCAGGTGGACACGTTTCAGGGTGCGGCGTGGCTGGGCGTGGTGCCCTTCTGGATGGACCGTATTAAGGTGCGCGGCGTGCCGCCCATACCGGGCACGCGCAGCTTTCCGGAACTGAATCTGCGGACCTATGTGCGCGAACCAAGGACAGGGATGCAGGGCGTGTACTTCCTGTCGCTGGAGGCGCCGAACGTGCTGGCGGTGGCGATGGCGCGCACCTTCTATCACCTTCCCTACCATTGGGCCGAGATGCGGCTGAGGCAGCGCTCGGAGCGTGAGTTCGAGTTCTTCAGCCGGCGGCGGTTGTCGAACCAGCCGGTTCTCTTCAAGGCACGGTACCGCGGGCTTGGTCCATCACGACGGATGGTGGAGAGCCAGCCGGGAACACTGGAGTACTTCCTGACCGAGCGCTACTGGCTATTCTCGCGCAACAGCGCGGGGGAACTGGCAAGGGCGACGGTTCATCACGTTGCGTGGCCGCTGGAGGCCGCCGAGGCACAGATTGAGCGCAACGACCTGGCCGACGCGGTGGGCATCGCGCTGCCGGGCGAAAAGCCAGTGCTGCACTACTCACGCCGGCTCGCAGTGTATATCTGGCCGGCGGAACTGGTGAGACCGGCGCTGGCCGCGCGACGAGCCACCGCAGTGGTTTCCCCGTCGGGATGAGCCGCGGACAATTTTTCACGCTCGATCGTGCTCCCATTCCGCACTCTGAACCCTTTCATTGAGTCATCTCGTGTTGGCAGATCAAGCTCAGGCCGCGCGCTCAAGCGCCACTGCGGCATCCATGCCTTGAGGCCATTACCGAATCAACTAGGACATGCTGGCGATACCGGGCGCGGGATTGGGATCGGCGGGCGCATGGTTCCGGCGATGGACCCGGACGCCCAGCCAGAGCAGGCCGGCGAATGCGAGCGCGTTGAGAACGATCTTGGCCGTGAGGTCGAGCCGGGACCATCCCCCCGTGCTGAGATAGCCGCCGGCCATGCATGAGACCGTGGGCGCGAAAGCCACCGCCCAGCGGTGCATGTCGCCCCATTGGGAGGAAGCAGCCCAATAACCTAGGAGCACAAAGGCCAAAACGGCCCATGCGGCGGCAGCGAGCAATACTGCTGATGCCGGGTGGCCGGGGTGCGGATTAAAGACCATGCCGATCACCACATACCACACGGCGCTGAGGACGAACGCCGCGATGCCGGCAACCCAGGGGTTGATGGTCTTGCGCGTTGGATTGGAACCGGCGTGCCCACGTCGACGCAGCGCGTAGGCGAGCGCGATGAGAGCAACGATGGCAACGACGCCTGCCGCCAGGGCCGCGACAGGCGGCTGATACGGAGCCGCGTGGAGCGAGTGGATGCGCGCCTGCTGGGTCCAGCCGTACCAGGCCAGGAAGCTGCCGATGACGAAACTGACGCAGCATCCGGCAATGCCGCGCCCGCGCAGCCACGGCCGGCCGCGGCGGGCGGGGAAGAGGAGCTCGGTTATCTGGACCGGGATGAGAACGACCCAGACGCTCTCATACCCCAGCATGAAGAGGAAGTAGAGCCAATTCACGCCCCAGAGACGCGCGTAGGAGGCATTTACACCAAAGAAAGGAAGTGGCGCGATGGAGGTTTGCTGAATCACGAACTCTTCAGCGACAGACAGCGCAAGCCCGAGCAGGAGCAGACTGGCGCCCCCGGCATGCCATCTGCGGACGAACTCGCGCGCGAGCAGCGCGCCAACGCCCCACACCATGACCTCGGGGATGAAGACAAAGAGAATGCTGAAGCGCGTGGAGCCGCTGAGGACCTCGGCGATGAGAGGCGCGAGGATCAACAGAGTCCAGATGGGGGCGGCGAAGCGGAGAGAGGCGGAGGCGGCGGGGCTGGTGCCGGCAGACATGATTTACTCCTCAGGCGGGTTGTGGCCCGCGGCGCGCGTATGGGCGCGGATTTCACGGAAGATGTGCTTGAGATCCCAGTCAAGACGCGAGGAGCGCAGGTCTTGAAGAAGGCCTTGGATCCACGCGAGCTCGGCCCGGAGCATGGCGAGCAGGTACTCGCCTTCAATGAGGTTGATGCGGAGCACATGGGAGGAGGCCGCGCCAAGACGGGCAGACAGACCCGTGATCTCGTCCTGAAGGCGGCGGGTGCGCTCCTCAAGGCGAGGGATGGCCTCAGCAGGCGTGAGATGGATGAGAAAGCTCATGGCCGTCATAAACTCGGAGGATTCGCGGCGGGGCAGGGCGATGATGGCGCGGAGAGTGCGGTTGAGCTCGCGGCGGCCTTCGGGAGTGATGCGGTAGATGGTGCGCTCGGGACGGCGGCCTGCCCGGCCGGTGGATGCGGCGAGGATGAAGCCTGCACGCTCAAGCCGTCCGATGGCGTGGTAGAGCGAGCCGCGCTTGAGGACGAGAATGTCGTCCTTGTGACGATCGAGGAGCAGGCGCAGCATCTGGTATGGGTGCATGGGCGCTTCGCGCAGCAGGGCGAGGACGGCGACTTCCCAGGCTCCAAGGTCTTTGTTCATATTAGCTCATATGAGCTATATCCTATCAGCTAATAGCCGTCAAGAACAAAAAGCCGGTGGCGGGCGGATGCGAACGCCGGAGGCGCGGTCCCTATAATGGGGTTTCGGCGCAAAGCGGGCGGCGCGGGACCGCAGGCCGCGCGCGGGGATTGGGGGGCGAATGGCGGATCCGCAGCAAAGGATTGCCCTGGTGACAGGAGCTTCACAGGGGATTGGACGCGCATGCGCGCTGGAGCTGGCCCGGTCCGGGGCCACGGTGGCGCTGGCGGCCCGCAACCAGTCCAGGCTGGCCGAGGTGGCGGCGGAGATTGCCGCAGCGGGCGGACGGGCCGAGGCGTTTGGCATGGATGTGGCCAGCGAGGAGTCAATCAAAGCCGGCGCCAGAGCGGTGCTGGACAAGTTTGGCAAAGTGGAGATTCTGGTGAACAACGCGGGCATCACGCGCGACGGGCTGGCGATGGCAATGAAGCGCGCGGACTGGGACGAGGTGCTGGCGACGAATCTGACCGGCGCGTTCCTGCTGACGCAGGCGGTGCTGCGGCCGATGCTGAAGAATCGCTGGGGGCGCATCATCAACATCAGCAGCGTGGTGGGGCAAACGGGTCAGGCCGGGCAGGTGAACTATGCCGCTTCAAAGGCCGGCCTGATCGGGATGACGCGCTCTCTGGCGCGGGAAGTCGCATCGAGGGGCATCACCGTGAACGCGGTGGCGCCGGGCTACATTGAGACGGCGATGACCGCGGTGCTGGATGACAAGCTCAGGGAGTCCATGATGGCCTCCATTCCGCTGGGCAGGCCGGGAGCCGATACCGACATTGCGCATGCGGTGGCCTTTCTGGCAACGGACGCGGCGGCATATATCACCGGACACGTTCTGGACGTGAACGGCGGCATGTTCATGGGAGGGTGAGTCCTGGATGAGTGCGGCCGGTCTGCGGGGTCGTGTGGGCCGCCGGCGGCGACAGGCTGAGCAGAGAAACATGCGCGGCGACGAAGACACCGTCCTTGACTGAGCCATCCACGCGCGCGGTATCGCCGGCGTGAAACGCGGACAGCGTGAGAGGCAACTGCCGCCATCTCAAGCTGGTATGTTTGTTGACCACGAAGGTGTGTGCGGTATTGTCGGGATCGCCCCGCAACGTAACCCGGATGCCGTGTATAGCGGTTACCTGGCCGACAAGCCAGGTTTTGCCGTAACTTGCCGTCATTTCGTGCATCTGGCCGGGATGCTCGAAGATGAGTTGTACGATGAAGAGCGCATTCACGGTTCTATCCGGCCCATTGACCCTGCCATGAACAACGACGGTGTCGCCCAGCGTGATGCCGGAAGACGTGACCACCCACGGACCGTCTGGCCAGCCGCTGCCGCGCATGGGGTGCCGTGCGCCCGGCTCGTGTACGGGCTCCCTGAAGATACGGGTGGCGGCGTTGAAGTGCACCGTGTAGGTTCCATTCGTACGTGTCTGGATGGTATAAAGCCCATCGCCGACCTGTGTGACGGTACCAAAGAGGCCGCGCGTGGCGGGAGTACCGCTGGGGCCGCGATGAGACTGCGGCTGGGGCGCGGGCAAAGCTTGCCCCGTAGAAACACCGAGCGTAAAGCCGACAAGCGCAATGGACAGCAGGAGGAGTTTCATGCCGGATATCGAGACGACAATCGTTCTCGTTTACGTAGACGTAGAAGCCCGCCATCAGGACGACGCGACCTGATGTGGAATATCCACTGAGGCATGAGCCGGGATTTACGGCCCGGATTCGTTGGAATCAGTTCAGAAATGCACTAGGGATGTTTTGCCTGCTCAGCCAGAAGCTGCTCGAACGGTGGAAACCCGTGGAGAGTTGAGAACTCGGCGTCGTTGGCGACTTTTCTGGGCGTGGTGTACCCCTCGTTGATGGCGCGGCGCAGGAAGTCAATGGCCTCTTCGCGCAGCCCGGCGCGCACACAGCCGCGAGCCATAAAGTAGTTCATCGCGCCGCGGTTCTCAACCGATGTGGGGTTGGATACCTGATAGTTCGACTGATGAGCAAAGATGGTGGGATCAAGGCTGATCGCGGCCTCGTACGCCTTCCAGCCATCCTTGTACTTGTGCTGCGTGATCAGGGTGGTTCCCAGATTCTTGAGGATGAGAGGGGACCGTGGCTGAACTTTCAGGGCCCTGCGATACATCCGCTCGGCCTGGCGATAGTCCTTCTGGGAGTCATAGACCGTGCCAAGATTGTTCATGACGCTGGCATTCTTCTTGTTGCGCTGGAGCGATTCGCGATAGCAGCGGGCCGCTTCGTCGAGATTGAACATGAGCTGGTTGGCGATTCCCAGCTTGTTCCACACCGCTGCTGATTTTTCCGGGATCTTGTTGTAGGAGGCAATAGCCGCTTGATAGCGCTTTTTGGCCAGCATGGCATCGCCCTCCTGCTCGGGGGTGAGCGGGACCGGTGGGGGCTGATGCACCGAGGAGACCGGAGCGGCAGGAACGGATTGCGGCTGGACTTGGCCGGAGGCGGGAGTCTGCGCAATGGTAACGGGCACCGCAACAAGTAGAGCCGCGGAGACAGCCATCGCCGAGGGCCAGTGGCGTAAATCTGCTCTGGTCATGGTTCCTCCTGGCGAAGGAGTGATGGGCGACAAACCTTGAACTTCGTCCGCAGAAGAATTAAACCACTGTTTGCGGCCTGTGGCTAAGAGATTGCGTCATGGATTAGACGCGCGCCCCGCTGGATAGGTGAGAAATGTTTTCAGCTGTATGGGTTACACTCAACCGCATGCGCAAGAGGACGCGGTGAGCACCTCAGTAACAGACCGGGCAGGGACACGGCTCGCAGAGCGCTTTGTCGCGGTGCGGCGCCGGACGCTGGAATTGTGTAAGCCATTGAGCGCCGAGGACATGATGGTGCAGGCCTCACCCGAGGCCTCGCCGGCAAAGTGGCACCTGGCGCACACGACGTGGTTTTTTGAGTCGTTCATTTTGCGCGAATATCTACCGGGCTACAAGGTGTTTCATCCGGATTTTCATTGGCTGTTCAACAGCTACTACGTGAGCTATGGCAGCTTTCCTGAGAAGCGTTTGCGGGCATCCTTCTCGCGGCCGGCATTGGAGGACGTGCTGCGCTATCGCGAGCATGTGGATGCCGGTGTGGAGAAGCTGCTGGAGGCTGGTGTGGGCGCGGCAGCGCTCGAGCGGTTGCAGCTTGGCACGCATCACGAGGAGCAGCATCAGGAACTGCTGCTGACAGACATCCTGCAGGCTTTCTTCACCAATCCGCTGCGGCCTGCGTATCGCGGGAGAGAAGCGGAGGCAGCGGACGGCGCAGTCAATCCAACACGCTTTGTTGAGCTTGAGGGCGGCCTGCGCGAAGTGGGCGGCGGAGAGGGGTTCTGCTTTGACAATGAGTTGCCGCGTCACCGGGTATGGCTTGAGCCCTTTGCCCTGGCCAACCGGCTGGTGACACATGGCGAATTTGCCCGGTTCATTGAGGATGGCGGTTATCAGCGGCCGGATCTGTGGCTATCGGCAGGGTGGGATGCGGTCACCGCGAACGGGTGGCGTGCGCCGCTCTACTGGACTGAGCGGGATGGCGCATGGAGTGTATTCACGCTGCGTGGCGAGAGGACATTGGAGCAGGTGGGCGCGACTCCGGTGAGCCATGTGAGCTTTTTTGAGGCTGACGCCTACGCGCGTTGGGCGGGTAGGCGGCTGGCCACGGAGTTCGAGTGGGAGGCGGCGGCTGAAAACGCGGAAGTGAATGGGAACCTGATTGAATCAGGGAAATTAACGACCACTCGAGCCAGCGAAGCTGGGGCCGGCCCGGCGCAGTTGTTTGGCGACTGCTGGGAGTGGACGGCGAGCGCGTACCTGGGTTATCCGGGGTTCAGGCCGCTGGCGGGGTCGCTTGGGGAGTACAACGGAAAGTTCATGAGCGGACAGATGGTGCTGCGTGGAGGATCGTGCGTCACGCCTCGCGCGCATATCCGGCCGAGCTACCGGAACTTCTTTGCACCGGAGACGCGCTGGCAGTTTGCGGGAATCCGTCTGGCGGCATCTTAGGAGCAGTTGATGCGATCACATCTGGCGAACGAAGGGGAACAATCAATCCAATCGGCCGTGGAGACACCGGCCGGCGAGCAGATGGCTGCCGCCGTGTGGCAGGGTTTGCGCGCGAAGCCGAAGAGTCTGCCTCCATGGCTTTTCTACGACGAGGCGGGGTCGAGGCTGTTTGAGCAGATTACGCAACTGCCTGAGTACTACATTACGCGCACGGAGCGGGGCATTTTGAGCGCATTTGCCGGGCAGATGGTTGAGCGCGCGAGCGGGGGGCATCGCGTGCGTCTGGTGGAGCTGGGTGCGGGGTCAGCGGATAAGACACGGCTGCTGCTGGCCGCGGCCGTGGAGCGGCAGGGCGACGTGGTCTATGAGCCGGTGGATGTTTCGGCGAGCGCGCTGGCGGCGGCCCGGAAGCGCATCGAACGCGAGATTCCGGACGTGCTGGTGGCACCCCGGGTGGTGGACTATACACGGAACCTGACCGTGGCGCCGCGGACGGATGGTGCGCGGCGGATGGTGCTGTACATCGGCTCGAGTATTGGAAATTTTGATCCCGAAGATGCGGCGCGACTGTTGCGCAACCTGCACGCGGCGCTGCAGCCTGGCGATTCGCTGCTGCTGGGCGTGGACCTGGTGAAGGACGAGTGGCGGATGCAGGCGGCGTATGACGATGCGGCGGGAGTGACCGCGGCCTTCAATCTCAACCTGCTGGCCCGTCTGAATCGTGAGCTCGACGCGGACTTTGACACGGAGAACTTTGTGCACCGGGCGCTCTGGAACGAACAGGAACGCAGGATGGAGATGCACCTTGAGAGCCGGACGCGGCTGAAGGTGTATGTGGCGGAGTTGGACATGCAGGTGGACTTTGAGCGCGGTGAGCGCATCCACACCGAGAACAGCTACAAATACCTGCCCGGCGAAGCGGCAGAGATGCTGCAGAGAGCGGGATTTACCGCAACTGAAAAGTGGAACGATCCGCCGGCCTGGTTTGAAGTGTGCCTGGGAAGGGCATGAGGCCATCAAGCATCCCGCCGGACATCTAAGAAAACAACCCAAGGCAGCAATTCCATAATTTGAGGGCAGTTGCGCTGCGAATGTGCACCTGGCGTGGGGCGGATGATGAGATCTGCAGGAGAATTTTGCTTGACAAACCATAACCATATGGTTATGGTTTTCATGTGAAGCCGGCCAGCACCAATCACGTGTTCCGGGCGCTTGCCGATCCTCGGCGTCGCGCCATCTTTGAGGAGTTGACGCGGCAGGGGGAGCAGACGGTTCATGCGCTGACTCGCTATGTGGGTGTAACCCAGCCGGCGGTTTCAAAGCATCTGACCGTGCTGAAGCGGGCGGGGCTGGTGAAGCACCGGCGCGCGGGCCGCGAAACGCACTATAGCGCGCGACCCGATGCGCTGTCGCCCATGGTGGACTGGCTTCACGATTACGGTGTGTTCTGGCGCGGCCGGTTTGACCGGCTGGAATCACTTCTGGAGAGGATGAACCCATGAGTCATGCTGAGGAGACCCCCAGCTCGCTGGTGGTGGAGCGGGTCTTTGCACATTCAACTGAGAAGGTGTGGCGGGCGCTCACTGAGGGCCGGTTGCTGGCGCAGTGGATGATGAGCAACGACTTTGAGCCGGTGGCGGGAAAGAAATTCCAGTTCCGCGCCGAGCCCGCGCCGAACTGGAACGGGATTGTGGACTGCGAAGTGCTCACCGTCGAACCGATGCAACGGCTTTCCTATCTCTGGGGCGTGGGCGGAGGCAAAGCCGCAAGCGGACTGGAGTGGATGGTGCTGTGGACGCTTACTCCGGTGGAGGGCGGCACGCATGTTCGCATGGAGCAGTCGGGCTTCAGTCCGGGTCAGCAGGGTGCTTATCAGGGTGCGAAGTATGGCTGGCAGAAGTTCTTTGGCGGCCTGGAGCGGGTGCTTGGGGAATTGGCTTGAGTCATGCAGGGCAGCCACCGGGCGCATCTGCGCGCCCTTGCTCCCGGAGATGGGTCATACCGCTTGAGGCTGGTTTCACGGGTTGAAGCATTCTTGCGAACAAAGGCAGGTCGCAGATGAAGAAAACAATAAAAGCCGCCGGTGCAGCATCCCGAAAGCGCGTCGAGCGCTCGAAGAAGGCAGACGGGGAGAGCGCTGTGCTGGCGAGCCTGGCTGCGATGCCAACGGCGGACCGCGCCATCGGCGAAAGGCTGCATGCCATCATCAGGGATTGCGCACCCACCCTTGTGCCGCGGCTCTGGTATGGAATGCCCGCATATGCAAACGAAGGAAAGGTCGTCTGCTTTTTCCAAAGCGCTGAGCGATTCAAGACCCGGTACGCGACACTCGGCTTTATGCACGAGGCGAAGCTTGATGACGGCGCGATGTGGCCGACCGCGTTTGCGTTAGTCAGGCTTGATGCA
>DASSHM010000118.1:0-14174 GCA_035692885.1 Occallatibacter sp.
TCGCGGTGAGCGGGTGGCCGGAGGAGAGGCACTGCGCCGCGCAGGGCTCGAACCGTTGCCACTTACCGCCAAGGAGGGTCTGGCTCTGCTGAACGGGACGCAGGCAATGACCGCCGTTGGAGGCTTGGCGGTGGCTCGCGCTCGGCATCTGGCGTGCCTCGCCGATCTGGCTGGCGCCATGTCGCTTGAGGCGCTCAAGGGAACCCCCGCCGCTTTCGATCCCCGCATCCAGCAGGTGCGCCCGCATGCCGGTCAGTCCGCCGCCGCAAGTCACATGATGCGCCTGCTGGCCAACTCGGAGATACGGGAGTCTCATCGCACGCATGATACGCGCGTGCAGGATGCCTATTGCCTGCGCTGCATGCCGCAGGTTCACGGCGCGGTGCGTGACGTGCTGACCCATGTGACGGGCGTGCTTGAGACTGAAGCAGGTTCCGCCACCGACAATCCGCTCATTTTTCCAGAGCCGGCCTCGCAGACTGCCGTGGGCGGGGCAGTCATCTCCGGCGGGAACTTTCATGGAGCTCCGCTGGCATTTGCGTTTGACTACGCGGCCATTGCGATGACAGACCTGGCAGGAATCACCGAGCGGCGTATCGACCGCCTGCTGAATCCGGACATCAATGAGGGACTGCCGGCATTTCTCTCCACCGACCCGGGGCTTTCTTCTGGATTCATGATTGCGCAGATCGTAGCCGCGGCGCTGGTGAATGAGTGCCAGGTACTCGCCCATCCATCGTCAACCTGCAGCATACCCACCGATGGCGGCAAGGAAGACCATGTTTCGATGGGTATGACCGGCGCGCTGAAACTGCGGCAGATTATTGACCAGGTGGAGCGCGTAGTCGCCATTGAGTTGATGTGCGCGGCGCAGGGAATTGAGTTTCGCCGTCCTCTGCGGGCTAGCACCGAGGTGGAGCGCGCGCACGATGTTGTCCGCCGCTTTGTACCCCGCCTTGAGCGTGACCGAACGCTTGCCCCGGACATCGATGCCCTTGCCGCGGCTATTCGGGCGGGTGCATTCAGCTCCTGGAGCCAATGACCGTCTTCCAGGTTGATTGCGTGTATCTTTTGATTGTGGGGTCAGGGTGCAGATTCCGCCATTTACCATGGAGAGCAACACCGGAGACCGACCAAGGTGAAACTGTATCGCACTGCAACCGGAAATTTTCTTGAAGTTGATGGATTGTATTCCATCGTTCCCGAGCTCACCTGGGACGAGCTATTGGCGCGAGACGATCTGCCCGAATATCTAACGGCCCTGAGTGCGTCTGGAACGCCCACTCAGCAGTTTGCGCACTCGGAGCTTCTCGCTCCCATCGGTCTGCAGGAGGTGTGGGCAGCGGGGGTGACCTACTACCGGAGCCGCGGCGCGCGCATGGAGGAGTCGAAGGACGCAGGCGGAGGCGATTTCTACGATCGCGTCTATACGGCTGAACGTCCTGAGCTGTTCTTCAAGTCAACAGCCAGCCGCACGGTGGGTTCAGGCGGCAAGGTGAGAATTCGCCTGGATGCCCATTGGTCGGTACCCGAGCCCGAGCTCACGCTGGTTGTGAGTCCTGCGGGCCGCATCGTGGGCTATACCGTCGGCAACGATATGAGCTCCCGGGACATTGAGGGCGAAAATCCCCTCTATCTTCCCCAGGCCAAGGTTTACAGCGGAAGCTGCGCTCTTGGCCCCTGCATTCTGGTGGCGACGAGCCCGCTGCCTCACTCCACCGAGATTGTGATTGAGATTCTAAGGCGTGGCCGCGTGGAATTCTCAGGCTCAGTAGCTCTCACAGAGCTGAAACGCGATCCGAAATTGCTGGTGGAGTACCTGCGCCGCGACAATTCGTTTCCTCACGGATGCTTTTTGATGACGGGCACGGGCATTGTGCCGCCCAGTTCGTTCACGCTGCAGAGCGGTGATTTCATCAGAATCACAATTGCGCCCATCGGCACGCTGGAGAATGAAGTGGCGTGACTTAAGCCTGTGCAGCTAGCCCATATGACTGCGAAGGAAGCCGAGGGCACGCGCGCGGGCCAGGGCGGCGGAGGCGGCATGGAAGCTTGAGCGCATGTCGCAGTTGAAGCCGTGCCCGGCATCGTCATACCAGTTGATTTCGACCTCCGGATGGGCGGCACGCACCTTCTCAACCTGATCGGCGGGGATATGCGTGTCGAGGCGGCCAAAGTGCAACTGCACGGGAGCGCGCGGCGTTTCATCGGCATAGTCACCGATGCGGCCGGCATAATACCCCACAACCGCATCCGGCCGCAGGCGCGCGGCGCTCAGCCATGCCATGAGGCCGCCGAAGCAGAAACCTATGACGCCGCAGCGGGCGCCGGTCTCACTTCGCGCATGGTCCAGCGCGGCATCAATGTCGAGCAGCGTACTTGCTGTAGCGAGCTTTCGCATCAAAGCCATGCCTCGGGGGGTATCGGCACCGTCATAGCCCAATTCGACCCCTTTCTCCACACGGTCAAAGAGAGCGGGCGCGATGACAAGAAAGCCATCCGCTGCGTAGCTGTCGGCGATGGCGCGGATGTGACGATTCAAGCCGAAGATCTCTTGAATGACCACCAGGCCGGCAGCCGGCTTGCCGGCCGGTCGCGCAACGTAAGAGTCCAGTACATGCCCGTCTGATACACGCAACTCAGCCATCTCACCCATGTCGCATCCTTTTCCACTTCATGCAGATTATTGAGCGTCGCGTACACATCGAAATCCGATGCCGCCGGAGCGGTCGTACGAAGGCGCCATCAGTAGCAGCTTGCTGTGCTCGTCATTACGATACGCCTGCGGGAAGTACCAGATTGACCCCTGTGGCTTGTAATACTCACCTCCCCGCACAATCGCCGCCCGGGTATGTTCGTCGGAGAACTCGTCGGTCCATTGCCATACGTTGCCGACCATGTCCATCACGCCATAGGGGCTCGCCCCCTGCGGGTGCGCATCAACCGGATCAGGACCGCGCATGTTTCGGCCGGTGTCGGTGACCGGAACGGCTACAGACATCCAAGCATTACCCCACGGGTAGATGCGGTGGTCCGTCCCTTGCGCTGCCATCTGCCACTCCCACTCGTGTGGCAGGCGCTTGCCTGCCCACTGCGCATAAGCGCGCGCGTCCTCCAGCGAGACCCAGGTCACAGGGCGGTCACCCCATCCGGCGGGATAGGCGCCGTTCTTCCAGTCGCGCAGGAAGTTCAACTTGTCGCCGGGCGCATAGTGAGTCGCATCCAGAAAGCGCTTGAACTCTGCGTTGGTTACTGGAAATTTGTCCATATAGAACGGCTTGATCTCAATCCGATGCTCATGGAATCGCCGTGGCGAGTCCTCCCACGGATACTGCACGTCAACCCCGGGGTCCACACCGCCCTCAATCTCCGTTCCGTGCACTTTGAACAGGAACTCGCCTCCAGGGATCAGGACCATGCGTTCGGGCGTCGAGGAGGCGGGTTTTGTGGGCACAATCGGAACCATGCTTTGCGCCAGCACCACCCTCTGGCGCGAAAAGCTGGCGAGTGGCTCCCTCGTCATCGCGGCCATACGGCTCATCAGTGTGGCAATGGCTGCGCCCGGCGCTTCCGGTGTGGCCAGAATTGCACCGTATCCCTGCGCCTCCACAACGAAACTTAAGGCGGACTTTTGACCCTCGGCCACCGGCTTCAGTTCCACGCCATGGTAAAGATCAAAGTAGCGCATGCCGGGTACCGTGGGCACCTCCATTTGTGGCCCGCCAATGTCATAGTCAGCACGATTCACGATGGTCCATACCGTCTCTTTGCCCAGCGGCCAGCGGCTTGCGTACACGCCGTAATTGTTCATGGGATACAATGGCTCCCACTGGGGGCTCACCAGAAACAGGGCGACGGCACGCTCGATGGTTGCGATTCTCCGGGTGGCCTCCGCATCGCGTGGATTAATCCCGTTCCAGATGCCCCAGATGTTTTCCCAGCTCTCCCACCCCACGCCGTTAAAGAAGGCGTATTGCAGATCGTTGGTGTTGTCGGATGCCCAGCGGTCGCTGATGTTGACCATGTGCCGGCTCTCCAGCCATTTGTAGCGGTCCACCATGGGCACAAATGGAAACCGGTATTGACCCCATGTCATCACATCCCAGCTCACCTCTTCGTCGCTGGGACTCTGCTCCGGCTCAAAGGCAAGAGGATGGCCAGCCTTCTCGGCCGCCGCAACAAAGCCGAGAGGTACGCCATCCTGTGTGTCGCCATTCACTCCGTCCGCTCCAATCTCCTTCATCAGCGCGGCCACGGCGTCCGGCCACGTTTGCGCCGGCTTGTGCGTACCCTGGTCCCACATCATCATGGGAAACAGAACCCGCACTCCGTGACGATGAAAGTCGCTCACCATCCTGCGGACCCCTTCAAGACCGCCGGGCATCGACGCCACCATCTCCAGTTGGTTCCTGTCATCGACGCCCATGTTGGGATATGTGGCCCACACCAGCACGGCATCAATTCCGCCGTACCGCTTCTTAACATCTTCAAGGTAACGGTCCACGGTGTACGTGCCTGCGGCCTGGTCATAAAAATAGCGGTCCTGGACCATCATCTGCGGCTGCATAAAGCTGGATTGGGTCCATTTGAGAGCAGGCAGCTCATATCGTGCAGGATCATAAGCGACGCGTATCCTGCGCTCCATACGCCAATGCTCAAGGTCCGCCAGCCATTGCTGGTGGGTCTCAGGCGTGCAGGCAGCAGGTGCGGGTCCCTCCCAGGCATTGTGCAGCGACATACAGGCAGGGGCGGGAATCTGCTGCCCGATGGGCCGGAACTGTGTGTCCTGGCTTCGGGCAATGGAAGGCGTCCATGCCGCCATGATCACAACCAATAAAAAAGTCCCACGTCGCATCCAATACCCCCTTGGTCTTAAAGAAATTCAGCGATTGTGCGCCAGCAGCTCCTCCACCCTTGCTCGTTCTGGCATTGCGGCCTGTGCACCGCGGCGGGTGGTGGAGAGGGCGGCCGCCGCCGAAGCAAATTGGGCTGCCGCCCAGCAATCCTTGCCCTCCATCAGGGCCACCGCGAAAGCGCCGTTGAAGCAGTCGCCCGCACCAACCGTGTCCACGGTGGATACGGGGAAGGGACGTATCCAGGCTGACTTGCCTCCGGAGATGGCCACATACGTGCCCTCGGCTCCGCGCTTCAGGATGACGCCTTTTAGTCCGCGCAAGAGCAGTTCACTGGCGGCAGTCTCGGGTTTGAGACTGCTTCCAACGTAAACAGCGGTCTCCGTCTCGTTGGGTGTGAACCACTCCACTCGCGACCACACACTTTCAGCAAGGGTAGCGGCCGGAGCCGGGTCGAGCATGACGGGGACACCGGCTGCCTCGCACATGGCCAGCGTGTGGTTCAGGGCCTCCATCGGTAGTTCCAACTGGCAAAGCACTATACCGGCTGACAGGATTACGTTCTTCTGACTGTCGAGGTAGCCAGGGTCAACTTTGTGATTGGCCCCGGGTACCACCACGATGCTGTTTTGTCCGCCGGGAGCCACGAGGATGGGGGCCACACCGGAGGGCCCGCGGGCACGCCCTACCGCTTTAATTCCCACGCCTGATTCTTTCAGGTGGTCCAGCAGGGCCTGCCCAAACACATCTTCGCCCACCATGCCAACCATCTCGACCGGATAGCCCAGGCGCGCTATTGCAACAGCCTGGTTTGCCCCTTTACCGCCGGGGCTGACCGCAAAATCGGTACCGATGACGGTTTGCCCGGGAGAGGGTGTTCGTGGGGTACGAGCCACCAGGTCCATGTTGATGCTGCCGACGACGACGATGGGTTTGCGAGCAGCAGTCAAGGCTCACCCCTCCTTTGCTAATACAGCGGCGCCACTGCGACCGCGCTCAGTCCCAGCACAAAGAAGACAAACATCAGGACGAGCAACACCCGCGCCGAACCGGGAGCACCCCTGAACTCGTGCCATACAAAGACGCCCCAGCATGCGGAGATCATGGTCGCGCCCTGCCCAATCGAGTAGGAGACGGCCGGTCCCACGAGGTGCGGTCCGGAAGCAAGAAAGTTGGCGACTGCACCCGTGCACCAGATGGCTCCGCCGAGCACCCCGGCCAGATGCCAGTTCACGGGCGCCGTCCAATAACCTGACCCGGTAACCGGCGGCTTGCCGTCCAACGGGTGCGCCATGAGCAGCAGATTTGCCGGCACCGTTGAGATGAGAACGCCGATGGCAAAGAAAAACGATATGGCATAGGGGCCGGGAGTGGCCGGGGAACTGAGCGCATGGGCCACAAGGGGATAGAAACTGCCCATCAGCACACCAGCCACCAGGCTTAAGACAATTCCACGGGTTGAGGCTGCCTGCGCCGTGCTCTCACGCTTGCGGCATGCCGCGGCATCCGTGATGATGGCCACCACAACCAAAGCGACTCCGCCGAAGAGCAGCATGGGATTGCCAGCCGGACTGACGAAATAGCTCGAGACCGCCCCAACCACCAGGGCAAGTCCGATGCCAACCGGAAAGGCCACCGCGAGCCCGGCTACATCGATAGCCGCTACAAGCAGAAGATTGGCGATGTTGAAAATCACTCCGCCGAGAGCAGCCCACAAGATGACATCCATGGGCGCGTGCACCATCGAAGCAAAAAATCGTGAGCCATGATGGCCGACGCTGCCAGCCGTAATTCCCCAGAAGATGGCGCCGGCCGTCAGCCCCAGCGCGTAGTCCCAGTAGAAAAGCTGAAAGCGGTACCGCGGACACATCTTGATCGCGTTTGCCCATGATCCCCAGCAGAGCATGCTCACAATCATGAGGAAAAGCGCGGCAGTGTACGACTCAGGAAGAAGCATCCTTGTACCCCGTTATGTTGTTCTTCTTCGTCTCAATCCGCCGGGACAGGCTATTGTTTGATTGCGTTCACGGCAGCGGTCAGAGCTGGCACCACCTCAAACAGATCTCCAACAATGCCGTAATCGGCAATCTCGAAGATTGGCGCGTCAGGGTCCTTGTTGATGGCAACAACACACTGTGAGCCTTTCATACCCACCAGGTGTTGAATCGCACCCGAAATGCCGATGGCCACGTAAAGCCGGGGTGAGACGGTCTGCCCGGAGCTACCCACCTGCCGCTCCATTGGCAGCCAGCCGCTGTCGCAAATGGGCCGTGAGGCCGCCAGTTCCGCGCCGAGAGCCTGTGC
Organism: Occallatibacter sp.; assembly: GCA_035692885.1. Lineage (GTDB taxonomy): Bacteria > Acidobacteriota > Terriglobia > Terriglobales > Acidobacteriaceae > Telmatobacter. The sequence goes on from DASSHM010000118.1 coordinate 7,158, forward strand.
AAGCTGTTCCACGATTGGCAGATTCTCCGCCTCCTGAATCCCACGCCCAACGCTGACGATAATTTGCGCGGAGCCCAGATCGACCGTCTGTGCCGACGCGCGAAAACACTCGCCGGGCCTGGTGCGAATTTGCGCAGCCTCAAGAACCGGCGCAAACAGAGATACCTCGGCGTTGCCATTGCCAGCCGTATCAGCGCGAAATGCGCCCGACTGCACAGAGAGGAAGCATGTTCCTTCACCGGTGTGACGAAAAGTGCCGTTTAGCCGGCCCTGCATCAATTGTCGCGTAAACTCCGGGCCCTCAGTGATGCCTGTGACATCACCGATGAGCACCTGTCCCAAGCGCGCGGCCAGAGCCGGTGCGTAGTCACGCACCTGGTAGGTGTGCGGAAATACCGCGTAGGCCGGCTGTTCCGCACGGAAGAACTGCTCGAGCGCGGAGGTAAAGCCGTCAGCGGTGTATGGAAACAGTAAAGAATGCTGCAAGCGCACCACCCTGCCCGTAACCCGCGCAGATGCCTCATCAGCGGCAGCCTGAGTCTCTGCGCCAATGACAATCGCGCTGACAGGGGCACCGGTCTGCTCACCAAGCTGCCGGGCGGCGGCGACGGCCTCCCAGCTGATTCGCCCCATCCGGCCATCCCGTTCTTCCAATACCACCCAGATGCCGCTCATAGTACCCGGACCTCAAACCTGAGCTTTTCGACAAGTGCTGATGCCGCTTCCTTGGCGTCTCCCGCCAGAATTTGCGTGGACTTCTGTTTGTGTGGAAGTGAGAGTTTATCCAGTATTACAACCTGTCCCGGTGCGACAGAGAGTTCAGAGGCCGTAATGCGCCGTACCTCCTTGGTCTTGGCGCGCTTGATGCCCATGAGAGTTGCGTACCGCAGCTTGCTGCCGCCCGACTGGATGGTGAGAACCGCCGGTATGGGCAGCGCCACCTCCTGGAACCAGCCTTCCTCCAGTTCGCGCTTCACAAGCAGGCCGGTATCCGTCTTCTCCACATGCAGAATCAACGATGCGTGCGGCAGGCCGAGCAACTCAGCCAGAACCACGCCGGTCTGGCCATGCCCGAAGTCATCGGACTGCAGGCCGGTTAGGACGAGGTCGGGCTTTTCAGGCCCGACGGCCGCGGCGAGTAGCCGCGCGATGCCCACAACGTCGTGGCGTTCCAGATCATTACATTCGACATGAATTGCGCGATCAGCACCCTTTGCAAGAGCCTCACGAATTGTGGATCCCACACGTCCGGGTCCTGCGCTCAATACGACAACTTCGCCCGAGTGTTTTTCCTTCAGTTGCAGGGCCTCTTCAAGCGCGTACGCGTCAGACTCGTTCAAAGCCCATTGGAGATCGGCCTCTTCAATCCATCCGCCAGTAGAGTTGATGCGCACCTGCGCATCCCGCTCGGGCACCTGTTTGATGGCGACGATAATTTTCATGCAAAATAGCTCCGGTCCATCTTAATTGCTGTCCGCCGGGCCAAGCCCACGGGCGGTCAACTGAGCGATATCCAGCAGTTCGGGAGCGCGGCCACCGGCAGAGGCCAATGCGTCGCGAAACATGCTGTTGCAGAATGGGCAGGCGGTTCCAATCGTATCCGCGCCAGTGCCCGTCAGCTCGGCGGCGCGCACATGACTCACACGCTCTCCCGACTCCTCGCCGAGAAAGGCGAGCCCGCCACCAGCTCCGCAGCAGAAGCTTCGCTCACGCGAACGGGGCGCCTCCACAAGTTGCCCGGCCTTTGAGGTTACGGTTCTGGGTGCGTCATAGATGTCTCGATACCGGCCCAGGTAACAGGGATCATGGTAGACAATCTTCTTGTCAGTCTTCTGCTGCGGCAGCCTGTCTGCGTGGCGCGCCAGAAACTCGCTGTGGTGCTCGATTGCGGGAGGCGTTCCGAATTCCTTCCAATCCTCCTGAATGGTCCGTACACAATGCGGGCAGATGGAGACAATCTTCGTCACACCGGATTGCGAAAGCGCCTCCAGATTGGTCTCGGCCAACTGCTGAAAGAGCAGGTCGTTGCCCAGTCTTCTCACCGGATCGCCGGTACACTTCTCCTTGCGGAGCACGCCAAAGCTGGTACCCAGGTAATTCATGACGCGGGCAAAGTCAGACACAATCTCCCTTCCCTTGGGATCGTAGCCGCCCATGCACCCCAGCCACAGGCAGTATTCCTGTGAACCGTCAAAGACGGGCAGCGCCTGTTTCTGGATGAATTTATCGCGGTCATGGGTGCTGATGCCGAGCGCGTTTGAGCCACGCTCCAGCGCTAGAAAGAGCTTGGCGCCATGATCATCCTCCCAGGCGCCGGTATTCACCACGCCGCGCCGCAACCCGACAATGATGGGCAGATGCTCGATCCCCACCGGGCATTGAAATTCGCACGCTCCGCACGTTGTGCACTGAAAGGCGGCCTCCTGCTGGTTATATTTGCCCAGCAGCGGTTCATGCGATGCCGGCCCGTATTCGTTCAGGTATCCTCGCAGGCCGAGGATGATTTCTTTGGGGTCGAGCAGCTTGCCTGTATTTGCAGCCGGGCAGTGCTCGGTGCAGCGGCCGCACTCCACGCAAGTATAGGCCTGCAGACTTGCCAGGCGCGTTACATCTGCGCCTGCGACCAGACCAAAGTCCTCGTCGCCCACAAGGGCTGGAATGCGGCTGAAGCCACCGCGGGAGAGAAAGACCGTGGCCGGACTCAGGACCAGATGCATGTGCTTGGTGCGGGGAATAATCGGTAGAAAGACAAGCAAGGTAAGCGAGTGTGCCCACCACAGCGCGTGCGCCGCCGCACTGCCCGTGGCGACAAAGAACATCGCCAGATAGGTGACCATCAGTGCAAAGATAAGAAACGCTATCAGTCCGGATTCCCAGGAAAGTTCCCTGCCCAGCCAACGGGGCTGAACCAGAAACCGCCGGTAAAACAGGCCCGTAATTCCGATGGCGCAGGCGAGGGCAAAGACGGCGGCAAAATCAAAATAGAACATCCCCATCGCACTGCCAGGGTTCAGGAATCCCACCCCAAGGCCAACGGCACAGTGATTCGCGGTGACCAGAGCAAAGGCGCAAAAGCCCCAGAAGACCAGGGCATGAGCCAGTCCGGGCAGAGGCCGCTGGCGAATCACCTTGCTCTGGCAGAGAACCTCCCAGAAGAAATCCCAGACACGACGGCCTATCGGAGACAGCCGGAAGTCCGCGTCCTTTCTGGAGTGCAGAATCTTCAGAAGCACGACTGCGAATCGCCGCCAGAACAGCGCGATGGAAATGGCTATCAAGGCGGCAAAAAGCAGCCTCTCCCAAAGAGAAAAGCCATATGACTCGGCCAGCGTATAGGAAAAGGACATCATGGGCTAACGTTCAACGATACACGATGGGCCCACGATACACGACTGCCTGGCCGTGCCAGGAAGTGATATTCATCACCCGCGTCTGTTGCTAGCAGTGCACAATCTTTGGCGATTTGATGCCCTTGGTGGCATTGCGCGTATCAACGACCAGCCTGGCCTGCTCAACGATGGACTTGTAATCGTAGCTGGTGTGGTCAGTCACGATCACAACAGCGTCGAATTGCCCAATCTGGTCAAGTGGTGTATTGGTCAGGTTCAGTGCATAATGGCGTCCCTGGCCGACAGTGGGAAAGAACGGGTCATTGTAGGCAACGGTGGCGCCACGCTCGCGAAGCAGTTCAATAATCGTGAGCGATGGCGACTCGCGCAGGTCGTCAATATCGCGCTTGTAGGCCACGCCGAGCACGAGAATCTTTGAGCCCTTGATCGACTTGCAATGATCGTTGAGACCGGCCGCCACCTGATCGATGACAAAGTAGGGCATCGCGGTGTTCACTTCTCCCGCCAGCTCAATGAACCGTGTACGGAAGTCAAACTGTTTGGCCTTCCACGACAGGTAGAACGGATCGATGGGGATGCAGTGCCCGCCCAGCCCCGGACCCGGATAAAATGCCTGAAATCCGAACGGCTTGGTCTTGGCTGCGTCGATTACCTCGTGAATGTCGATACCCATGCGCAGGCAGAGCTGCTTCAGCTCATTCACCAGGGCGATGTTGACGCAGCGGTAGATGTTTTCAAGCAGCTTGGCCATCTCGGCTACCGACGGGCTGCTGACCGGGACCACGCGGCGGAAGATGGTGCTGTAGAGCGCTGCGGCCAGCCCAGCAGCGGCCGGGCCACAGCCACCAACAACTTTTGGAATGTCGTGGCGCTCGACGGTGTCGTTGCCGGGGTCCTCCCTCTCAGGAGAAAAAGCGACATGGATGCCGGAGGATTGGGCCGCCCGCGTGACCTTCAGTCCAGCCTTGTTGCCCTTTTCAAGCAGGGGCACAACGATTTCCTCGGTCGTGCCGGGATAAGTTGTGCTTTCCAGCACGATCAACTGCCCCTCGTGCACGTATGGCGCGATGGAGGAAATTGTGCCGGTCACGAAGCTGAGGTCCGGCTCATGGTACTCGTTGAGAGGTGTGGGTACGCAAATGATGATTGCGTCCATCTGTGCAATTTCTGAGTAGTCGGCGGTGGCGCGAAAGCCGGCCTTGCGGGCTTCGTTTATCATCCCGGGCAGAATGCGCACGATGTAGGAGTCGCCCCGGTTCAACTTCTCCACCTTGTCGGCGGCGATGTCAAAGCCGGTGACGCGGAACTTTTCCCCGCTGAACAGCAACGCCAGCGGCAACCCAACATAGCCCATGCCGACGATGCCGATGCGCGCCTGCCGGGTCTCAATCTTCTGCTTCAACTCTTCGAGGGAACCTGCCGTGACTGTGAACATAGTTTGATTGTAAGTCGATGTGCAACTATTTGTAGCATCAGCCTATCGCGCGAGGACCACCGAAAGGCAATACCGCTTTTGGGGGAGGGCATACCGAGGTAACGGATCCGCGGGAAGCTGGAGCAGGACCTCGCGAATAGTATCCTTTCTGGTAAAGCACACCGCTCGCGAATGCAGCGGCGCGGGGCAGGAGGCCTCTTGAAGAAATACCTGGTTACAGGCGCCGCGGGATTTATCGGCCGCTCGATCGTCGCCGCGCTGCTTGGGCGGGGCGAGGATGTTCGGGGTGTGGACAGTTTCATCACCGGGAAACGAGGCAACCTGTCCGGACTACAGGGAATGGAGTTCCTCGACGGGGATTTGTCTGATCCGGGCGTGTGCGCCAGGGCCTGCGAAGGTGTGGAAATCATCTTCCACGAGGCTGCGCTGGCTTCAGTGCCGCGTTCAGTTCTGGATCCCGCCGGGACCCATCAGAACTGCGTCACCGCGACAGTCAATCTTCTGGTTGCGGCCCGGGCAGCGGGGGTGCGGCGCGTCATCTATGCCGGCTCTTCCTCCGCCTACGGAGACACTCCGGTTCTGCCCAAGCAGGAGGAGATGCTGCCGAGCCCGATCTCGCCCTATGCGGTGGCCAAGCTCGCCGGCGAACACTACATGTGCTCGTTCCACTTGGTCTATGGGCTTGAGGCGGTTGTGCTGCGCTATTTCAACGTCTTCGGCCCATATCAGGATCCCACCTCACACTATTCAGGTGTTCTCGCGATCTTTATCAGGAGCATGCTGGCAGGTGACCAGCCCACCATCTACGGAGATGGCAGCCAGAGCCGCGATTTTACTTACATTGAGAATGTTGTGAATGCCAACCTGCTGGCCGCTGACGCGCCCGCCGGGCGGGTTGCAGGGCGGGTGATGAATATCGCCACAGGCAAGCGCATTACGCTGAATGAAACATTTGACATTCTGAAGGAGCTGACCGGGTACAAGGGGGCGGCTGCATACGGCGCTCCGCGAGCGGGCGATATTCACGATTCGCTCGCGGATATCCGGCGGGCGAACGAATTGCTCGGGTATTGGCCCACGATTGACTTTAGAGAGGGCTTGCGCCGCACTGTCGACTGGTACCGCGCGAATCCCGAGTGACCTTCCAGATTTACGGGGTGGATCGTGAATCTTGAATTATTTGCGCCTTGCATGGATTCAGGGCGGCAATTTTACCGGTTGCGTTGCACAACCCGTACGGCGGCAGGGGCAGAAATCGGGGTGGGCAGAGCGCGCAAGGTATAGGCCCCGGTTTGTGCGGCCTCAAGTATCCGCCCCGGCACAACCCCCAGCACCAGCGTCGCGGCAGCGGCGAGGGCCAGTGCAGCCATGACTGCTGCACCTGCCCGCAATGTTGGCACCGGCGGCACTGCCTGCCCGGCAGGCCGCTGAACGGTGGCAAAGGCGAAGCGCAGATAATAGGCCGCGGCCAGGCCGGAGTTGAGCAGACCGATCACCGCCAGCCAGATTGCTCCTCCACTCACCGCGGCAGAGAACGAATAGAACTTACCAAAAAAACCTGCCGTGAATGGAATTCCAACCAGGGAAATGAGGAAAAAGACAATCAGAGTTGCCAGCAGGGGCGATCGGTAAATGAGCCCGCGAAAATCCTGGATGAGCGGGAGCCGCTCTTCGTAGCCGCTGGCCAGCGTTACCGCCGCAAAAATGCCGACGTTCATGGCGGCGTAGGCAGCGGTGTAAAAGGTTGCGGCGGAGATTCCGCTGGAGCCGACGCTGGCAAATGCAGCCAGCAGGTAGCCGGCGTGGGCGATGGAGGAGTAGGCCAGCATGCGTTTGACGTTCTGCTGGCGCAGCGCAGCCAGATTGCCAACCGTCATGGAAAGTACGGCCACAACCCAAAGGAGCGGCTGCCACATGAATTTCAGGGTGGGGAACATCTCGTACACCACCCGCAGCAGAAGTGCGAATGCCGCGACCTTTGGCGCGGTGGAGAGAAGCGCCACCACGGGCGTGGGCGCGCCCTCGTATACGTCCGGCGTCCATACATGGAATGGCGCGGCCGAGACCTTGAACAGTATCCCAACCAGCATGAGCGCCAGGGCAGCGGCCAGCATGGAGTGGTTTTGAACGCCGGGTGCGAGTTGCGCGATCTCGTATATCTGGGTCGTTCCGGTGGCCCCGAAGGTGAGTGCGATTCCATACAGAAGAAATGCCGTGGCGAAGGAGCCCAGC
>DASSHM010000119.1:0-16966 GCA_035692885.1 Occallatibacter sp.
GATGCCCAGTTGCTCAATGTACCAGCGGTAAAGCGGCTGGTGGTCGGCAAACTCCAGCGTGCACATCGAGTGCGTCACCTGCTCCATTGAGTCCGACTGCCCGTGCGCGTAATCGTACATCGGATAGATGCACCAATCGTCACCCGTCCTGTGATGCGTGGCGTGCAGGATACGGTACATCACCGGGTCGCGCATGTTCAGGTTGGGCGAAGCCATGTTGATTTTTGCGCGCAGAACGTGGCTTCCGTCGGGGAACTCACCCTTCTTCATGCGCTCAAACAGATTGAGATTTTCTTCGACCGTCCGGTTGCGATGGGGACTGTTTCTGCCCGGCTCGGTCAGCGTGCCGCGATAAGCGCGGATTTCGTCGGCGGTCAGGTCATCCACATACGCTTTGCCTGCCTTGATCAGCTTGAGCGCCCACTCATAAAGCTGCCCAAAATAGTCCGATGCGTAGCACAGCCGGTCCCACTCAAATCCTAGCCAGCGCACGTCTGCCTGGATTGAATCAACGTACTCCTGCTCTTCCTTCTCAGGGTTGGTATCGTCAAAGCGCAGGTTCGTTCTGCCGCCAAACTCATCGGCGAGCCCAAAGTCGAGACAGATTGCCTTGGCGTGCCCGATGTGCAGATAGCCGTTCGGCTCAGGAGGAAAGCGCGTCTGCACCTTCGCGTCGCCAAACTTTCCCGTGCGCACGTCCTCCGCGATCTGGTCGCGCAAAAAATTGGAGATGGTGCGGGTTTCCGGCCTGTCTCTGTTGTCATCTGTCATTGCTGTAGTTCCTGGCTCCTGACTATATTGCTCAATGCAGCGATGCAAGACGTATTTCAGCCTGCTGGATGCGCTTCAGGCAGGTCTCCCGCCCCAGCACCTCCATGGTCTCAAACAACGGCGGCGCGTTCTTTCGCCCGCACACGGCCACCCGGATGGGCTGGAACATCGGCCCCGTCTTGATGCCCAGCGAAACCGCAGCCGCGCGCAGCGCCTGCTCCAGCGTAGCGTGGTCAAATGCGGTGGTGGCCAGCAGTTCCCGCGCGTGCGCCAGAATGTCCAGCGCCAGCGCCGCATCACCCTTCGGCGGAATCAGGTCGGCCGCGTCATAGGGCGCAAGCTCGGGCAGAAAAAAGAAGTCGGCTGCAGGAACCGCGTCGCGCAGGGTCTTGATGCGTTCGCGGATCAGCGGCGTAAGGGCACGCACTTTCCCTGGTGGGGCCGTGAGGCCGGCCTCTGCAAAAACAGGCTCCAGACTCGTGCTAAGCTCCTCCACCGGCATGGCGCGAATATATTCTGAGTTCAGCCAGGCCAGCTTGTCGTTGTCGAACACCGCGTTCGACTTTGAGATGCCGTCGAGCGTGAACAGATCAACCAGCTCGCGGGATGAGAAAACCTCGCGGTCTTTGCCGTTCCCGTCCTTCATGCCTCCGGGCGTCCATCCCAGCAAGGCAAGAAAATTCCTGAACGCCTCGGGCAGGATTCCCATCTCCTTGTAGGCCGTCACACTGGTTGCGCCGTGTCTCTTGCTCAGCCGCGTCCGGTCCGGACCCAGAATCAGCGGCACATGCGCAAATACCGGCAGCTCCGCGTCCAGCGCGCGATACTGCATCACCTGCTTCGGCGTATTTGAAATGTGATCGGCCCCGCGGATGATATGCGTCAAACCCATGTCCAGGTCATCGGCCACCACGCTCAGGTGATACGTCGGGACCCCGTCCGCGCGCAGCAGCACAAAATCCTCAATCTCCGTGTTTTGTATCTCCACCCTGCCGAACACCGCATCGTCAAAGCCCGTCGAGCCCTCATCCGGCACCGCGAAGCGGATCGCGGCCGCCTCGCCCGCCGCAATGCGCGCTTCCGCCGTCTGACGCGGAATCCTTCGGCAGCGCTGGTCATACTTGGTCGGCCGGCCCGCCGCCACCGCGTCCTTCCTTCGCTGGTCGAGCTCTTCCCTCGTGCAGAAGCAGGGATACGCATGCCCGCCCGCAACCAGCTTCGCCGCCGTTGCTTTGTAGAGGTCCAGGCGTTGCGACTGGTGAAACGGTCCTTCATCCCAGTCCAGTCCCAGCCACCGCATGCCCTCCAGAATGCCGCTCGTCATCTCCTCTGACGAGCGTTCGAAGTCCGTGTCTTCGATGCGCAGAATGAAGGTGCCCCCCGTATGGCGCGCAAACAGCCAGTTGAACAGGGCCGTGCGCGCCCCACCCACATGCAGGTAGCCGGTGGGTGATGGCGCAAATCGTACGCGGGGAGCTCTGTCTGGGGAGAGTTGGTTTTCCGGCATCGTTGAGGAGCGTTTTCCTCTTCGATGCTACCAGTTCCCGCTTACTGCTGCGGCGGCTGCGGCGGGAACGGATACCCAATCTGCCCCATCGCCGGAACCGGAGTCACCTTCCACTGCGCGAATGCCAGCACGTAGATCAGCACCAGATTCCCCAGCGGAATGATATTCAGCAGCGAAAGCCACGGAGAAAATCCTGCCTTCTTGCAGATAAACCAGAACGGAACAATGACAACCGCAAGCGCGACCAGAATAACCAACGGCAGGATTGTCATCACGGCCAGTGCCATCCGCTGAATCTGAGCGGGATCGGCATGGCTCTGCACCAGAAAGAGCGCGAATTGCATGGGTTGAACTCCAGATGTGAGATGGAGGCTTCTCGCAACGGTACGGCCAATGCGGAAAATCTGCAATCAAAATTTCAGGGTCTTTATCCGCGCGGCCCGTGATTCAAATGGCCGGAATGCCTCGGCCTACGCCTCGGCTGGCCGCGTGGTAAAAGGAACCGTCTCCCTGTGCTGCACTCCATCGGGCGACTGCCGCGAAATCGACAGCACCGTGATGTCGTCGTCCTGGCCGAAGATCTGCGCCGCCCGGGCGATGAATGCAGCGGGCAAATGGCTGATGGCGCGTGCGTGGTTGAATCCGAACAGCTCGCCGGCGGCGTTTCTGGCCTCCACCACGCCATCGGTCAACACCGTCAGGCGGTCGCCCGGCTGCATGGTCAGTTGGATGGAGTCAAAGCGGATGGTGTCGGTCATTCCCAGCGGCAGATTGCCCTCGGTCGCCACTTCCTTCTTGTTCAGGTAGGGCGGCAGGTGCCCCGCGTTCGCAATGGCGGTCTCGCCGTTTGCTGACACATGAAGCGCCACGCAGGTGGCAAACGATTGCCCGCGGCCGCACAGCCGCCGGTTCAGCGCTTCCAGCACATACGAAGGCTCAAAGCTCGTCTCGACAATCGTCCGGATTGCCCCCACCAGCAGGGCAACCAGCATCCCCGCCTGCAATCCCTTGCCCGTTACGTCGCCCAGCACCACCAGCACGCCTCCCGCGCCGTCCGGCAGAATCTGGAAAAAGTCGCCGCCCACCTGCAATGCCGGGCGATACTCGCTCTCCAGCAGAAAGCCGGGAATGGTGGGTAGCGCCTCGGGGATGAGCAGCTTCTGCACTTCGCGGGCCTGCTCCACCTCCTGCTGCAGGTGCTCGCGCTTTTGCAGCGAGTGGAAGAAGCGCCGCATCAGCAGCACGGTAATGATATTCAGTGACGCCACCACCCCAATCTGCCCCAGGCTCACCGAATATCCAAAGAAGAAGTATTTCAGCGGCACGTGCAGTATCAGCATGTTCTGCTCGTAGATTGAGGCGGCCACCAGCGCGACTGCGGGCAGGGCCATCCATCCTCCCGCCGCGTCCTTGCGGACCCCCTCCCATGTCACCCAGACCAGCAGTCCGCCCAGCAGCAGCTTCAGCAGCATGACCAGCGGCACCAGCGCCAGGGATGCCTGCACCGGGATCAGGCTCCCGTACAGCGGAGCGCGCAGGCAGGCGACGCTGATGGCCAGCAGCCCCGCGATGGACCACACCATCCCGCGCAGGCGCGGCATGTGGCCAAGTCGGAACCACGTGGCCCAGAAAAGCACCCACAGCGCGATGAGCAGTGGCAGCAGGATGGCATCGGTCAGCAGCAGTCCGGGCGTTGCCGGAATCCACGTATGGAAGTACGGAATCAGCCCCATGATCGTGCCCAGCGCGGTTACGGCGAGCGTCAGCGCGAGCCAGAAGTAGGCTTTCTCGTGCCGGTCGAGCCAATAGAGCACCAGCACCACCAGCAATCCCAGCAGTACCACGCCCAGCTCTGCAAAGCTGCTCATCTCGGTGCGGGCCACCGCTGCCCAGTCCAGCTCCAGCATGGCATGCACCGGGCCAGAGAATCCCAGCACCGGCGGGCCATGCAGCCCTCCGGTGTCGGGGTTGATCATGCGCGTCGCCTCGTCCATCCACACGCGAATCGCAATGGTTACTGGTCCGCCGCGGATGTCCCCGGGCAGGTCAAATGCGCGCGGCAGCGTCATGTAGGTTGTGATCTTGCCGTTGTGGAACCTGCCGAAGCTGCCGATCTGCCGCCCGTTCACAAATACCTGGTAGGCGTCATCCACGTCGTCCGGCATCTTGATGGTAAGCGGCGAACTAGACATCGCCCCGTCCACGCCCTGCAGATTCACCCGCAGGCGATACCAGGCATAGCCCGAGTAGGCCGGATACCCGCGTACCGTCCACCCCGGTACAAATCCGCTGGTGCCGAGGTATGGGTCAAATGACCCTTGAGGCGGAGCCATGTCCAATTCGCCCCAGCCGGAATCGTTGTAGTCCGGCTGTGCCCAGGCCAAGTTGTCGCCGGTGCGGAACTTCCAGGGTCCGGTGAGTTCCTCGACGGAGGAGCCCAGCCGGATGACTTGTCCCGATGCCGCTGCGGCCGTGGAGGTCTGATTCGTTGTGGCGGCCTGCGTGCCGGCCTTGGTTTCTGCCCCGGCCACGGGCAAGAGCGCCAGCAGCCCAAGGGTGAGAACAACGCCACCCCAGGCCCGCATCCGGAGCGCCGGGAACCAGGGGAACGCAATGAGGAATAGTCTGGCCAATAGAGCCCTCGGACAATGGGGAATCAAGCCGGCGGCAGTCCTCAAGTCACCTCAGAGCATACCCGCACAAGGTCCCTGCTGCAACTTTTGTGTTAGGGCAAAAGGCGCTTATCCACGGCCGTCTGCTTCAGGTAATGTCCTCGGTGTCATAGGCCGGAGTCTCGGTCCTGCGTTTGGGCACGCCGTGCACCGAACTCAGCAGGTCGTCCACCACATCCTCCAGTTGGCGCTGGCTTTCGATAACCTCGCTCATGCTTTTTAGATCGTCCGGTTCAAACACCCGCTCCACCAGCGCCACCGCGTGGCATTGCGCCACGTGGTCCAGCCCCAGCCCTTCGGGCGTCTTGGCCTTGATGCTTACCCGGCCGATGTCGATGCCCAGCAGATCAGCCACGCGGGCGCGCATTTCGCCGGCGATGGGTGCAATCTTCGGCGTCATCAGCACCAGGGTTGCATCCACGTTCACAACCCGGTAACCGGCGTGCTGCAGCTCCTCCATCGCCAGGTTAAGAAAGATGGCCGAGTCCGCGTCCTTCCATCTGGGGTCGCCCGGCGGAAAAAAGCTCCCGATGTCCCCCGCCGCCACCGCGCCCAGCAGGGCGTCGGTGACCGCATGCAGCAGCACGTCGCCGTCGGAGTGCCCGGCGAGGCCCTCCGGGTGGTCCAGCGTCAGCCCGCCCAGGCGCAGAGGTACACCCGCCTTGAATGCATGCGAGTCCCAGCCGAATCCGATCCGTGTGTGCATGGTCTCCGTGCCTGTCGTTTCCAGCCTGGGCGGTTCCGGCGGTCAGCGGGTCAGGTCAACCCGGTTTGCCCGTTCTCAGCGGCCGCGCTGGCGCAGGTAGAACTCCGCCAGTTCCAGGTCGCCCGGCTGGGTAATCTTCAGATTAACCTGAGAACCGTGCACCACCGCCACCGGGTGTCCCGCCCGCTCCACCACGGATGCCTCATCGGTTCCCATAAAGCCGTCCACCGTCGCTTCGGCAAAGGCCTGCCGCAGCAGACCGTACCTGAACCCCTGCGGCGTCTGTGCCTGCACCACATATTCGCGCGGAATGGTCGCTGTAATCAGCGCACCGTGCGCGGTCCGCTCCACCTGCTTGATGGTGTCCACGGCAGGCAGGCCTACAATGGCCGCCCCGTACTCCGCCACCGCGTCAATGGTCCGCTCGATTGTCGCGGGGTCAATCAGGGGCCTCACCGCGTCATGCACCAGAACGATGTCGTCCAGCCCGGCCGGCAGCGCCGCCAGCGCGTTGGCTACGGATTCCTGCCGGTGGTCGCCGCCCTCCACCACGCGCGCTTTGCCCGCAAACCCGTACTCGGCCACCTGACTCTCAACCCGCTCCACCTCCGTCTTGCGCACCGCCACATAGATCGCCGTCACCCGTGGCACGGCGGCAAAGGCGCGCAGGGAATGGATGAGGATGGGGACCCCATCCAGCTCGAGAAACTGCTTCGGCTGCGGTCCGGCCATCCTTGTGCCCAGCCCTGCCGCCGGCAAAATCGCAAATACTTGCATACCGGGTGGAGTATACAACGGTGGCGGATTGCCGCCGGAGACGAATGCTTGTCCGCCGTCTCTCGCCGTGGTCCTAACGCGGTCCCAGACCGCAAAGTCGTATCATCCTCTCGTGCGCGCTCCTTTCACACCGCCGCTCCCCCTCGACACCTCGCTGCTCCGACCCGGCCTGCGCCTTGCCGTCGGCCTTTCAGGCGGGGCAGACTCCGTGGCCCTGCTGCGCGTGCTCGTGCAACGCGGAGGGGAGCTGGGGCTGGTGCTGCACGCCGCCCACCTGCACCACGGCCTGCGCGCCGCTGAAGCCGACGCCGATCTCGACTTTTGCCGCGATCTAGCCTCATCACTCGGTCTGCCGTTTCACCACGCTCAGGTCGATACCGCCCGTGAGGCCCGCGCGCAGCCAGACCTCGGCAAACCGGGCGAAACCATCGAAGAGGCCGCCCGCCGTCTCCGTTACGGCTGGTTCCGGCGTCTCATGACCTACGGCGCGGTGGACGCTGTTGCCACCGCCCATACCCTCGATGACCAGGCTGAGACCGTTCTCGCCCGGTTCCTGCGCGGCGCATGGACCGAGGGCCTATCCGGCATTCATCCCGTACTCGGTTTTCCCGAAGGGCGCATCCTCCGTCCCCTGCTCGGCGCAACTCACACCCAGGTTGAGGCTTATCTCCAGAATCTCGGCCAGCCCTGGCGCGAGGACTCCACCAACCGCCATCTCACCTTCACCCGCAACCGCATCCGTCACGAGCTTCTGCCCGCGCTTGAGAGCTGGAATCCCCGCCTCCGCGGCCATCTCGCGCAAATGGCCGTCCTTGCCCGCGATGAGGATGCCTGGTGGCAGGCGGAGGTGACCCGCGTTACGCCTCACGTCCTGCTGGAGGGCAGGCCGGTCCGAGGCGGGGGCCGCGCCTCCGGTGAGGGCATCGCCATTGACCTCAGACAATTCGCAGCACTTCACCCCGCTCTGCAGCGCCGCCTCCTGCGCCATGCGGCTGAGCAGTGCGGCTTTGCTCCCGGCTTCGACGCCACCGAGGCCCTGCGCGCATTGGCTCTCAGCGGCCGCAACGGCCAGAAATGCGAACTTGCCCAGGGGCTGCGCGCCGAGCGCACCCACAGGGAACTTCGCCTGACCGTTGCCCCGCCGGCCGCGGGCGCGGAACAGGCTGAATCGATGATCTATCGCATCCCAGTCCCAGGCGAGCTGCTTGCCCCGGCCTTCGGGCTCCGCATGAGGATTGAGCTGGCCGCGCCGGTTGACCCGCAGTTTGAAACCCCGCCCTGCGCCGCCCTGCTGCGCCCGTGGAGGCCCGGCGACCGCGTCCGTCTGCGCCACTCCAGCGGCCCGCGCAAGGTCAAGGAAGTGCTGGAGCGGCTCAAGGTCTCGGGAGCCGCCCGCGCCTCCTGGCCCGTGCTCGAGATCGGGGGGCAAATCCTCTGGATGCAGGGTGTCGCGGTGGACCAACCGCCCGGTCTGGCCATTACTGCACATCCCTTGCAGGCGGTTACTTTGGAGCCCTCTTAAACCCGCAATTCCATGTGTATGTTGGTACTTCCATCTTGGGGGTTGACTGCCTTCGGAGTACAATCTTCAGATACTGCTCATCCGGCGGTCAGGGGCAAGTGTATCCCGCCTGCTCTGCTTGTGCTTTCTGTGTCTTGGAGGAAGGTTTGAGCGTCTAATGGATGATGGAGGCGGTGCTGGAAGTCCTGTCTGCGGATACTCCCCCGCCGGGAAAGAGGGTTCCTGGTGAATTCGACCGTCAAGACAATCATGTTCTGGGTCTTTATCCTCATCTGCCTCATGCTGTTATGGGGCGTTGTGCAAAAGGGCACAAGCATGGGAGGAAAAGACGCGGAGGTCTCCTACTCTGATCTGCTCGACAAGATCGATGCCGGACAGGTGCAGGACGTAACCATTCAAGGCACCGAACTGCGCGGCCACCTGAAGGCCACGCCCAAGGACCAGTTCCACACCACCATCCCCAGCGACACCGGCGACCTGGTGAAGGAACTGCGCGCCAACAAGGTTGCGTTCAACCTCAAGGATCCGCAGAGCAACATCCTGCTGCCCCTGCTCTTCAACGTGGGACCGTTCGTTCTGCTCGGCGCCATCTGGTTCTTCATGCTGCGCCAGATGCAGTCCGGCGGCAACAAGGCACTTTCCTTTGGCAAGAGCCGCGCCCGCCTGCTCTCCATGCAGCAGAAAAAGGTGACGTTCAAGGATGTCGCCGGCGTGGACGAGGCCAAGGACGACCTCAAGGAGATTATTGAGTATCTGCGCGAGCCCCAGAGGTTCCAGAAGCTGGGCGGCCGCATCCCCAAGGGCGTGCTGCTTGTCGGGCCTCCGGGAACCGGCAAGACGCTGCTGGCGCGCGCGGTTGCCGGAGAGGCCAACGTGCCCTTCTTCTCCATCTCCGGCTCTGACTTTGTCGAGATGTTCGTCGGCGTCGGCGCAAGCCGCGTGCGTGATCTCTTCGAGCAGGGCAAGAAGAATGCTCCCTGCATCATCTTCATCGACGAAATCGACGCCGTCGGCCGTCATCGCGGCGCCGGCCTCGGCGGCGGACACGATGAGCGCGAGCAGACCCTGAATCAGTTGCTCGTCGAGATGGACGGATTTGAGTCCAACGACGGCGTCATTCTCGTCGCCGCCACCAACCGCCCTGACGTTCTCGATCCCGCGCTGCTGCGCCCCGGCCGCTTTGACCGCCGCGTGGTCGTCGGCCTGCCCGATGTGCGCGGCCGCGAGGAGATTCTTCGCGTCCACGTGAAAAAGGTGCCCATCTCGGACGACGTGAACCTCAACGTACTGGCGCGCGGCACTCCCGGCTTCAGCGGCGCCGACCTGGCCAACATGGTCAACGAGGCCGCGCTCAATGCCGCCCGCTTCAATCGCAAGCAGGTCACCATGTATGACTGCGAGCTGGCCAAGGACAAGGTGCTCATGGGCTCCGAGCGCAAGTCCATGCTGCTTACCGACGCGGAGAAGAAGGTCACTGCCTATCATGAGGCGGGCCACGCTCTCGTCTCCTACCTGCGCGAGAACTCCGACCCCATTCACAAGGTCACCATCATCCCGCGCGGCATGGCCCTCGGCGTCACCGTCTATCTACCCGATGACCGCCACAACTACACGCGCGAGTACCTTGAGACGCGCCTTGCCACCGCCTACGGCGGCCGCGTGGCCGAGGAGATCTTCCTCAACCAGATGTCCACCGGAGCGGGCAGCGACATTGAAACCGCCACTGATCTCGCCCGTCGCATGGTCTGCGAGTACGGCATGAGCCGCCTGGGCCCGCTCACCTTCGGCAAGAAGGAGGAGCAGATCTTCCTTGGCCGCGAGATTGCCCAGCATCGCGACTTCAGCGAGGAGACGGCGCGCCAGATTGACCTCGAGGTACGCAGGCTCATCGACGAGGCGTATCAGTCTGCCTACTCCATCATCGATACCCACCGCGATGCCATGCATCGCATCGCCGCCGCCCTGCTTGAGCGCGAGACCATCGATGCCGAAGAGGTGAAGATGCTGATTGAGGGCAGGGAACTGCCTCCGGTCCGCTCGGCGCTGGCCTCGCCCACTGACACCGGCAGTGGCAGCGTGCAGCAAGTGCTCAAGCCGGAGAGCCGCGGCGGACCCAACTATCCAGAAGGCTCGCCCTCACCGGCATAGCCAGCTACAATGGTCGAGACAAAACAAGGCCGCTCCCGCTGGAGCGGCCTTGCTCATTTTGCCCGCCGGAGCAGGGCTTCACAATACCTGTCCAGCGCTCGCTGTGCCTCCGCTTGCCGTGCCTGTCGCCTGCTGTGCCGTGGCTCTAAAAAACGTGATAGGCGATGCCGGCGCTGAATCCGTAGGGGTGAAGCTGGTCGGGCTGGCCCGATACCCAGTTGGGGAGCTGCTGGTATTCAAAATCGATTGCGCGCACGCTCCAGCGCTGGTTCAGGCGCACATCCGCGCCTCCTCCGTACGCGATGGTGGCGCAGCGGCACGTCGTCAGGTTGTACTCGAAGTTCATCCTCGTCATCCCGAACAGCAACTTGCCATACGGCGTCACCGGGCCAAAGGTGTGGATGGGAACGTTTAATCCCAGCAGGTAGTTGTCCTGGTGGATGGCGAGGTACTGGTTCCAGCGTGAGAACCGTGCCTCGCCTTCAATCCTCACCCAGCGCGAGAGCCCGAAATCGGCGTATGCGCCAAATCCGCCCAAGTGCTGCGGACTCGCCATCGGCACCCCGCCGCCCGCGTAGTCCGGCTGGAACCACGAGCCCATCACGCCCACCTGCAGGCTCGACTGCACCTTGGATGCCGACGGTACCACCTGTGCCCGCGCACTCCATGCGCCAGTGGCCAGCACCGTGCATACCAGGAGAAAAAGATAGTTCCTCATAAGCAAAACAAATCCGTCCCACTCGTGCGTCCTTCGCTCTGCCGCGAAGGTCCGGTTGGAATGCGGGCCAGCCTTCAGCCTGGCGCGGAGATTGCTCTCCGCGCCAGGCTGCTCACTGGTGTTACTGCGGGTTGGCCGCCGGTGCGGCAGGCTGTGTCGCGTCCGGTTGCGCCGCCGCCGGAGCGTTTGAAGCTGGAGCGTTTGAAGCTGGAGAGCTTGCGGCCGGGGCGCTCTGGCCGGCCGGCTGCTGCTGTTCCTGCTGGCCATTGGCCGGCGGCGTGGTGTCCGCCTCCTCAAACCGCTTCAGCTTAAAGTAGATTGGCGTTACCTCCAGCGGCATCTTGTCGCGTGCGTTCATGGGCGCGTAGCGCTTGGCGTTCAGCATCTGCACCCGGTCGCTCCACGGGTCCACCTTCAACCAGCTTCCCAGGGGCAGTGCCGGAATCTGCGCCAAGTCGTTCCAGTTGATCTTCGGCGCCATGCGGGCCAAAGCGTCCATCCACGGAGTGCCGTCTGCCCGCAGCAGTGAGTCGCCCAGCTTCGGCGTGGTCAGCGCCTTCAGTTGCTTGCCGCGGTCGGCAAGCTGCTCCCAGTAGAGTCCCGCGCTCGCCAGCTTGTCCTTGTACATCGAAGCTTCCAGATATTTCATCGCCTCCTTTGAGGCTGCCTCGTTGTCCGCGTCGGTGTGGTACATGTCTATCCGCTGGAAGGTCGACTCGTCGGGGAACATCAGCCGGTCGTTGAAGGCATACCCCGTGTCGATGTGGTGACCCAGCGCCACGTGCGCCAGTTCCAGCGCAACCACCGAGGCAATCGACTCCTCGTTGGGCAAGGTGTCCAGCAGCCCCTTGCTGATCAGGATCGTGTTGCCCACCGTGGTTGCCTCAATGGTGTCTGTCAGCAGCACGCGGCAGTGCACAGGGGTGCTGAATGCCAGGTTGTTGGGCACCGCGAGGTTCACCACAATCTGGTCCAGCACCTTGGTCTCGTAACCGTCGGGCGTCAACGGCGCCACCAGGCCCGCCTGCACCAGCCGGTCAATCACATTATCTTCAGCCTGTGCCACCCACTGGCGCGTGGCCTGCAGGGGGCTCACATCCTGCGAGTCGTCGCTCTTGTCCACCGCGTCCTCAACCCGCATGCTCACGTTCTCGCTTTCACGCGTGGGCAGTTTGAGTGAGTAGCCCCAGAACCGCGTTTGCGCCTTCAGTCCCGGCGATTTTTCATCCTGGGTGCGGTGCGACTCCTCCACGTAGATTTCCACCGGCAGCCACAGCCCCGGCTGCAGATTCATCCGCCAGCTGTCGAAATGGAAGTAGTAGCGCGACTCGTCTTCTGACCGCGGACCGGTATAGGTGCCGTTAAAGCGCACCACGTTGCCGTCCTGGTCCTCAATCCACACGCGGCCGAAGAACCTGCCCATCCCCGACACCTTCGGATGCACGTCAAAGACTGAAGTGCGCACCGAACCCAGAAACTCCTTGCGCACAAAGTTGAACGCGTAGTGCTCCTGGTCAAAGCTGGTCGGGTCAAGGAACATCATCTGCATAAAGCCCGTGGGATTGTAGGTGAAGTGCCGGTCAAGACCCAGCAGCTTGGTCAGGCTGGTGATGGCCGACAATGATCCCTTGAAGAATCCCTGGTCCTGCTGCTTGGTGCGCGGTGTGAACGTCTTGTCATAAAAAGCCTTTCCAAAGTCCACGCGGCTCAACACGTATTCGTCGCCCACCGGTACCTCGTACAGTTGCGCGTCCGGCTGGGTGTCCTGGATGTAGGTCTCCACCAGCGGCATCCGCTCGCGGATGTTGTTGATTGTCACCTTCTCGCGTGCGATGGCCTTCTGCACCAGCGCCGACTGGTCCGGGGTAAGCGGCCGCGACTGCTGGTATTGTGGCCTCTTCTTCGCATACGCGCAGGTCACACCCAGGGTGAGGATGAGCAGCGCGGAGGGAATTTTAAGAAACGTCATTGCATGCTCCTGAACTGGTTCTACTCGTTTAGCTCTTTGGATCATCCGGCCGCAATCAGCAAGCGGCTCCCTGTCCCGAAAAATCGGTCTATTCGTCCCCTATGCCAATTGAAACGTAATGGTGATATTGGTCGTCAAGTCCACCGGCTGACCGTTGCGTGTTGCCGGGCGGAAGCGAATCTCCCGCGCAACCCTCCGTGCCTCCTCGTCCAGCCCGTGGCCCAGCCCATGCACCACGCTGTCCACCACCACCTGGCCGCTGGCCTTGAAGGTCACCCGCAGAATCACGTCCCCCTGCACGCGCAGTTCGCGCGCCTCCTGGGTATAGCGCACCGGAGGCTTCGACAGCACCTCCAGGCTCGTCGATCTCGGGGTCTCGGTCTGCGCTGGCTTCGCCGCGGGCGCCGCCATCCCCGGAATCCCCGCCGACGCTACCCGGCCTCGCTCATAGTTGCCGCCCGTTCCCGCCGATCCCGGTATTCCAGCCGAGGCCACCCGGCCCGTCACGCCGGCATTCGATCCGGCCCGCGTTCCGTTCCCGATGCCGGTTGAGCCCACCACCCCGCGCGGCGCCGCCGCCGGCCCCGTCATGCCGCCATATCGATTGCCCAGCGCCGCCACTGTCGCCGGCCGCGTTGCGTTGGGATTCGGCATCACCCCGAATGTTTCGCCCAGATGCACCGGTGCGGTCGAGGGCCTCGCCTGCTGAACCTGCGCAGGAGCCGCCGCCGTAAGCGCCGCCTTGGGCTGCGGAGCCAGGATCACCGACGGACGCGCCTCTTTCATCGCCGGTACCGTCAGTTTGGATTCCATCTCGATCGGCTTCATCGCAGGCTTCGGTTCCATCCGCGGCAGGTTGATCTTCGGCGGTGCCTCCTGCATCTCCCTCGGCTTGGGAGGAGGCAGCTTGACCGGCTGCACCTTCTCCTTCGGTTCAGGGGTCTTTAGACGGGGGATGATGATCTGGGTTTGCTCATAGGTGTGCTGGATGACAGTCTTGGCCGCCAACCCCACGTAGATTGAGATGGCCAGAATGAGCCCGTTGACCACCGTGCTGGTGATAAATGAAGCTGACCTGCCTTCGGGCTCGGGGAGCATGCTAAAGCTGGGGGGCTTTGAGGTCGGGTTTGGAGCCATGCTCGCGATTCCTCTGTCGTCGCCGTTCAAACGGCTGGTTGTCCTCGGCATGCTTCGCAGCTCTTCCTGTGTCTCTGTCATGCGCTGATTACTTCAATCTCGTTCCCGATTCGTTTCGTTCACCCGGAATCCAAACGCTGTACGAGGCGGGGTATGCCTTCTTCCGCCGCCGCGGGAATGCTTCACAATCCGGCTGTCGTTCTTGGTTGCAGGGATTCGAGAAGTTGAGCAGGCCCGATTTGCTGGATGAATCTGCCCGAAACATCGCTGAGGCGGAGCCTGGATGTCATCCGTTCACGTCCATCGCAAATCGTTTCGCCGACGCTGCAAGGCCCTGGCATCTTCTCAAGTCCTGTCATTTCCAAGGCAGTGCAAACAGTAGCACAGTTCCACGCGGTCAACCCGCAAAATCACCACCCGGCCGGCTGGGCGCCGAGCCCGGCAATTCCTGTCCACCATGCGCCTCGGTGCGGCGCTGCGGATCTCATTGCGAGGCGGCTTGGGCGGTCTCAGATACAGAATAAACGACCGGAGCGCGGTCCCGCTCTGTAATAGACTTAACCGTAAACCAAACCGTTTGAAGAAGGGCAATTTTTTTGTGAAGGTACTAATTACCGGCGGCGCGGGTTACATCGGTGGCACCGTGGCCGGGTTACTTGCGGCGCAAGACCATACGGCTGTTGTATTTGACAATCTCTCCCACGGCCGCCGCGACCTGCTGCCCCCGGGGGTGGATTTTGTCCTTGGAGATGTGGCTGATCGGGCCGCGATTGAAAGCCTTTTCACCGCGGCCAATCGCCAGGGCCAGCCCTTCGATGGCGTTCTCCACTTTGCCGCGCTCATCGAAGCCGGCGAGTCCATGCAACGGCCTGAAATCTACTTCCGCAACAACACCGCCTCCACCCTGTCTCTGCTTGAGGCCATGCTGGCTCACGGTCCCCGCCGCCTCGTCTTTTCCTCCACCGCCGCAGTCTATGGCGAGCCGGAGGCCGTTCCCATCCCCGAAGACGCCCGACTGCAGCCCACCAACGCCTACGGTGAGTCCAAGCTTCTGGTCGAGTACATGCTCCAGTGGCTGAATCGGATTCATGGCTTCCGCTATGCTTCGCTCCGCTACTTCAACGTCGCCGGAGCTCCTGAAGGCCCCGGCGGAGTCACCCGGGGCGAGGCCCATGAGCCCGAGTCGCATCTCATCCCACTCATCCTCGACGTCGCCCTCGGCCGCCCTCCCTCCATCCGCATTTATGGCGACGACTATCCCACGCCCGACGGCACCTGCATCCGCGACTACATCCACGTCTCTGATCTTGCCGACGCCCACCTGCTCGCGCTCAAGGCCCTTGACGCGCGCGATCGCATCATCCTCAACCTCGGCAACGGAAAAGGCTTCAGCGTCCGCGAGGTCATCGAGTCGGCCCGCCGTGTCACCGGCCACCCCATCCCCGCCGAGATTCATCCCCGCCGGTCCGGCGACCCCGCCGTGCTCGTGGCAAGCTCGGAAAAGGCCATCAGCGAGCTCGGCTGGAAGCCCCGCTACACCAATCTCGACGACATTGTTCGCACCGCCTGGCGCTGGCATCGGAAGCGCCGTGCAGGTTGAATCTCCGGCGTCCGCGCGCTCCCGGTTTTGCGCATTTCCCATCCTGCTTGTACACTCTCCCCTGCATTGCGCATCACGCGCGTCCGCTTCCGGTACGCCTCCCCTGAGCTGCGCAGGTCAATTGAAAGGAGTCACATGAGCGACTGGAAATTCCTGCAGAAAGACCCCTCTGAGTCCCTCGCGCGCCTGCATTATTTCTCCATTACCAAGCAGCACCCCTCCGGTGAAATCGAGGCCTGCATCACCATCAAGGAATTCGCGGTGCCAAAACGCCGCGATCTTCAGTTCTTCGCCTGCGCCGATATCCAGCTCAATCAGAACGCACTCCCGTTTCATCCCTCCGGGTGGAGCGAGACCATGATGGGCGCGCTCTCTGAGTGCCTGCGCAACTTCCGCTTGTTTGAGTACGAGGCACCAGACGCCGCCAGAACCGCTCAGCAATAAACATTTCCCCGTTCTCGCGAAGGCCGTCGAAATCTACCCTCGCGAGCGGGCGGAATGGTTTCTCCACTTACGAAACCGCGCCGCGATCGGGGAATTAGACTGTGGAGCGTGCTTCCTCGCCGGGTTCCGCTGCGCATCATCACAGGGGGCTGCCTTGGTCCGTCTTTCACTCATCGCGTTTTTCCTGTCCGCCGTGTGCGGCGCCGCCACCGCCCAGCAACCTGCACGCCTTGCGCCGCCCACGCGCGATCCTCACGCGCCCGGTTATGTGCAGGCCAGGGAATTGCCTGATGGCACGCTTCCCCCAGCAACCGCAGACGGCAACTTCATCATCGGCCCCACCCACCCCTCTGCTCCCCAGGCGTCTGAACAGCCTGGCGTCCCGCACGGCGCGGTCGATGAATTCACCATGAGCTCCGCCGGCTCCCGCATCTATCCGGGCATCGCCCGCGACCCGGGCACCTTTGGCACGCCTGACCCGGCCAACCCGGCAAAGCTTATCGTCACCACCAGCCATCCCGCGCCCTATACCCGGCGGGTCTTCGTCTACGTGCCGCGCCAGTACGTCCCCGGCACCGCCGCGCCGTTCATCGTTGGCGCCGACGGTCCTGACCGCCTCCTGTTCACCGTCCTCGACAACCTCATCGCGGAGCACCGCGTTCCCCCAATGATTGCCATCTCAATCAGCAATGGCGGCGGCGACGCGCAGGGCAGCGAGCGCGGTCTCGAGTACGACACCATGTCCGGCCGCTACGCCGAGTTCGTCGAGAAGGAGGTGCTGCCCCAGGTCGAATCCCGCTACCACGTCCGTCTCACCCGCAATCCCGACGGCCGCGCCACCATGGGCGGCAGCTCCGGCGGCTCCTGCGCGCTCATCATGGCCTGGTACCACCCCGATCTCTACCACCGCGTCCTCACCTACTCCGGCACCTACGTCAACCAGCAATGGCCGTACAACCCGCGCACGCCCCACGGCGCATGGGAGTTCCACGAGC
>DASSHM010000120.1:0-5917 GCA_035692885.1 Occallatibacter sp.
AGGCGTTCCCGACAAGGCCTGTGCACAGCATAAGCGCCTGCTGCTCGCCATCAAGAACCGGGATAGCGCAACCGCCCGCAAGGAAATGCGGAAGCACCTGCGCGACATGGCCGGGTATGTGCCGCGACGACGCAGCACAACGATTCATTAAGCAAAAACAATCATCCGGATGAGCGCGCATCATCACA
Organism: Occallatibacter sp.; assembly: GCA_035692885.1. Classification (GTDB taxonomy): domain Bacteria; phylum Acidobacteriota; class Terriglobia; order Terriglobales; family Acidobacteriaceae; genus Telmatobacter. Next base: position 189 of record DASSHM010000120.1, read on the forward strand.
GCCAGGCGCGCCCATACCGGACCAATTATGCAATACAAAGTCCAGCCTGCCTATGACCCCGATTCACGTACGACAACGACGGGGCCGAGGAGACCTGACGGTAGCAATGGCGAATCCGCCTTGTACGACTTCCACGTGTAGAAGGTGTACTTGGTTGTCACTCCCGGCTGCAAGTCTCCAATGATGCGGTTTACCCAGGCATTGATGACCTTGATTGATATCTCGTTCCTGCCCGGCTTCAGCGCGCCTGTCACGTCCACGCGGAAGGGAGCGTGCCAGACCGTGCCGAGCGGCTTCCCGTTCACCGTGACCACCGCCATATTCTTCACATCGCCCAGATCGAGCCAGAGCGTCGAATCTTTTCTGAACCAGTTGGCCGGCGCGGTGATCGTGTTGGTGTAAGTTCCGGTGCCCGAGAAATACTTAACACCTGTATCGGCACTATCGTTCCACGAGATCAACTTATCCAGAGAGATGGATGCTGGCGCCCCGCGCCCCGGCTCGAAAGCCAGGGTCCACGGTCCTTCGACTGTGGCGAGGCGCGTGTCTGAAACGGATGGAAGCGTGCGCTGCCGTTCGCCTGTGGGCCTGCGGAATACGACAAAAACCGTTCCCCAAGGCTCAAGGTGTAATGGGACAGTGGTGCGTCCGTCAGCAATTGCGTACGATGCAGGAACAATCTTTCCCGTCTCGGAATACCACAGTTCCGGAGCTCTTCCGGTCACGCGAAAGTGCGCTTCGATGGTCGAGTCCTTGTCGCCGCGGTTGTCGACAAAGTAGAGATCGCCATTCGCAAGCTTGCGGTGAACAAAGTCTACCTGCTGATCGTTGCCGGGCTTGGAATAGTCGAAGTCGGGAGCTACATCGAGTGCCCGCAGAGCAGCTTCGGCATCCTGGCCTGCGTATACTTTGCCCTTGCCGGCAGCGTGCACGCCGGTGCCCGAACCAAAGAGCTCATCGTTCAGCCTGTTGAACTCGGCCTGATCGTCGGCAAGACTTGGAGTGCCCACCGGCTTTTCACCGGCTACGACGGCGCCATCCTCCACCAGTTTGTAGATGGCGCGCAGCACTGGCAGTGACATGTGCCTGCTGTATTTGTCCAGAGCCAGCACGCGATAGCTCATTCCCGACTGCGTGGTGATTCGTCCATCATCCACATGGAGTTCGTGAATCAACCCATCGGCATTGATGTAGTCAAAGTTGTATCCCGCCGGCACATCAGGCGATGAATCATGGAAGATCGCCGAGATATTGGAGTCTTCGCCGTAGAAATACACCACGTCGGCCACGAATCTGCCCTGCTGCAGCAGGTAGGAACTCCGCGCCAGATATTTCGTCCACACGTAAGCCTGCTCGGCCCATGTGTCATTGCGGTTGAACCACTGGCCGCACGGGCCCAGCGTGACGCCCGGCGCCTTGTCAATCAGTGGCTGGTGGGCGGATTCATGGATGACAAATCGATTGATGCCATTCAGCAGCTCCTGGTCCGCAGTCGGCTTGAGCGTCTCAGGCGACCAGGCCCAGGCCGTCATGGCATCGCACGTCGTCAGGGATTCCGCCGCCGCGATGTTCTGTCCGTAGATATGCGCCACAGACGCTGACTCGCGATCATCCGCATTGTAGTCGTACTGGACTTTGTTCACGCCGGGCTTCTGCACCCACATTGCGCTCATCGGAATATCGTCGAGCTTCTTCACCTCCATGCCGTCGGCAATAAAGGCCCGATTGTCCTCGTGCGACTCCCCGTAGTGGCCCATGCCGCGTTCCTTCAACGAGGCTTGAACCTGGCCGTAGTGCTCATCCGCCGTCAGGTCCGCAATGGTCTTGCGGAAGTCCCAGAGAAACTGGTCGCTGGCACGGGAACTCTCTACGATTCTCCCGGTCAGCACGGGCATCCACGGCGTTGGATCATACCCTCGCCGTTTCCTGAACTCCTCGATCATCCTGTCGGTCCAGTTCTGCGCGCCCGCCTCCCAACTGTCGGTAATCACATAGCGAATGCCCCGTTTACCCATCTCATCGGCGCCCACCGTGTCCTTGTAGCTGTCGAGATAGGCATCCATATAGTGCTTCACGTACTGGGCGTTCAGCTTGTCCACCTCAAGTCCCGTGGCTTCCTTGGTTGCCGGATGATTGGTAATGCCCAGCAGCGAATACCCGAAGCGCAGGACTACCCAGTGTCCGGGCGGTGGAGTCCAGTCCAGCGTGCCGTCAGGTCGCATTCTGCTGGTCAGGTTGATGACATCGCCCTTCCTGATCGCATCCTGCGGCGTGAACTTTACAGTGGCGAGGTGATAGATGTCTGGGACCTGATGAAACGCCGCCTTTTCCTCAAAGTGATTCACCCGCGCCCCCGGGTGCAGCACCAGCTCCGCAATCTGATGATCGGGGGATGGGGGAGCGCTCCCCATGAGATTCGCAAAGGGGTTCGGCGGTTGCGGCAGCGTCTTGAACGTCACCCGAAAATACTTTGCGGTGACTGGTTCAAACGAGATGGTGTGCTCGGTCGTACCGCCTTTGGGAACCTTCGCAACGACGTGAAAGGTGGTGCCATCATCGCTTGCCTCAAGTGCAATACCACTGTCGCCGCCGGGAGGCGCAAATGCATCCCCGGGCCCCGGCTTGCCAGAAACTATCGTCAAGGCGCGAATCGCCTCGGGCTGCGAAAATTCATACTGAATCCACGCCTCTCCGCCCATCTCCTTTGCCTTGGGTAACAAAACATCCCTGACCAGGTCACCGTCTGACAGCAACGCAGAATCTATCGCTCCGCTGCTGGTGGAGATCGCCGGATGCAGTGACTCCAGCGGAACATCCGTCTCCGCGGCCTTGTACGCAATCACCACGGAATCCGCGTAGTATTCGGGGCCATGGAATGATTCCCCCAGCATGGCCCCCACATCCTCCACGGGCAGATTCTGAAACGCACCCGTGTTGGAAGGCGGGTGAGCCAGCGATCCGGCAAAGGGCTTGCCGCCCTCCACGTCGGTCTCGCTCCATACGTACTTTTTCATTGCCTCCTTGGCCGGAACCCATGGTCCGCCTGTCTCGCTCCAGCCTGGCGATCCCGCAATGGCCTCTTCCAGCCCCAGTTGATCCGCCAGTGTTGTCGCATACTTGAATGCGTCCTTCCACCCTGGTGTCATATACGCGAGACGGGTCTTGACGACCTGCGGCGTAAACAACGCTGCATCAAAGTTCTGAAAGCCGCCGACACCGGCGCGGTGCATCCATTCCAGATCGAGCTTGATGCCTTCCTTGGTGATATTGCCGTTCATCCAGTGCCACCACACACGCGGTTTGGCGCTCTCGGGTGGATTCTCAAACCCGCTCTTCAGCGAATCTGTCGCATTTTGCGCACAGGCAAGAGCTGTTGTCATGCTCAGGCAGAGTGCAAGTTGAGCCAGCTTTGACCAGTAGTTGGTTGAAACTCGTTGCGCCTTAAACATAGGAGTTCTCCAGGATGAATCGGTCAGCCTCACTCCCGCGAGATTGCAGGTTGAATTGGGCTGCGCGAAGTCTAGCCAGATTCGCGCTTGGTTGTCAAAGGGAAACTTAATTCTTTATTGAATTGAAGCGGGCTGCGGCAAGGTGCTTCCCTGCGCCTCCGGCGGCCCATCCACTTCACACCTGCCAAACTCTTGATGGGCGCCGGGACAAACCACTTATCCATCATCCGGAGCCAGCCTATCCGTTTCGTTCCATGAGAGTTCCGCAGGCGCCCGGTGGCTGAACGGCCAGACGCCCTTCTTCACTGCAGTCCCTTCCGGGCGCGTCGTAATGGGGGCCAGCGGGGCCGGCCCTGGCATTGGGAAATAGCTCGAGGAGCTGCTTGTCCGGGTGCTGCTTGTGGCTCAACCGATCAGATCCGTAAAACGTCTCCATCCCGGGCCACCATCTCATACATCACAGGGTTCACAAAGAGGCCGAGAAACAGCCGGGAGATAAGGCCCGCGACGATGACAATCGCAAAGGGCTTTTGCGTGTCAGAGCCAATGCCGGTGGAAAGCGCCGCCGGCAGCAACCCAAGGCAGGCAACCAGCGCCGTCATCATGATGGGCCGCAGACGCAGGAGCGATGCCTCGCGGGTTGCGGCGCGGATGTCCATGTTCTGCTCAAGGCGCAGCTTGTTGACGTAGGAGACAAGAATCACGGCGGTTTCCACCGAGACACCCATCAGCGCCAGCATGCCAAGCGCGGACGAAGCGCTGAAAGGCGTTGACGTGAGCTTGAGAGCAATCAGCGCTCCCACAGGCACGGTGAGCACTACCCCGGCAAGAATAATAAGTGGAAACTTGAAGTTGTCGTAGAGAGCGAACAGGATCATGAAGATGATCAGAACCGCGAGCGGACCGATGTATTTCATCTGATCCTCTGCATGAAGCAGTTCACTGTACTCGCCGCCCCATGCCACGCGATAGCCCTGGGGCAGGGACTGGGTAATGTCCTCCACGGCCCGCTGGCCAGCGCGGACGGTGCTTGCAAGATCGCGCCCCTGGATGCTGTATTGCACGCCGATATAGCGCGAGTTGTTTTCGCGATAGATGAACGACGCTCCGGCGTCCTCATGGATGCGCGCGAGCTCACGCAGTGGAATCTGTTCGCCGGATGGCGTCCCTACGAGGAGGTCTCCAATCTGTTCCGCGCTCTCGCGGAACTCCGGCTTCATGCGCACCACCAGGTTGAAAAGCCTCTCGCCCTGAACCACCTGCGTGGCGGCCTGCCCGCCCACCGCCGCCTCCACAACCGTCTCCACGTCTGACACATTGATGCCATAGCGCGCAATCTTGTCGCGGTCCACATCGATCAACAGGCTCGGCTGGCCCAGTTCCCGAACCACCGTCAAGTCTGCAAATCCCGGAACCCCTTCGAGCCTGCGCTTAATCGCAAGTGCCTTGCTCTGCAGCACGTTCAGGTCCGGGCCGTATATCTTGACCGCCAGTGCGCTCTTAAGGCCCGTCAGCGCTTCATCCACGGCATCTTCGGCGGGCTGGGTGTAATTGAAAATCACTCCCGGAAAGGCGTTGAGCTGCCGCTGAATATCTGCCGTCAGCTCGGCCTTGTTGTGGATTCGCCCACTCTTCCAGGAAGCGTCGTCATATGGCTTCAGCCCGACGTAAAACTCGTCGTTGAAGAAGCCCGTGGCGTCCGTACCGTCGTCAGGGCGTCCCAGCTCGGACCCGACATCCGTGACCATCGGATACTTCATGAGGATATTGCGGACCTTGGGTGAAAACTCGCTGGCGGTCTCAAACGAAACCGTGTACGGCATGGTCGCGCGAATCCATAACGCCCCCTCGTCAAGGTGCGGCATGAATTCGCCACCAATAAACGGAATGAGCAGCAGTGAAGCGGCAAAAATCAACGTGGATGCGATCATTGTCGCTTTGGGATGATTGAGACACCATTCGAGCTGGACCTCATATTTGTCGCGCACCCAGTCAAAGGGCTTATTGACCCGCTCCCTGGCGCCCTTCCTGAACCAGAAAGCACACATCACGGGTACAAATGTGAGGGTAAGAATGAGCGCACCCACCAGCGCGATGGCAACCGTATCAGCCATCGGCTTGAACAGCTTTCCTGACGGTCCGCTGAGCGCGTAGATGGGCAGATAGCCCGCAATGATGACGGCGACAGAGTAGAAAATTGGGCGGTCGACATCCTTGGCCGCGCTGATGATGACCTGCTCAACGTCGTAGGTTTGCCCGTGCCGCAAACCCAGCTCGCGA
>DASSHM010000121.1:0-14209 GCA_035692885.1 Occallatibacter sp.
CCCTTCAGCGCACCTTGACAGCCTGGATGAAGTTCTCGTGATCACATCCACTGAGCCGCGCTTCCCGCCCAGCCAGCAGCAGGACCTCGCAACCAGCGAGGCGCTCGCCGGGGCTGACGCCCAGCAGATGCAGAACCAGAAGAAGGCCTCCGAAATCATGGCCGAGCGGCTTCCCAGCCTCATCGAGCCCAATGTGCCGTCTGATCAGCAGCCGCTCAACGACAGCACGCCGCCCAATCCGATTGCCGTTCAGCCCCCGCAGCCTCTGCGCCCTGATCGCTTCTCGCCGCAGGCGGCAACGGGTTCGCCTCAGGACTCAGCCGCGGCAGCCGCGCAGACGCGCGGTGCCGACGAATCCGCGGGCAGCACCAGGACCGCCACGTCTGCCCCGGCAGACAATACGCCCCAGCAACGGAGGAACCCCTAGCCATGCCGGTTCTTGCGGCAACCACGCGCCGCGATGCCCAGGTCCATCGCTACCCCGTGCTCGTGTATGCCCTGGTGCCATTGGTGGCGATCGTTCTGCAGGCATGGCTGCCCCGCGCGCTCGGCCGGTTTTCGTGGTTCGACTTTCCCCTTGTCGTCACCGTCTTCTTCGCGCTGGGCCGCCGCAGCCCCATGCAGGGAATGTTTCTTGGGGCCGCGCTGGGCATCTTTGAGGACGCGCTCACCCATCACGCAATCGGCATCAACGGCATTGCCAAGACGGTGGTCGGCTATCTGGCCGCGTCCATCGGCGTTCGCATTGACGTGGAGAACCCCTCCATCCGCATTGCGCTGGTCTTTATCTTCTCGCTGCTGTCGAGCGCTCTCTACATTTTCGTTTACAGTGTCCTGCTCGGACTCACCCTCCAGCCGGACTGGCTTGGCCAGCTCTACACAGCCATCGGCAACTCGGTCATCGCGCTGGCCACATTCCCACTCCTCGACCGGTTCAGGCTTACCGATTGAACCGCCGGTGCAAGCCCGGGTGGCCACAACGCGATTTGCCGTTCGCAATCCCGCTGCAGCCGGCCTCGATGCCGGAAAAGCGGTATTCTTGAAAGTGCAGGCCCATGGTTTTTGAGAAGTTCACACGAGGCGAAAAGCTCTCCGGCGTCAAGCTGACGTGTGCGCAATACGGCATCCTGGTGATGATGCTCGCGCTGGCCGGAGGCCTCTGGCATCTGCAGGTGCTCGGGGCGGATAACTTCCGCGTCCTCGCGGAGCAGAATCGCATCCGCAAGGTGCCCATCCTTGCGGCCCGGGGCAAGATCTTCGACCGCGATGATCGCCTCATCGTGGATAACTACCCCTCCGTATCCTGCTTCCTCGTCCGGGAACAGGCCGTGGACATTGAGGCTGACCTGCCCCTGATCGCGCGCGGCCTCCATCTCGACCTGGACCAGTTGCGCGCCACCATGCGCCATTACCGCTCATCGCCTCGTTACCGGCCCATCCCCATCAAACAGGACATCACCGCGGACGAGCAGGCCTTCATCGCCGCCCATCGCAATGAGCTGCCTGAGCTGGAGACCATCGACGAGGAGCGCCGGCTCTACCCGTCCAACGGATTTGCCGCGCATCTGATCGGCTATGTGGGCGAGGTGAGCGAGGACATGCTCAACGACCCGCGCTATGCCTACTACGAGCCGGGCGATGTGGTCGGCCGTGCCGGCGTGGAGGAGTCCTACGACCAGTTGCTGCGCGGCCAGGATGGCTCCCGCGACGTGATCGTTGACAGCCGTGGCCGCGAAGTCGGCTACCTGCGCACCCAGCACGCCATTCCCGGCAAGGATCTGAAGCTCACCATCGACAATGACCTGCAGCGCGCGGCCGAGCTCGCCATGGGCGACCGCGACGGCGCGCTTGTGGCCATGGACCCCCGCAACGGCGAGATCCTCGCCATGGTCTCGCGCCCCAGCTTCGATCCCAACGCCTTTGCCATCAAGATTGGCCGCTCCGACTGGAACAAGCTGGTCACCGACCCGTCACATCCCCTGCTCAACAAGGCTATCCAGGCCCAGCTTGCGCCCGGCTCCACGTTCAAGATCCTCATGTCCGTCGCCGGTCTCCAGGAGGGCATCGCCCAGAATCTTCACGTCTACTGCAACGGCGGCGCCTCGTTTTACGGCCACTACTACCACTGCGACGCACGGCACGGCGAGGTGGATATCCACAACGCCATTCCCGACTCCTGCGATACCTTCTACTACACGCTGGCCGACAAACTCGGCATCGACCGCATTGACAAATACGCCACGGAGTTCGGCTTCGGCCAGAAGACGGGCATCGATCTGCCCGGCGAGCAGGCAGGCCTGATGCCCTCGCCTGAATGGGTCATCCGCAATTTCCATCGCAAATGGTACGCAGGCGAAACGATTTCAGTGGGCATCGGTCAGGGGGCCATCATGGCCACGCCGCTGCAGCTCGCGCGTATCATCGGCGGCATCGCCTCCGACGGGCACATGGTCCGCCCGCACGTCGTCTTTCCTGGCCAGTTGCCTCCCATGTTCTACAAGTCGATTCTCGACAGCTACCCCGGCGCCGGCGATGTCCACATCCCCCTCGACGAGCAGAACTGGATCACGATCACAGACGGCATGGCTCAGGTCACCCAACCGGGCGCCTTCCATACCGCCGGATCGGCGCACCTGAACGGGATCGACTTCGCCGGGAAAACCGGCACGGCCCAGGTGATGAGCCATGAGGCGCTCAGCCGTTCTGACAAGGGCCGCTCCACCTATCCCAATACGTGGTTTGTGGGCGTTGCCCCGCGCCGCAACCCTGAGATCGTGGTCGCGGTCCTCTGGCAGCACGGAGAGTTCAGCTACTACCCCGCCCGCATCGCCTCCCGGGTCATCGCGGCCTACGTCGACAAGCAGCGCCGGCTCGCCCATAACCTGCCGCCTCAGAAAGCCGCCACCGCCCCCATTGAGGTCGGTGCTGTCTGGTCCGGCCCCATGGTGGAAAATGGCAAGGCCGCCGGCGAGACCGCACGCATCGACGGAGGCCACTTCCTGCTGCAGCCTCATCCGGCTCTGGTTGCCCAGGCCTCTCCTGCCCGCCCTGCCTCCCGGCACCGGCTTTCAGCGTACCTGTCTCCCGCGCCTGCCCGGTCCGCCGCCATTCCGTCGCAGCTCGGCGCTCTGGTGACGCGCCTGCCCTGGAAGAAGCCATGAGCCAGATGCGGCGTTTTCTCAGCTTTCGGGATTTTGACTGGATGCTGTTAGCCATGGTGCTGGTGCTCTGCGCCATCTCCGTGCTCGAGATCTACTCCGCCACCCTGCACACCCGCTACGCAGGCTTCCAGACCAAGCAGATGTTGTGGATTGCGGCCGGCATCATCGCCATGTTTCTCACCGCAAAAATCGACTATCACCACCTGATCGACTGGACACCCTGGGCCTACGGCCTCTCGATCCTTGCCCTGCTCGCCGTGCTTGCGGTCGGCCACCGGGCGCTCGGCGCCAAGCGCTGGATTCGTCTTGGACCGATGCAATTCCAGCCATCGGAGTGGGTCAAACTGGTGCTGATTCTTGCCGTGGCCCGCTACTTCGCCAATCTGGGCGGGCGCAGCCTTACATGGAAAGACATTCTCAAGTCGTTTTTGCTGGTTGGTGTTCCCATGCTCATGGTGCTCAAGCAGCCCGACCTGGGAACCACCCTCACCTATGCGCCCATTCTCATCGTCGGCCTGTTCCTGGGCGGCATCAATCTGCGCCAGTCGCTCATTCTTGCGGCTTCGTTGATCGTGCTCGTGGTGGGAGCCTGGTCCAGTGGGCGGGTGCTGAAGCCCTACCAGAAAGCCCGCCTGACCGCCTTCATCAACCCCAATGACGACCCCCGCGGCAGCGGCTATCAGATCCGCCAGTCGCTCATCGCCGTGGGGTCGGGCGGTATCTGGGGCAAGGGAGCAGAGAAGGGCACCCAGACCCAGGGAGACTTCCTGCCCATCCCGCACGCCGACTTCATCTTTGCCGCTTTCAGTGAGGAACACGGCTTTGTCGGCGCAATGTTTGTGTTACTGCTATACTTTTCAATATTGATGCGTTTGATTCAAAACGCTCAAACAGCCGCCGACCTGCCCGGCTCCCTCATTATCATGGGCGTTGTGGCTGTGTTGACATTCCAGGTTGTGGTCAACATAGGCATGGTCATTGGTTTTATGCCCGTCACCGGAATCCCTTTACCCTTAATGAGTTACGGAGGATCCTCGGTGCTGTTTACCTTCCTGGCGCTGGGCGTTGCAATGAATGTACGCATGCGCCGGTTCGTAAACTAGGCGTCCCGGCCTCAGGGCCCGGACATATCACACGAGTTCACCCTTGCGTTCTCCCCCTGGGAAAGTGAATGCAAGAACAGGAAGATTTGTAAATTACGCCGGCCAGGTCCTGATGGACCGCGAGTTTGGCAGGATTGGGTTCATGAGCACGCAGAGACGGGAAAGCCGTTCGCGGCGTACAGGTTGCACAGGGTGCCGGAAAGCATCGAGGCTGTTCGGCCTTGCCTCCGGCATCGCTGGCAATCTCAACGGCGCGAGCGGTAAAACGGCCCCGCCGGGAGTTCCATTCAGGTTTCCCCTGAGCAGTTCAACTGCTCCCATGGGATCCCCGGGGTGGTTGGCCACAAACTCTCTGCTTTCGGATTGCTGTATGGGACAGCGTACTCGGCGGGACAACATCCGCGGCATGGCTCCACCCGGAGCAGGCGCCGCTGTTCCCTCCAGCGTATCGGCTACACGCAGGTCAGTCCGTTCTCACCTTCCCACATCGCCGTCCTCGCGTCGTTCCATCTGACCTTGCCGCAGACTCCGGCTGGCCCCGGCCGCCGGACGGAAAGGTACGATGGCAAAGGAAATTTGCATCTCCAGCACGCCGCATGAAACCCGGCTTGCGATTCTTGAAGACGATCAGCTCGCGGAGATTTACTACGAACGCGAGAACGAGTATACCCTTGCGGGTTCCATCTACAACGGGCGCGTCACGCGCGTATTGCCCGGCATGCAGTCGGCGTTTGTCGACATCGGCCTGGAGCGCGACGCATTCCTCTACGTAACCGACTTTCTCGAGCTTGAAGACCAGGAAGAGTCTGATGAGCTGGAGAGAGCCGCCACCGGCAGCGGAGCCAAGGCGCCCCGCGAAGTCCGCTCATCCGGCCGTGCTGAAGAGCGAAGCCGGCGCGAGGGCCGCGAGCGTCGCCCATTCCCTGCAGCAGCGCCCGAGGTCGCGGAGGCGGACACCGATGAGCTGGCCGAGCCGGCGGCTGCTGAAACCTCTTTAGAAGAACAGCCGGGCGGCGAACCCGGCGCGAAGCGCTGGCGTGGACGCCGGCGACGCCGCGGAGGGCGCGGCGGAGGGTCCGACGCACAGCCCGGCGCTGACGAGGAAGCGGTCACCGAACAGTCAACGGCCGCCTCAGATGACGTCGGGCAGCCGGAGGCGGACCACGCGCCGGCATCCCGCGGGCGGCGCGAGATTCACGCCGCGGCAGATGCACCTGCGCAGGCATCAGGCCAGAAGCCTTCGTCAGGCCGCTTTGTGCTGCCCGGTGAGTCGCTCTCAAAGTATGGCGGACAGCCCGCCGAATCCCAGTCGAAGTCCGCTGTTGAGCCGACAGCATCCACCCGGTCGAAGGTTACGTCACGCCCCTCAACCATGATTGAAGGCCCGCTGCAGTGGGACGGTGTCGGTCTTCTGCCCGGCGAGTCGCTCTCGCGGCATCGCGGCAGCCCTGCGGAGGTGGAACACGACGAGGCAGCCGCGGCTACCGCACCGGAGTCGCTGGCTGAGGCCGAATCCTTTAGCGCCGATACCCCCGAGACCACGGTCTTCGAGCGGCTGGAAGAGGAAGGCGATCTTGTCTCTGCCTTCGAAGCACAGGAGTCGCCGGCATGGACCGACGAGGACATTTTGGAGGAGCAGCAGCTTGAAGACGGTGCCGTCACGGAGACGAGCGCAGGCGGCCTTCATGCGGTGCTCGAGAACCCTTCCGCGGATGATCCAGCACACGATTCCGCCCGGCATCGGGGAGGCGCAGACATTTCAGGCCAGCCGGAGCCGGACGCCAGCGCGTCGCACCACGTCGATCCCAAGTCTCCTGCCGGCTTCCGTCTCTTCGGCATGGGCGGGAAAAAGAAGAAGACGGACGGTACTCACAACGAGCATGCGGATGCCGCATCCGGCACATCCACTGCGTCCACCGGCTCGAGCTTTTCACCCGGCAGCGGCCTTGTCGAGGAAGAGGTGATTGAGGGTGAGGAGTACGACCTTCCGCGCCAGCAACATCACCACAGGCTGGACGAGCATGACCTCGACGAGTATGAGGAGGAGACACTCCAGACTCAGATTCGCTCGGGAGAACTCGGCGAAATGTTGCAGGAGGCGCATCTCGATCATCGCATCGATCTTGACCTTGAGGACAAGAACGGGGACGAGGAAGAGAGCCTGGATGGCGACGAGGACGATGCCGCGGCTGCACCGCGCGCCGGTGAAGGCGCGCCTCAGCGCCGTGAGCACGCAGGCCGAGGCCGCCGAGGCCGCACTGAGCGGGGTGGCCGGCGTGGGCCCTCGCGCCGTACCGCGCAGACCAGCGACCTGCCCATCATCAGCGACCTGCTCAAGCCCGGCCAGGAGATTCTGGTCCAGATTGCCAAGGAGCCCATCGCCAAAAAGGGCGCGCGCATCACCAGTCACATTGCCCTGCCCGGCCGCTTTCTTGTCTTCATGCCCACGGTGACCCACGTCGGCGTCAGCCGCAAAATCGCCTCGGATGAGGAGCGCCAGAGGCTCAAGCGGATTCTCGTCAGCGAGCGCGGCGATGCCTCAGGCGGCTTCATCGTCCGCACCGCGGCCGACGGCGCATCCGAGGAGGAGCTGCGCGCCGATCTGCGCTTCCTCATTCACCTGTGGGATGAAATCAAGCAGCGCTCCGAATCGTCCAAATCCCCGGCGCTCATCTATCACGACCTGTCGCTCATCGAGCGCATTCTGCGCGACCAGGTCAGCGCCAACTTTTCCAGCATCTGGGTTGATTCGCAGGATGACTACGAGCGCATCGTGCGCTTCCTCAACCGCTTCTCGCCCTCGCTGGTGCGCCGCGTCAAGCTCTACACCAAGGAGACGCCGCTCTTCGAGCACTTCGGCGTTCAGGACGAGATCTCGAAGGCATTGCGCTCCAAGGTCTGGCTCAAGTCAGGCGGCTCCATCGTCATCAATCAGACTGAGGCGCTGGTCGCCATCGACATCAACACCGGCAAGTACGTGGGCAAGTCCGCGCGGCTTGAGGATACCATCGTCAAAACCAATCTCGACGCGGTGCCTGAGATTGTGCGGCAGATTCGCCTGCGCGACCTGGGCGGCATCATCATCATCGACTTCATCGACATGGACGAGCGCAAAAACCGCTTCAAGGTGATGGCCGCACTTGAAGAAGCGCTCAAGAATGACCGCGCCCCCACCAAGGTGCTTCAGTTTAACGACTTCGGCCTCGTCGCCATCACCCGTAAGCGCGTCAAGCAGTCACTCGAGCGCACCCTGAGCGTGCCCTGCCCCGTGTGCCAGGCCACCGGCATGGTCAAGAGCCCGGCAACCGTGTGCAATGAAATCTATATCGAGCTGCGCAAGATGCGGAAGCACTTTGAAAGCGAAGACGTGCTGCTGCGCGTGAACCCGGAGACGGTGAAGGTGCTCAAATCAAACAGCGCCCGCTGGCTCAATGAATTTGAGGAGCTCACCGGGCGCAACATCCTCGTCAAGAGCGATGCAACACTGCACCCCGAACAGTTTGACATTCAGGGCTGAGGCACTTTGCTTCCATGATGATTCCGGCCGGAGTTCCCGCTCCGGCCGTTTCATTTCTCCGCACCCCGAGCAACTTCCCGGCGCAGGATGTGTCTAACTAAATCAGTGACGGAAGCACGCGTGTGACCTTCCGAAGAGCAATGCTGTAAATTGACTTTTTGAGGTATGCCCATGCCATCCCTTCGCCGGATGTTTTTGCTGCGAAACGCCACCCTTCTTTCAGCCACGGCTTTTCTCGCCGCCGGTTTTGCGAGCGCGCTGTCAGGCCCCTCTGCCACCATGCTCTCAACACCCGCCGCGGCCACGGAGTCCAGTTCCGCCGATTCCACTTCGGCTGCGCTCGATCTCATGGCCGATAATGCATTCGCGGCGGCGCTGCCTGCTGATCCCGCCGCGGCCATGCCCGGCGGCGGCCAGCGCCAAAGTGGCCGCTACCGGTCGCGCTCCCCCTTCAGCAATCTGGCCTTCGCTGTGGGCGGAGGCTTCAACGCGCCCACCGCCGAGTCCTCGCCCTACATCACCTGGGGCGGCAACGTAAATCTGGGCGTCGGCTACCGCTTCAACCCCTATTTCTCACTCATGACCGAGTACCAGTTCATCAGCGACAAGCTGCCCGGCGCGCTCATTGCCCAAACGGGCGCCGACGGCGGCCATGCGCACATCTGGTCGCTGACCATGGCTCCCGTGCTCGACCTCATGCCGTACAGCACCAACAGCATCTACGTCACCGGTGGCGGCGGCTTCTACCGCAAGGTCACCAGCTTCACCGATCCGGTGCTCGCGCAATACTGCAATTACTTTTACTGCGGGGTTTACACCACCAATGTCGTCGTCGGACATTTCTCCAGCAACCAGGGCGGCTGGAACATCGGCGCGGGATTCACCCATCGGCTGGGCGGCATGTACGGCGACAGCCGGATGAAGCTGTTCGCCGAAGTCCGCTACCTTGATGTGCTCACCCCGGCCGTCACCACCCAGCCCAACGGGCTGGGGACCACCACCGTGGGCCCCGACACCAAGCTGGTTCCCGTTACATTCGGCGTGCGCTGGTAGTCAACCCGCCGCCGCGACGTCATCGCCCATCTCTTCTGCGCATCAAACCTCCCGCCATCGCGAAGAGATGGGCATCCATTCCTACATCAGAACACCGGTCATTCTCAGGCGGACAAGACCTCCCGCCAACACACCCACGGGCGACAGCGCCACCTGGGCCAGTTGATACCAGATTGGTTGCTGACCCCGCCCCTGTAATGCGCTCAGTGCCGCCAGCGCCAGCACAATCAGCGCCAGCGCCAGCACCTGCACAAGAGAGTTCCCGCGCGCCGTCCACGCGGTCACATAGCCGCCGGCTGCGCCAGCCAGGAAGGAGGCGCCCAAGTTGACCACCGTGTAGCTCAAACCCGGCCGCGCCTGCGTGGCGGCCAGGCTGGGCGCCAGCCAGCCCAGCAGCCCGCGCAGGCCCAGCGCCCCGGCAATGGCAACGGCAAAGCCCGCCCCCAATGACAGAAATGCGTGCAGCGTTACCATGGCCGTCTCTCCTCCTGGGTTGGCGTTCCCACCCGGCCCCCTTCGATCCGCGCCAGAAATTCCCGCGCCAGCCGCGCCTCGCCCGGATCGCTCTCGCCGTGAATGGTGCACAGGTCAAGGAACTCGTTGCACAGCGCGTTGGGCTCGCCCGCCTGATTTGCAATCGCCTGCAGCGCAACCGCCAAATCTCGCAGCCGCGCGGCCTCCTGCCACCCGTGACCCGCGGCCTCTTCCGTTGTCAATTCGATGTCTGAAAACAGTCCGTGTCTTCCCCGCGCGCACTCCCGCAGGCAGGCCAGCAGTTGATCGGCAAACACGCGGCCCAGGTGCTCCAGTTCCCCTTCGCTCATCTCATTGTGCGAACTCATCCCGGGCCGCTCACTTTTCCCGCATGGCCGCTTCAACCTGCCCGGCGGTGTGCGGAAGTGCCGCGTCCAGATCGATCAGCCTGCCGTCCGCGCCCACGAGAAAATCGCACTCGATGCGCACTCCCAGCTTCTCTTCGGGAATGTAGACGCCCGGCTCGATGGTGAACACCATTCCCGGCTTCAGCACCGCCGGATAGTTCGCCGGATCATGCACGTCGATGCCAATCATGTGCCCCAGCCCGTGCAGCCAGTAGCGGCCAAGGGGCTGGCCATGCAGATCCTTGCCATGCGTATTGATGTAGTTGTAGGCCACCGTATCCAGCGAGTTCGGGTCAGTGCGATCACGGTCATTGATCGTTGACTTGCCCGCCACAAATGCGTTGATGGCGGCCTGCTGGGCTCCGAGAACAATGTCGTAGATCTCCCGCTGGCGCGCTGTGAAATGCCCGCTGGCCGGCACAGTGCGCGTGATGTCGGCTGCGTACATCGAGTACTCACACGCCGCATCCACCACCACCACATCGCCATTCTCAATGGTGCGCGAGTTGGCCGAGTAGTGCAGAATCGTCGAATTGATGCCCGAGCCCACAATCGGCGCATAGGACGGTCGTTCGCATCCACGCTCCAGCCACACTGCCCCCATCTTGCCGGCAACGGTTCGCTCCGTCACTCCCGGCTTCACCACACGCATCATCTCCTGCTGCGCCGCGATTGAAGCTCCGGTGGCCTTCCTGATCAGATTGATCTCGCCGGCGTCCTTCACCTGACGCAGTTCCATGGTCAGGCTCGTTACGTCGAGGGCCGGCGGCGTCTCATCCATCCCGAGCGTTACCGCGTTGAAGGTGAGCAGCGCTTTGGCCTGGTTCGAAGACGGTTGCACCCACACGTTCTGCGCCGACTCCCGATCCGCGGCAATCAACTTGTTCAACTCCGCAGGCAGTTCCGTCATCGGCTCCACGGCATCCACGCCGGTTGCCCGGGTTACGCCGGGCGACGCCGCATCCAGCTTGGGCCCCGTGTACTTCTCCCTCCGCAGATTGCGCGACGGGAGAAAGAGAATCTCCCGGTAGGCGCGCGACTTGCCGTCGGGGCTCACCACCATCAAGGCCGCGCCGGGCTCCGTCCAGCCTGTCAGGTAATAGAAATCGCTGTCCTGCCGGTAGGGCATGAAGTCCAGCAACGGCTCCGGCGCCGCAAACAGCACGGCGACACCCCCATCCAACTTCCCCGCCAGCGCCGCGCGCCGCGCATGATACGCACGGTTGGGCTGCTTCTCCAGTGCGCGCAGGGCGGGCGGCAGGGCAATCACTGTCAAGGCGACAAGCATTGCAACTCGAAGCAATTTCATCCTCCCAGTCATGTTTATTCCCGTTTCCCCTGCCAGATGCACAATTTATTGTGCATTCGCCTTCCGCTTCCCCGGCAAGTGCCGGTCGTGCGCTTCTGCGGAGGCACCGCAACCCCCTCTTCGAGAGGATGGTTGCGCAGAAAGAGGATTATAGCGGCGAGGACTTGCGCTTGCGCGGCCCGGGCATTGAAATTCCCGGCGTTTCGCCGTATTCTAAGTAGGCAGACGCGTTTGTCCGCTTGGGTTGCCGTGAGCGTACCGGCTGGCGGAGAGATGAGTGGGCTCACAGCCCACTTTTTATTTGGGGCAAACTCGTGCAAATGAACTGCCGCTTCGACGGGACGCCCGGCGGGTCTTTGTCGTTGGGGTGAACAAGCGGCGTGGCGATGATGGCGGCAAGTCTCGAGGAAATCCGGTTGGCGGCGCAGCGGGTGGCCGCCTCTCACGGGCTGGAGGTCGTGGAGGTTGAGTTTCTCGGCCCGGCGAGGGAGCGCACCCTCCGTATCTTCCTTGAAAAGAACGCCGAAGGACGCGCCCGGCTGCGGGCGGAGCTGGCTGGCGGCGCTGCCGGGCTCCCGGAAAAGCTTGCTGAGGGCAAACTCGCCGTGGAGCAGCTCTCCGGCATCACCCACGAGGATTGTGAGTCGTTCAGCCGGGATTTTGGAGTCCTGCTAGACGTGGAGGATTTGATTCCGGGCGGCGAGTATGTTCTTGAGGCCAGTTCGCCGGGCCTGGATAGGAAACTGACGAAGCCGGAGGATTTTCAACGGTTTGCAGGGTGTCTTGTCAAGGTGCAAACATTTGAGCCGGTCAGAAGCAACCGCCACTGGCAGGGCAGGCTGGCGGCCCAGGCGGGCGAGGCGATTACGCTTGACCTCTCTGCCGTCAAGCAGAACAGCAGGAGCCGCAAGACCGGCATCAGCACCGTCCAGATTGCGCTCGCGAATATCGAGAAGGCGCAACTGATTCCGGAGATTTAGCCGCGCGGCCAGGCCGTCGCGTGGCGCAGTGGAAAGCCGGAGCACGGACCGGCTGGAATGATTCAACTGTACGGTGCGGGCTATGGCAGCCCGGCCACCGAACAAGATAAGAGAGCAAGGCAAGTATGGCGAGCGCGTTATATCAAACCATCGAACTCCTCAGCCGCGAAAAGGGCATTGAGCCCGAGATCGTTGTCGGCGCAGTGGAAGAGGCCATTGCCCTCGCCACGCGCAAGTACTACAAGACCCAGGAGAACATGCGCGGGGAGCTGAACAAGGAGACCGGCGCCATCACGGCCTACATCTTTAAGACCGTGGTGGCCAATGAGGATGAGGTGGAAGACCCGCTGAACCAGATCACGCTCGCCGAAGCCGGCCAACTGGCTCCCGGCGTCGAGGTTGGCAGTGAAATCCGCCTTTACCGCGACACCACGCCGCTGGGGCGCATCGCCGCGCAACTGGCCAAGCAGGTGATCTTTCAAAAAGTCCGCGAGGCGGAGCGCGAGACGGTCTTTAACGAGTACGCCCACCGCGAAAAGGAAGTGCTTAACGCCACCGTCAAGCGGATTGAGGGGCAGGACATCATCTTCGACCTCGGCAAGGCCGAGGCGCGCTGCCCCCGGCGGGAGCAGTCCCGGCTGGAACAGTTCACCGTGGGCGAGCGTGTCCGGGTGGTCCTGCTCAAGGTGGACCGCGCGGCCAAGGGGCCCCAGGTGATTGTCTCCCGCGCCGCGCCGGAACTGGTGCAGAACCTCTTTCAATCGGAGGTACCCGAGATCTATGACAACACCGTCGTGATTCGCGCCATTGCCCGCGAAGCCGGCGAGCGCACCAAGATTGCCGTGCAAAGCCGCGACAAGGACGTTGACCCCGTGGGAGCGTGCGTGGGCATGAAGGGCATGCGTGTCCAGTCCATCATTCGCGAGCTGCGCGGGGAAAAGATCGACATCATTGAATTCAGCGATGAGATCACCACCTTCGCCGAGAAGGCGCTGCAGCCCGCCAAGGTCAGCCGCGTTTCCATCACCGACCTGACCGAGAAGCAGCTCGAAGTGATCGTCGATGACACCCAGCTCTCCCTGGCCATTGGCAAAAAAGGGCAGAACGTGCGCCTCGCCGCCAAGCTGCTGGGCTGGAAAATTGACATCAAGAGCGAGGAGGAGAAGCGCCAGGAGGTGGAGCAACAGATGCAGGCTCTCTCCGGCGGTCCTTCCACGCCTATTGAGCAGGTCACCGAGCTCGGTGACGGCATCATTCAAAAGCTGGTGGCCGCGGGCGTAACCACCGTGGAAGGCCTGGCCGACATGACGCCCGAGGAGTTGGAGGAGATTCCCGGCATCGGCGAAAAGACTCTTGAGCGCATCAGCGTGGCGGTGCGCCACTACTTTGGCCACTTCGAGGAGGGCGAGGAGATTCCCGCTCAGGCTGGAGCTTCGGCCGAGCCCGGCGAGGCCGAGGTTGCCACCCCAGCCGCCGCGGCCGAGGGCGCGGAAGCCGAGGCGGAGAACGCCGCCGAGGTTCTGGAGGAATCAGAGAGCGCGTCGGCAAAAGAGGATGAGGACTCCCTGACCGCAATGGAAGAGGTTGTTGAAAGCATTCCGGACGCCAGCGGCGCGCTGGAAGGCGAAGAGAGTGAAGCAGGCGAGAAAAAAACGTCCAGCGAGGACGGCGCATAAGGTGCGCTGCCGCTTTACTGGCCGTTCAGGCGATAATGGAGGTTCCGCAGCGGGCGCTCCGCTGCCGGACCCGCAACCCGGACGCAAGCAAGTTTGTCTCCGCCCGGGGAGATTCACCCGGGCATCCGGCGGCAGGCCGGCATCAATGCCAGCCGCTTGAAATGCAGCCATTCGCATGAGGCAGCCATGAGCAACTAAGTGCATTGGGAAAGACTTTTGAAAAGAGGCCGATGAGTAAGGTTCGAATCAACGATCTGGCGCGCGAGTTGGAAGTCAAGAGCCGTGAGGTGCTTGATATTCTGGCTGAATTGGACATGGGCGAAGGCAAGACCCATTCCAGCTCGCTGGAACCACAGGAAGCCGACAAGGTTCGCGAGCACTATCACCGTTCCGCGCGTCCGGCGGGCCGCGCGAGCGGTGCCTCCCGTGCCGCCAAGAATGCCATCACGCCCAAGATTGATCTCTCCCACGTTTCCAAGCCCGGCGACGTGATGAAGGCGATTCTGGCCAAAAAGCAGGAGGACGAGGC
>DASSHM010000122.1:0-4524 GCA_035692885.1 Occallatibacter sp.
CAAGCCTGGTGAGCAGCGAACCCGGCGGCCTGGCGCTGGAGAGCTTTCATGCAATGCAGATTGAAGACTCGCGCAACCTGATTACCTGGCGGATGGGCGATCTTGGCTTTGACATGTTCCTTTCCACACATGTTCCCGGCAGGATCGCCCGGGCGATGCGTGAACATGGAAGCGCGGTCGCAGATGGGAGGGATGTGCACCTGTGGGCCATTCATCCCGGTGGACGCTCGATTCTGGATGCGGTGGAGGACGGCCTGGGCCTTGGTGCGGATGCACTGCAGGCGTCGCGCAGGGTGTTGTCGTCGTATGGCAACATGTCGTCAGCTACCGTGATGTTTGTGCTGGAGCGGCTGATGCAGCAGGCCAGGAGCGGTGAGAACGGATGCGCCATGTCATTTGGTCCGGGACTGATCGCGGAAATTATGCGCTTCCATGCAGTCTGAGGCCAATTCGTTCGCGCGCCGCGCGCAACTGACGGAATGGATGGATGAGCCGTGCGCCTACGCAGAGTTTCGTGCCTGCCTGCTCGACCTTATGCAGGTCAATCGCACGGTGCTTTCGTATCGTCCCACGCTGCGCTGGCTGGAAAACTTTACCGCAAGTGGAGTCCTACCTCTGCACATTGTGGACACAGGCAGCGGCGCAGGAGATATGTTGCGGCGCATCGAGGCCTGGGCGCAGCGGCGCAGCATGGCGGTGCGGCTGACCGGCATTGATGCGAATCCGCATGCGGCACGTGCCGCATGCGAATTCACCGACGCCGGGAGCACAATAGAATGGATAACCTGTGAGGCAAGCAACTACAAGCCGGCCGCCAGGATTGATATTGTCATCAGTTCGCTGTTTACGCACCACCTGGCAGATGCGGAGATTGTGAGCTATTTGCAGTGGATGGAACGGACCGCGTCGAGGGGCTGGTTCATCAATGATCTGCGCCGCGCTCGGCTGCCGTATTACATGTTCAAGCTGCTGGCGCGCTGCATGCGATGGCATCGCTTTGTGCGGCATGACGGGCCGATTTCGATTCAGCGCAGCTTCACCGAGGCCGACTGGCGAGCGTATGCGCAGCACGCCGGACTGGATGCAGGCGCGCTGCGGATCGTTGGTGCGTGGCCGGGGCGGCTTTGCGTTGGGCGGGTCAAGGCATGAGGAGTGCGCCCAAAGGCCGTGTTGAAGCTCTGATTGTGGGCGGCGGACCGGCCGGCGCCACACTCGCCATTCTGCTGGCGCGGCAGGGCAGAAGCGTGGAGATTCTGGAGCAAACGGCGTCTGCGCAGCACAAGGTCTGCGGAGAGTTTCTGAGCCACGAGGCCGCGGAATATCTTGAGCAACTGGGTGTCTCGCCGCGCCGGCTGGGTGCGGCGTCTATCCACGGTGTGCGGCTGCATGCGCGCACAACAATCGCCAGTTGCGAGCTGCCGTTCCCGGCATTGTCAGTGACGCGGCGCGCGCTGGACGAGGCTTTGCTTGAGCTTGCAGACGTAGAAGGCGCGGTAGTGATGCGCGGGCGGCGCGTGGAACGGCTGGAGAGCGACAGCGAGGGGTGGCACGCCGGACTGCGGGGAGGTGAATCACGCTGTGCCGGGACCGCATTTCTGGCTACGGGCAAGCATGACCTGGGTGGGCACGGACGGCCCGAAGGCAGGCAGCGTGATCTTGTCGCATTCAAGATGTATTTTCGACTATCACCTGTGCAGGAGCGCGCTCTTGGCGGATGGGTCGAGTTGTTTCTCTTTCCCGGCGGGTATGCGGGGCTGCAACTTGTCGAGGAGGAACAGGCGAATCTGTGCCTGGTGGTGGAGCGCGGCACACTGGTGCGTTGCCACAGGGACTGGTCCAAGCTGCTGGAGCATATGAGCAGATTCTCGACTCCGCTGGCAGAGCGGCTGGATGGAGCGGAGGCGCTGCTTGCCAAGCCGCTGGCTGTCTCTTCCATGCCGTATGGGATGTTGCCGGGCGATGCTGAGGACGTGTTATGGCGCATCGGCGACCAGTCGGCGGTGATTCCGCCATTCGCGGGTGATGGCATGTCGATTGCACTGCACAGCGCATATCTAGCCGCGGAGATTTATGGACGCGGCGGCACGGCAGAGGAGTATACACGTAGGCTGCGGCGCGAGGTAAGTTTGGCGGTGCAGCTGGCGACAACGATTTCGCGGCTGATGACAGGCGCACCCGCGACGGCGCAGGTGCTGCGCGCGTGGCCCGGCCTTCTGGCGCGCATCGCCACCCACACACGCGTGCCACAGCAGGCGCTGTCAGGCCGGACATTTCATGTGCGGTACAAAGGCTGTATGCGATGACCGGACCGGGATGGCATGCCGTGATGCGGTGGCTGCTTCTGGCCGGCAGCTTGGCCGCCTGGTCCGTGCCGCTCTCATCGCATGCTCAAGCCACTGGTCTGATGGGCGACTGGGTGGAGCCAACAGGCTCCGCTGTGCGCATTGGCCGTTGCGGCAGTGAGGTCTGCCTATGGATCGTCTCCCTCAGCACGCAGGCCAAGGCACGAAACGATATTTTCAATCCCAATGCAGGCCTGCGAAGCCGCGCGCTGTGCGGGCTGAAAATCGGCAGCGGTTTCATCCCGCGCGATGACCTGCATGCCACGGGTGGGACGCTCTACGACCCGAAGACCGGCAAGACATACCACGGGATGCTGACGGTCCAGGGGACGGTGCTGGTTCTTCGCGGCTATATTGGCTTTTCACTCTTCGGGAGATCCCAAACCTGGACGCGGCCGGCAGGGCAGGTGAAGGCCTGCGTGGGCGAACCGCACGTCAAGGGGAGCAGGCCCTAAAGCTCAGTGGACTGGCTGGTGACGATGGACTCGCATTTGGCGATGAAGCCGTCGAGCGGCATCGACCCCTGGTCGCCCTTGCCGCGCGTGCGCACGCTCACCGTCCCCGCCTCCTCTTCCTTGTCGCCAAAGACGAGGATGTAGGGCGTCTTCTGGTTGGCCAGGTCGCGGATTTTGGCGTTCATCTTCTCGTTGCGGCGGTCCACCTCCACGCGGAAACCCGCCTCCTTGAGTGCCGCCTCTACTTTGGCGGCGTAGGCAAGGTGCTTTTCGCTGATGGGCACAAGGCCCACCTGCACCGGCGCCAGCCAAAGCGGAAAGGCGCCCGCGTAGTGCTCAATCAGCACGCCAAAAAATCGTTCTACCGAGCCGAACAACGCGCGGTGCACCATCACCGGCTGATGCCGCCCGCCGTCCTCGCCCACATACTCCAGCTCGAAGCGCGCCGGCAGGTTAAAGTCGAACTGCACCGTTGAAAGCTGCCACAGCCTGCCCAGCACGTCCACCAGCTTGATGTCGATCTTGGGGCCATAGAATGCCGCTTCGCCGGAGATGGTCTTGTAGGGAATTCCCTTCGCCTTCAGCACATTGTCCAGCGAGCGGATGGCCAGGTCCCAGTTTTCGTCGGAGCCCGCGTAGTGCGCGCGGTCATGCGGATCCCAGGTGGAGAGCTCCACCTTGTACTCGGAGAAGCCGAAGGTCTTGAGCACGGCCTCGGCAAAGTCGATGCACGCCGCCACCTCGCTCTCGATCTGACTGGGCATGCAGAAGATATGCGCGTCGTCCTGCGTAAAGCCGCGCACGCGCAGCAGCCCGTGCATGGTGCCCGAACGCTCATAGCGGTAGACGTTGCCCAGCTCGGCGTAGCGCACCGGCAGGTCGCGATAGCTCTTGGGTGAGTTCTTGTAGATGAGGATGTGGAACGGGCAGTTCATCGGCTTCATGCGATAGTTTGCATCATCCAGTTCCATCGGGGTAAACATGTTGGAGGCATAAAAGCCCTCGTGCCCGCTGGTCTGCCACAGATTCACCCGCGCCACGTGGGGCGTATACACCAGCTCATAGCCGCGCCGCAGGCACTCCTCGCGCATCCAGTCTTCCATGATCTTGCGGATCATGGCTCCGCGGGGATGCCAGAAGATGAGTCCCGCGCCCGCCAGCTCCTGGATGCTGAACAGGTCAAGCTGCTTGCCCAGCACGCGATGATCGCGCCGCGCCGCCTCCTCCAGCCGGGCAAAGTGCGCGTCCATGTCCTTCTGCGAGAAAAACGCCGTGCCGTAGATGCGCTGCAGTTGGGGATTCTTTTCGTCGCCGAGCCAGTAGGCGCCGGCCAGGCTGGTTACCTTTACCGCCTTCACGCGCCCGGTTGAGGGCACGTGCGGCCCGCGGCAAAAGTCCACAAACCTGCCGTTGCGGTAGAAGCTCACCTGCGACCCCGGCGCGGTGAACCGGGTTACAAAGTGCGCCTTCATGAAATCGCCGTCGCGCTCAAACTCCGCCAGCGCCTGCTCACGCGGCTCGTACTCGCGCACGAACTTCTCATCGCGCGCCACCACCTCGGCCATCCGCTTCTCGATTGCGGCCAGGTCCTCGGGTGTAAAAGGCTTCTCGCGATAGAAGTCATAGAAGAATCCCGCATCGGTGGCGGGCCCGTGGCCCAGCTTTGTCTCAGGAAACAGCTCCAGCACGGCCGTGGCCATCACGTGCGCGGCCGAGTGGCGCACCAC
>DASSHM010000123.1:0-12683 GCA_035692885.1 Occallatibacter sp.
CCGGCTCCGACGATGGTTTGCGCACTTCCCAATGCGCATCTCACTCCTGCGGAGCGCGCCTGCTGCAAACAGATGCGCAGAGAATGCGGAGAGATGACCATGCCGCCCTCCTGGGGCTGCTGTCTGATGGAAGTGCCGACCGCAGCCGCCTGGAATGTGCCCGTACAGGTGATGCCTCGAAATGCTCAGGCTGATTGGGCCGTGATTGCTGTATCTCCCTCGGCTGCTCTTTTACCTGTACAAGCAGACGTAGCCGATCAGGCACACCGGCCCACGCGCTTCATTCCTCAATCTCCTCCGTCCACTATCTCCATCCTCCGCATCTAGTCATCTCCTTTCTCCCGCCTTGTCTGTCAGGGCGCAAGCGCCGCCGTGCGCGTTTTTTGACCGGCTCAAGGAGCCGCTTGAGTTTGGAGATTTTCCATGAACATGGTCAGAATTTCAACCGCCATGCTTGCCGTCGCGGTTACGCTGGCTGCATTCGGGCAAGAACGCTCGCTGAATGCACCCACTCCTTTATCCGCGCTTCTGTATGAAGCGAGCCAAAACAATTCGAGCATTACAGCGTCTGGTGATGCGTGGCAGGCGGCGAAACAAGTCCCACGCCAGGTAAGCACCTTGCCCGATCCGACGTTTACCTATCAGCAATTCAGTGTTGGGAGCCCAAAGCCGTTCGCCGGTTACACCAACAGCGACTTTACCTATGTGGGGATCGGCGCTTCGCAGGAGTTTCCCTGGCCGGGCAAGTTGCGGCTGCGCGGCGAAGTGGCAGAGCGGGCGGCGGATGTGAAAGGCGTGGAAGCTGATGCGACCAGCATTAGCGTCGCAGACGCGGTCAAGGTTGCCTACATAAATATCGCTTACTTGCAAATGACGCTTCGGATACTGCACGAAAACGAGCAGGTGCTCGAGCAGCTTATCCGGAGTGCGACGGCCCACTATGAGGTCGGTCAGGGATTGCAAGCGGACGTGCTGCAGGCCCAGGTGGAACGCACGAAAATGATTCGTGAAATCACATCCCGGAACGAGCTAATGGGAAATGCCGAAGCGGAGCTGAAGGGGCTGCTTCATCGTGATCAAAGCTCGCCGGATATTGTGGCATTCCCGCTGGTTGAAAATCCGTTGCGATACACCTCCGCCGAGTTGTTGCAGATGGTGCGCAAGAACAATCCACAAATCCAGATCGATTCCCGGACTGTTGAAATGCAAGACGCAATCCTCGCTTCGGCCAAAAGCGACGGCAAGCCGGATTTTGATTTTGCCTACATGTACCAGAACACCGATCGAAAATACCGGGATTATTACATGTTCAGCGTGAATGTCCAGCTTCCGCGCAAGAGGCGCGTCCGAGCCGAGGTCGCCGAGGCAGCGGAGAAACTCGCGGAGTCAAAAAATACGCTTGATGCACACCTGCAGCAGCAGCTCGCCCAGGTGGAGCGAGGCTATGTAACGGCTGCAAACAGCGAGGAGCTTCTAAAGGAATACCGCCAAGGATTGATTCCGCAGTCGGGTGCCGCCTACCGCTCCACTCTCAACGCCTATGCCGCCAATCGTGACGAGTTCGTGCATGTGCTGCTTAGTTTCATGAATGTCTTGCAAATGAAACTGGACGAAGCGCAAGTGCTGGCCGATCACGAAACCGCACTTGCTCATCTTGAAACCCTGACAGGAGCGACATTGCAATGAACAAGTATATTGTCCGCACTTCGCTTGTATGGCTTGGCGTTCTTGCGCTCTCCATCGCAGGATTGCTTGTTTATCGCAGACACAGTGCATCCCCTTCAAGCGAGACAATCTCGTCCACGAATTCGGTGCAGCCGGTGGCGGAAGGCCCGGCGCAGTCTGCCTCGTCCCAGCCGGCGGGTATGCCCGGTGCTGGCGAAGCTGGCGCACAGGTGACAGCTCAGGCGCCGCTAACACCCTTGCAACTTACGCCACAACAAATGCAGAGCATTGGCGTGGAGACCGGTACAGTGGCGTACAAGCGTTTGACCAATGATGTTCGAGCAACCGGCACTGTGGACATTGATGAGAGATTGCTTTCATACGTGCAGGTGCGGTTTCCGGGTTACATACGCAATGTGTTTGTCAATGCAACCTACCTGTATGTGCGGAAAGGCGAACCGCTTTTCAGCGTCTACAGCCCTGATCTTGTTGCCACCGAGCAGGAGTATTTGCTAGCACGGCAAAATCAGAAGGCACTGAGCACCAGTACCGTGAACGGAGTTGCCTCCGGAGCGGCCGCACTCACCGGCGCAGCAGAACAGCGTTTGTTGCAATGGGAGGTCCCGCCGAGCGAATTGCAAAAGCTTCAGCAGACCGAAAAACCAATTGTCGATCTGACAATCAACTCGCCAGTCTCCGGCTATGTCACGGAGTACAACGCCCTGCCGAATATGTACGTTCAGCCCTCCACCCGTCTCTACACAGTTGCGGATCTCTCTCGCGTCTGGGTTTATGCGCAGGTTTTTCAGGACCAGGTAGGTGAACTGCGGCCTGGCGGTGGAGCAGAAATCACCGTCGATAGCTATCCCGGCCGCACATTCCGCGGCTACGTCGTTCAGATTCTTCCACAGGTTGACTTGGCAACGCGCACCGTGCGTGTGCGGTTGGAAGTCGGCAATCGAGGTCTGTTGTTGAAGCCAGGGATGTTCGTTAATGTCGATCTGAAGGCAAACATGGGACGCCAACTTGTCGTGCCCGCTTCGGCTGTCTTTCAGACCGGCACGAAGCAGGTTGTTTTTCTCAATCAAGGCAATGGCAGTCTGCAGCCCAAAGAAGTCACCATCGGGCCGCGTTTCGGCGACAACTATGTTGTCTTGCAGGGCCTGAAAGCTGGTCAGTCGATTGTCACTTCCGCAAACTTCCTGATCGACTCCGAAAGCCAGTTGCAAGCCGCGGCCGGTTCCTTGGCCCCGCCGCCTCCAGGAACGCGCACCGACGCGGCACTTTCTCCAAATCAAGGCACCATCGCGTTTAGCAGCAGTCCCGATCCTGCGCGCAAAGGCGAGAACGTCTTTCGAGTACGGCTCACGGAGACGAATGGATCCCCCATCAGCGGTGCGCAGGTAATGGCGGCCTTCTTCATGGCTGCCATGCCGGCGATGGGCATGTCTGCCATGAAGACTGCGGTCACTCTCACCGACAAAGGCAATGGCCTTTATGAGGGCGTGGGAACGCTCGGGTCGAGCGGAACATGGCAGGTTACAGTTCGCGCGCAAAAGAACGGACAAACCATTGTTACCAAACAATTTGGGCTGACCGTAGCGAGGGGGAATGCAGGATGATTTCCCGAGTTATCGAAGCCTGTGCGCACAATCGCTTTCTCGTTTTTACTGTTGTCCTGCTATTGACGCTGGCAGGCGTCTGGTCGCTCCAGCATGTGCGTCTGGACGCTCTGCCGGACATCTCAGACGTGCAGGTCGTCGTGCATACGACATGGGAGGGCGAACCTCCCGGCGTGATCGAGGATCAGGTGACGTATCCGATCGTCACCAGCCTTCTTGCTGCGCCGCATGTCAAAGCTGTGCGTGCACAATCTATGTTCGGCGATTCTTATGTGTATGTGGTTTTTCAGGACGGGACCGACCTCTATTGGGCGCGCTCCCGGGTACTGGAATATTTGCAAGAGATCAGCGGGCGGCTTCCCCCCGATGTGCATCCTGTGATCGGTCCCGACGCCACGGGGGCAGGCTGGGTGTATGAATACGTCCTGGTTGACAAGAGCGGCAATCAAAGTCTGGCCGATCTCCGCACTTTGCAGGATTGGCGGCTTCGATACGCGCTGGAAGCCGTGCCTGGGGTTGCGGAGGTTGCGACCATCGGTGGGTACGTAAAGCAGTATCAGGTGCAACTCGACCCCAACAAACTGTTGGCCTACGGCATTCCTCTTTCAACTGTCATTGACAAAGTGAAAGCCAGTACGAATGAAGTTGGCGGGCGCGTGCTGGACATGAGCGGTGCGCAATACATGATTCGCGGTCTCGGCTATCTGCACTCGCTCGATGATCTGGCGTCGGTCGCCGTCGGCAGCAAGAACGGCACGCCGGTGTTGCTGCGCAACCTGGGCGCCGTCAGTTTCGGCCCTGATATTCGAGAGGGCCTCGCTGAATGGAACGGAGAGGGCGAGGCTGTCGGCGGAATCATCGTGATGCGCCAGGGGGAAAACGCGCTCAAGGTGATCGAGGGAGTAAAGAAAAAGTTCAAAGAGATCGCTCCCTCGCTTCCGCCAGGAGTGAAGATTTACTCTGGCTACGACCGCTCCGGCCTCATCGAAGGCTCGATCAAAACCCTGCAGCGTGATCTAATCGAAGAGATGATAATCGTCAGCTTGGTAATTATCATCTTCCTTCATCATTTTCGCTCTGCGCTGATTGCAATTCTGGCCCTGCCCATCGCTGTAGTCATTTCCTTCATCCCGATGT
Organism: Occallatibacter sp.; assembly: GCA_035692885.1. Taxonomy (GTDB): domain Bacteria; phylum Acidobacteriota; class Terriglobia; order Terriglobales; family Acidobacteriaceae; genus Telmatobacter. The sequence goes on from DASSHM010000123.1 coordinate 4,425, forward strand.
ATTTTCTTGGCGTTACCGCGAACATCATGTCGCTCGGAGGTCTCGCTCTTGCCATCGGCGTACTGGTCGATGCCTCAATTGTGATGGTGGAGAACGGTTATCGTCATCTCTCAGAGCGCCAGGAGAAGAACCCGGAAACCATAACTGAACCCGAGCGCAAGCGGATACTGATTCGCGCTGCACAACAGGTCGGGCCAGCACTGTTTTTCTCATTGTTAATAATCGTCGTGTCTTTCCTGCCAGTATTTTTGCTGGAGGCGCAGTCGGGCCGCATGTTCAAGCCCCTGGCCTGGACGAAGACGCTCGCCGTTGGCTCGTCTTCGTTCCTTGCCATCACGCTGGTTCCGGTGCTGATGGTCTTGCTGATTAGGGGAAAGCTGAAACCGGAGCGCGTTAATCCGATCTCGCGCATTACCCAAGCGATTTATCTCCCCATTCTGCGGTTTTGTCTGCGGCATCGCGTTCTTACGATTGTTCTCAACCTGGCATTTCTCGCGATCACGCTCCCTCTCGCATTCCATCTCGGCAGCCAATTTATGCCGCCCTTGTTTGAAGACTCCATGCTGTATATGCCGACGGCGCTTCCCGGCATTTCAATCGGGCAGGCAAAAGTGCTGCTCCTGGAGCAGGACCGGATCATCCGCGGCTTTCCAGAGGTTGAGAGCGTTTTCGGTACCGTGGGGCGCTCCGACAGTGCCACCGACAATGCGCCTCTCGACATGTATGACACCACTATCATGCTCAAGCCGCGCAGCCAGTGGCCATCCGGTATGACCTACGACAAACTGGTTGCCGAATTGGACAGCAAGCTGCAATTTCCGGGCCTTTCAAACACCTGGACCATGCCGGTTGCAAATCGCCTGGACATGGAGCTGACCGGCATCAAAACTCCCGTTGGAATCAAAGTGCAGGGGCCATCGGTTGATGCAATTCAGGAAGCTGCCGCGAAGATCCAGCAAGCGCTATCCGGTATGCCGCAAGCCCGCTCCATCTTCGCTGAAAAGGTGGCGCAGGGCTATTACATCAACGTTACCCCCAACCGCGCCGAGGCAGCGCGTTATGGACTGACCATCGCAGACATCCAGACTGCTGTTGATTCCGGCATTGGAGGGAAGAATATAGCAGAAAACATAGAGGGGCGCGGCCGCTTTCCCGTCAATGTCCGTTATCAGCGTAGCTTTCGCGACGATCTGAATGCCATGCGCATGGTCCTGATCGGCACGCCTTCGGGCGCGCAGATACCGTTGGGACAGGTAGCGCAAATCTCTTTCTCACGGGGACCAGCGATGATCCGCGATGAGGACGGCGCTTTAACCGGATACATCTTCATCGATCTGAAGACTTCGGATTACGGAGGTTTTGTCTCCACAGCCGACCGCCTGCTGCACGGCAAACTTACGCTGCCCGCAAACACCTCCTACCAATGGTCGGGAGAGTATCAAATCGAGATGGCGGCTAAACAGCGTCTCAGGCTTATTGTGCCTATCGTCTTCTTTGTCATCTTCCTTTTACTCTTTGTCGTTTTTCACTCAGTCAGCGAGGCTTTCATTCTTATTGTTCCGACCGTTTACGCGCTGACCGGCGGCTTGCTGTTGCAATGGCTGCTGCATTACGACTTTAGCGTTGCGGTCGCGGTCGGCTACATAGCCCTCTTTGGAGTCGCGGTGGAGACTGCGGTTGTCATGATGGTTTATCTTCATGAGGCTTTCGAAAAAAGGATTGAAACTCATCGCACAAAAACGCGAGAAGACATTGAAGCAGCGGCCATTGAAGGCGCTGTACTGCGGCTACGCCCCAAGCTGATGACGGTTGCAGCGGTTCTGGCCAGTCTTGTGCCAATTCTTTGGGAGACGGGCATCGGTTCTGACGTGATGAAACCGATCGCCGCTCCCATCGTGGGCGGAATGATTACGTCCACAATCAATGTCCTGATTCTGCTGCCTGTGTTCTTTGTCATGATGAAAGAGCGAGCTTTGAAGCGCGGACGTCTAGTCACGCAAGCAGATCATCCTACTCGTTGATCATGACAAGCTGTTTCTGCGTTCTCAACGATGTACGCCATATCCTGGAGCAGTGGCGCGAAGAGCCCAACTGCGAGCGGCCCACAACTCGCTCGGTTACAGGACACCACAGGAGCTCAGATGGCGCTGGTCTATGGGGACGTGGAAAGCAAAAACCGCTTCCCACATCCCCACGGGCCCGGCTACGACGGCGGCTGTCGGTAGTCGCACAGCCAAACCAAGACCAGGCAACTCCAGTTATTGCTGGATGAAAGGCTGGGGCAAGTCAGAGGGTGCGCGCGAGGCGGCGAGCCGGGGTTAATCAGGCCAGTTCTGAATGAAATCTTGCGCAGCTTTCACATGCGAGGTTCGCTCTGGCAAAATTAGATTGTCCCATCCAGTCTCGACGGAAAGGACTGACACAATGAAGGTCCCCTACGCGATGAAGTGGCAGAAGGAAGCCGGCAGGTTGCGCAAAATCGCACTCGATTGCGATCTGACCGAGGAACTGAAGTGGGGCAAGCCCTGCTTCACCTTCCTGAAAAAGAACATTGTTATCGTGATTCCGCTCAAGGAGTCCTGCGCTCTTGCCTTTTTCAAAGGCGCGCTTCTCAAGGATCCCAAGCGCATTCTTCAAAAGGCCGGGGAACATTCGCAGGCGGGACGGTGGATCAAATTCACCTCGATCAAAGAGGTCACATCTCTGCGGTCAACCCTGACGGACTACATCTACGAAGCCATCGAATTGGAAGAGTCCGGCAAAAAGGTCGAACTCAAAAAAGTCTCAGAGTACCCCATTCCGGTGGAGTTGCAGGCCAAGTTTAATGAGAACGCGATTCTCAGGGCAGCGTTCGAAGCGCTGACACCGGGCCGGAGGAAGTCCTACATCTTCCACATCTCAAGCGCAAAACAGTCAAAGACCAAGTCTGTGAGGGTAGACAAGTGCGTACCGATGATTCTGAGCGGGCGAGGATTCAACGAACGGCCGGTCTGATGCCCGGCCTCGGGATACGGCGCTGGTTCCATCAACTGTTGCGGATGGAGCTAAACTGGTAGTGTTATGCCACATCCACCCTGGAATGAGAGTTACGCCTCGGGGCAGTTACCCTGGGATACCGGACAACCGGAGCCTCTGCTGGTCGATTTCATCGCCTCCAGCGGCGTGAAGGCAGGCAAGACGCTTGAGATCGGCTCGGGTACCGGCACGAATGCAATCTGGATGGCGGAACGCGGCTTCGACGTGCTCGGAGTCGATGTCTCACCGCTCGCCGTCGAAAGAGCGCGCGCCAAGATGAAGGACCGCGCTCTAGGCTGCCGCTTTGCCGCATTGGACATTCTCACCACGCCTCCGCCGGGTGGCCCGTTCCAGTTCGTTTTCGACCGCGGCTGCTTTCATGTGTTCGATGAACCAGAAGAAAGGCATCAGTTCGCCGCACAAGTCGCCACCGCACTGGCGCCCGGTGGCTTGTGGCTAAGCCTTATCGGAAGCACTGAAGGCCCGCCGCGCGAAGTCGGTCCGCCGCGTCGATCGGCGGCCGAAGTCGCCCTCGCCCTTGAGCCCCTTCTGGAAGTTGTCGAGTTGCGATCAGCCGAGTTTCACGGTGCCAACGCAAGGGCATGGACCTGCCTGTCGCGCAAGCGCACGACACCGGCGCAACCCTCCACCCGGCACGGTTGAGTTTCGGCGCGAATGCTGTTTTCCTGCTCTCGGCGCGTGGCAGAACGGCGATGCACCCACAGCGCGGCAGCTTGACAATTGAGGTCTCTGGCCGCGGTAGAGTGTTTGAGCAGCCTTGGCCGGCCCTAATCGGCAACGTGTTTAAGCCTAGGAACGCACTGGCGCTTCCTGTTGCGCCAATTTGGCCTGATTCCTGAATCGCGCCGGCGGGCTTCCAAATTCACGTTTGAAGGCGCGGTTAAAGGCCGGTTCTGATTCGTAGCCGACGTCGCCGGATATCCTTGCCACGCTGTAGCTGGTCGAAGTCAACATGAGCGCGCCAAGCTGCAATCTCCATCGCGAGAGATATGTCATCGGGGGTTCGCCGAGATAGTGCCGGAACCGCTCGGCGAGCACCGACCGCGACAGTCCCACCTGTTCGGCGAGATTCGCAATCGTCCAGGGCTGTTCCGGGGCCCGGTGCATCTGCGCCAGCGCCGCACCGACACCGGGGTCCCGTGCGCCAGCGAGCCAGCCGGTGTGATGCGGCGGTAACTCAGCCATGTAACGGCGCAGTGTTTCCACAAAGAGCGCTTCGGATAGTCTTGTCAGGACTGCCGCGCTGCCCGCTCTCCCGGCACCCGCTTCAGAGGTGGAGAATTTGATGGAGTTTTCCAGCCATTCTCCAGCTGGGTCATTGCGGATATTGACTCTGAACACCTGAGGCAGCCCGCCGAGAAAGTATCTGGAGAGTTCGCGATCGCACACAAGATAACCGCAGTGAAACAACGAGGCCTCGCCCCCGTCGCCATAGCGGGCGCGTACCACTCCCTGCGAGAACAGGTCCTTTAATTGCTGGCCGTAGTCTAGAAAGCGGGGTGGTGAGCCCTTGGAGAGAATGTGTGCATCACCGTGTGGGAATACCACGATGTCGCCGGGAACCAGCTCGACGCACGAGTCGCTGCCCTCGACCTGGCATTGCGCCCGCCCTTCGGTGAGGAAATGGTAGACGATCACATGCCTGGGTACCTTGCTGAGGAGTACAGCAAATTCGCTTGTGTGAGGCGTGCGGATGCCCCAGGGCGCGGTGAGTTCGGCCCGGTAGAACATCGCGCCTTCAAGCTTTACCGAATTGAGGATCGCCGAAAGAGCATCCATAGTGCACTCAATACGGACTCCGGGCAATCATTTATCCGCTTCAGGGTAGAGCTTCAATACTTTATCATCAGTGGAATCAAAAATGCCAGACGCGCGGATAAGCGCCTGCGTGCAAGACGTGCCAAGATTGGGTCTGTAAGCAGCCTTTACAGCAGGCTGATTGGAGTTGAAAAGGAGACATACCGTGCCAGCGAACGAAATACACTCTGTGCCGGAGCCATCCATTGGGGAACTGAGGAAGGTCTTCCGCGGCGAACTGCTTCAGCCAGCCGATGCCGCCTACGATGCGGCGCGCAAAGTGCATAACGGCATGATCGACCGTCACCCGAAGCTCATTGCGCGCTGCTGTGACGTGGCCGATGTCATGGCGGCGGTGCGGTTTGGGCGGGAGCGCGACATGCTGACCGCAGTGCGCGGCGGCGGCCACAACGCAGGCGGCTTTGGCGTATGCGACAACGGGTTGGTCATTGATCTGTCACGGCTGAAGGGCATCCGCGTGGATCCGGCAGCGCGTACAGTGCGCGTGGAGGGAGGCTGTGTGTGGGCTGACGTGGACCATGCGACCCATGCCTTTGGCATGGCCACTCCCAGCGGAACGGTGGGAAGCACGGGCGTGGCCGGCCTTACGCTGGGCGGCGGAATCGGACACCTGACCCGGACTTACGGCCTGACCATCGACAACCTGCTGAGCGCGGACATGGTGCTTGCCGATGGCAGCTTTGTGGCGACAAGTGAAAAGGAGCACCCGGACCTTTTTTGGGCGATTCGCGGCGGCGGCGGCAATTTTGGCGTGGTTACATCATTTCTCTTCCGGCTTCACCCGGTGAGTGTGGTTTCTGCCGGGCCAACCTTCTGGCCCCTTGACCAGGCGCCGCAGGTGATCAGAGCCTACCGGGAATTTATTGCCCAGGCGCCGGAGGACGTGAGCGGCTTTCTGGCATTCATGAATGTTCCGCCCGTCCCTCTATTCCCGGAGCACCTGCACAACCAGACGGTATGTGCGGTGATCTGGTGCTCGACCGCCACACCCGAGAATGCCGAGAAAGCCACCAAACCCATGCGCAGTGTGGGTCAGCCGCTGCTCGATCATGTGGGGCCGATGCCTTTCCCGGCGCTGCAAACCCTCTTCGATCCCCTCCTTGCTCCCGGGCTGCAAATGTACTGGAGAGCGGACTTCCTGAAGGAACTCAGCGATGCGTCAATCACGGTGCACCAGAGGTATGCGGAGAAGATTCCAGCGGGACTATCGCTTGCACATATGTATCCCATCAACGGCGCCACCCAGCGGGTTGACCGTGCCGACACGGCCTTCAGGTACCGCGACTGCCTGGTGGCGGGCGTTATTGTGGGCATCGATCCCGACCCAAAGAACAAGGAGACTATCACGGCCTGGACCAAGGAATACTTCGATGCGTTACATCCATTCTCGGCGGGCGGCGCATACGTGAACTTCATGATGGACGAAGGCCAGGACCGCATCAGAGCTTCGTTTGGAGAGAATTATGATCGTCTGGCCAGGATTAAGAAGACGTATGATCCCAGTAATTTTTTCCGAGTGAACCAGAACATTCGCCCGGCGTAGAGACCAAAGCAGCTCGGGAGTTTACTCGATTGATATCGCAATCAAGCCGATGAAGCGGATAGGCGACATCGGTGGGAGACATATCAACAGCGGCAGGTGCAGACTGCCGGCCCGGGACAAATTGTACCAGGGCTAACGAGAGATGGCGCCGGTCTTTGACTCGCAGCGCCGGGTTGACTGGGCGGTCCATCTGCCACAGGAGATTTATATCATGGCGAGATTTCTGATTGAGGTTCCGCACGAAGCCGAGCAGCTTGCCTGCGCCCGGATCGTGGATGTGTTTCTAAAGAGCGGCTCTCATTTCCTGACCCATGCGGACTGGGGATGCAGGGATGGCGTGCACAAGGCCTGGATTATTGCAGAAGTTGAGAGCAAGAGCGATGCGGTATCGCTCCTGCCTCCTGCGCTTCGTGCCGAGGCAAGAATTGTGCGATTGAATTGCTTTACATCCGAAGAAATTGCCAGGATTCTCAGCGAGCATAAGGACTTGGAGATTCAGCAGGTCTAGCGGCACTGAGGCGCGCGGCTGACGATCGAAGGCGGGTGCGTAGCAGCATGTCCGGATGATTGCGAACGTCTGTCGTGTAAGGCGACCAATTGCGTCTGCGCCAAAAAACTGCATGACCAAGCTAATGAAGAGACGGACGTTCCGCTGGAGCGTACGCTAAGCATCATGATCGATGGCGATAACGCCTGCTGCCGCCGGCGCTCTCTTCAAGATAAAAAGAAAGCCAGCCCGGCCTGGAATGCAGGCCGGACTGGATGGTCGAGGTGACCTTATTCGCCTGTACTATCTGAAGGCAGTTCCTGGTGCAGCTGAATCGCCTCGGCTGTTGCCTTTGCCTGACCATAGTCAACGAAGTCGGCGATCATGTTGTGCGCCCGGTTGATCAGGTCACTGTTGGCCTTTACGTAGTCGCGATAGGCCTGCATGTGAATCCTGCCCTGGTTGTCATTCAGGTGCTCGATAGTGGTGGTGAGATGATCAGCAATCTCCCGGAGCAGAGGGTTGATGCGATCAATGGCGACCTGCTGCAAGGGCGAGCCCTGATCGCGTAGCCGGTTCAGCTCACTGACGTCCACGCCAAGGTTGTTCACGTGCTCCTTCATGGTAGTGAGCCGCAGGGCATGTGACTGCCAGGAGAGCTTCGACCTTGTGTATGACTCCAACTCCGCTGCATCGTCATCTGCAAGCATCGCGTGCTCTCTTGCCTGGTCAAGCAGCTTGTTGACCTCTGCGTTGTCGGGGGGTGGCGCTGCCCGCAGGGCAGTGGCCGGGATCAGGATGGCGAGAGCCGCGACGAGCATCCAGGCATTCCAAATTGAACGTACTTTCATTACATCCTCCTTGACGGAGCACTGAGTCTCCGGTGATTTCAGGCGCGGTCTACGCAGGCTGCACGATGCACCTCGTTTAGCGCCGGTGAGACTGACCGCATCAACGGATGCGCTCAGAAGTGTGGCGGTTGATTGACCATGATCAATTGCAATTACCACTTGGGGTCATTTTTATCCGCTGACCTGACATGAAGCATTTCTTCTGCCATTTGATGAACGGTAAATGCCCTATTTCAGCCGTGCCGATGCGCGTCAGTAGGTCGCAGTCAAAATGATCGGACGCGCGTGTCAAAGCTTTCGGCGCCGGCCGCAGAGAGATTCCAGGAAATCTGCTTGAGTGAAGAAGAGAAGGACTTGAAGGCGGGGCGCCATCATCGCCGCGGATGCTGCTGCAGCAGTGATGATGGCGCGGTGCGGAGCAAGTGGGCTCGCGGGGGTTTGGGGGAGGGAACGTTGCGAAGCCGATGCGGCTTCACGCATCTTCAGGCGGACTTCTGGAGCGCAAACTCCCGGTCAGCTCGCGC
>DASSHM010000124.1:0-9159 GCA_035692885.1 Occallatibacter sp.
GCCACATCGCCCGGCTTCAAGTCCAGCGCCCGCTTGATGGCCGCGTTCTTCAGCTCGTCGGCAATGTGCAGGTCGATGCGTCCGTACTGGTGCTCGCCGTACTCGGCCTGCAGACCGGCCACCAGCTCGCCCAGCGTCTTGCCTTCCTCGGCCATCACGTTGGCCAGCAGCAGCGCGTTCAGCAGGCCGTCGCGCTCCGGCAGGTGCCGCTGGAACCCGATGCCGCCCGACTCCTCGCCCCCCATCACAATCTCGCGCTCCAGCATGTAGTCGCACACATACTTGAAGCCGATGCCATGCTCGATCAGTTCCCGCCCGTTTTTTTGGCAGATGCGGTCGAGCATGCCGGTCGTGTTCACCGCACGCGTCACCGCGCCGGGCCAGCCCTTGCGCATGAGTACCCAGCTCAGCAGCACGCTGAAGATCTTGTGCGGGTCCACAAAGTTTCCATGCTCGTCTGTTGCGCCAATGCGGTCCGCGTCGCCGTCGGTGCACAGCCCCGCATCGCACTTGTTCGCCACCACCGCCTCGCCCAGCGCGCGGATGTGCGGCTCAATCGGCTCGGGATTGATGCCCGGGAACAGCGGGTCCACATGACCCCGGATCTGCACGTGCTCCACGCCGATGCGGGCAAAGATGTCCGACAGGATCGTCCGCCCCGCGCCATACATCGAGTCCACGCAGAACTTCTTTCCCGACTTCGCAATCAGGTCAAGATCAGCAAAGCCTTCAATCGCCTTCAGGTATGCGGGTAGAAAGTCATACTCGCGAATCTCCGCCGCCTGCGCGGCTCTCTTCGCCGGTACGCCCAGGCGCGACTCAATCTCCGCCATGATTGAAGGCTTGCCCGACCCGCCGTACCATGCCTTGTACTTCACGCCATTCCACTGCGCGGGGTTGTGCGATGAGGTAATCATGATGCCGCCCGCCGCACCCAGGCCGCGGACGCCGTAACTCAGCGCCGGCGTTGGGGTGATGTCATTGGCCAGCAGCACGGGGATTCCCGCCGCCGCAACCGCCTCGGCGCATGTCCGCGCAAAGGCCTTTGACCCGAAGCGCGTGTCATAGCCGATGCACAGCCCCTTCGCCGGGTCTTCCTTTGCCTGCACATACGCGGCGATTGCATCCGCGGCTATGCGCACATTGGCAAACGTGAAGTCGTCGGCAATCACCGCGCGCCATCCGTCGGTGCCAAACTTGATCTGCGGGTGAGACATCGTTCGCTCTCCTCGAACCCATGGAATCAAACTTTACCTGCGCACGGCATCGCTCCGCGTCGCGGCGTGCATATCCCACTGGTTTCGGGTCTTTGCTTGTCGTCCGGGCGTCCTAGATCAGGTCGCTGCGGCCGGCCAGCCCCAGCTCCTTCACAATCTTGCCCACATCCTGCGAGTGGTCGCGCCGCGCAATCAGCAGCGCGTCCTCGGTGTCAACAATCACCAGATTCTCCACGCCCACCAGCGCCACAAACTTGCGTGGGCTGTAGACGTAGTTGTTGCTTGCCTCCACCGCCAGGTGCCCCTCGGTCTCGGCCACGTTGCTGTCGCCATCCCCGCGCAGCCGGCTCTCCAGCTGGTACTCGTACAGCGACGCCCATGACCCCAGGTCGTTCCAGCTGAACTCCGCCGGCAGGCAATACAGGTTCGACAGGTGCTCGCCCTTCGCCGACCGCGGTTCCAGCACCGCGTAGTCCACCGAGATGTTCTCGCACTTTGCATACAGCTCGCGAAATACCTCTTCAAACTTCGGCGTGCCATACGCCGCGGCAATCGTCTCCAGCACCGGCGCCGTCTCAGGAAGGTGCTCGCGCACCGCGTTCGCCAGTGTCCGCGCCGACCACAGAAACATGCCCGAGTTCCAGTAGTAGTTGCCCGCGGTCACAAACTCCTCGGCCCGCATCTGGTTCGGCTTTTCAATAAACCGCCGCACATGCAGGCCTGAATCGTCCTCGGCCAGGTCACCGGTCTCGATGTAGCCGTAACCCGTCTCCGGGCGCGTCGGCTCAATGCCCAGCACGACGATGTTGTCTCCCTTCGCCGCCATGGCAATGCCCCGGTGCAATGCCTTCAAAAACCGCGGCTCGTCGGTAATCACGTGATCTGAAGGAAATACCCCCAGCACGGCGTCGGGATTCTCGCGCTCGATCAGAAACGCAGCCAGCCCGCACGCCGGCGCCGTATTCCGCGCCTCCGGCTCCTCAATAATGTGCGCCGCAGGCACGCCATCAAGCTGGTCGGCAATCTCAGCCGCCAGCAGCTTATTCGTGATCACCCAGGTCTTCTCCAGGGATGCCACCGGCTTCAGCCGTTCCACTGTCTGCTGAATCAATGAGCGCTCGCCGTCCAAGGCCAGCACCTGCTTGGCATGCGCGCGGCGCGACCGGGGCCAGAAGCGCGTTCCGCTTCCGCCGGCCAGAATCACGGGGCGAAAATCAATCGTACGGGGCATGGAAAACCCATCCTATCTGACCCGAGGCTGCTTTGCACAGCCCGCGGACACAATTCTTACCGCCAGCCGGGATGCACTCTCCCGCATGCGTAAATCAGGCCGCTGCACCCTTGCTCTCAGCGGCCTTCCTATCTTTCCGGTTGTAACTCGAGTTATGCCAGCCCGCCCAGGAACTCCGCCATCCGGCGCGTTCCCTCGTCGATGTTTTGCTTGGTCACGGGATACGAAATACGGATGTGATGGCCGGTCCCGAATGCCTCGCCCGGCACCGTCACCACATGCGCCTCGTGAAGCAGGCGGGTTGCCAGTTCAGTCGCCGTCTTGATGCCCCCCCGCCCCAGGAACGCCCCAATGTTCGGATAGACATAAAAGGCGCCCTCCGGCTTGGTGCACGTCACCCCCGGAACCTCAGCCAGCCTCGCCAGCATATGGTCGCGCAGGTCAATAAACTCCTCCCGAAACTGCGCCACGCACTCCTGCGAGCCCGACAGGGCCGCGATGGCGGCCTTCTGCACAAAACTCGTTGCATTCGACGTTGACTGCGACTGCAGTTTGCTCAGATTCGCCGCCACCGGCCTGGCCGCCAGCGCATATCCGGCCCGCCACCCTGTCATCGAATACGTCTTCGACAGCGAGCCCAGAATCACAATGTGCTCCTTGGCCCACGTGTATGACCCGCCAGACACCGGCCGGCCCGCGTAATTCAAATACACGTAGCATTCATCCAGCAGCACATAAATGCCACGTTCGTGCGCCAGCCGCACAACCCGTTCCAGGTCGTCCTCGCTTACCACCGCGCCCGCGGGGTTCGACGGCGAGTTCAGAATGATAGCCTTGGTCCGTGGGGTAATCGCCTTCTCAATCGCGTCCGCCGTGATGCGGAAGTTCTCAGCCTCATCCGTCTCCAGGTACACCACCTTGCCGCCTGCGTACTGGATGATGTCCTTAAAGCTCACCCAGTAGGGGACGGGAAGGATCACCTCGTCTCCGTGGTCCACCAGCACCTGGATGGTGTTAAACAGCGCCAGCTTGCCGCCGGTGGTAAACACCGCCTCGTCGATTGCGTAGTCCGAGCCGAAGTCCGCTGCGTGCCGCTCCACAATTGCCTTGCGCACGTCGGGAATTCCCGGCACCACGGTGTAGCGCGTAAAGTTCGCCTCGATGGCTTCGATCGCTGCGTCCTTGATGTGCCGCGGAGTCGGAAAGTGAGGCTCGCCTGCCCCAAAATCCACCAGTTTGGCGCCCTGCGCGCGCAGCTTCGCGGCCTCCGCTGCCACAGCCATGGTCGCGGAAACCTCAATCCGTCCTATCCGGTCGGCAAATACCTTGCTCGGTGCTGAAACGCTCATAATATCTCTATTCTTACAAATTTCCGGCCTCCGCGGTACCGGTCCGCCGGGATTTCATCGCGCCTATTCAGCCGGATTGCCAATCCACCATCCGTCCCGGCTGTTTGTTCTCAACGGCCTTTCACAATTTGGGCGTAGAATGGCCGCACACCATCTCCGGGGAGGTCCTCAAGATGCCCTCGTTAGCCCGCCTTACCGCATCACTCGCCATCATTACCATGGTGGCTGTCGCAGTTCCGAATGCCTCAGCAACACCCGCAGTCGACGCCTGTGCGCTGCTCACCCCTGCCCAGATGAGCGCCGTCCTCGGTGCTACTGTAGGTCCCGGAACCTACATCTCGCCAACGTTCAAGACCACCTGCACTTGGACGGTGCCCGGCGGCCACGAATTCGTCACCCTCATGCTCACCAGCGTGTCCAGCTTCGAGCAGAGCAAAATACCCATCGTGCCGGCCATCGTCATCACCCCGGTCAGCGGTATTGGCGATGATGCCTACTATCTCACTGTCGGCGCGAACGCCGGCCTCATTGTCAAAAAGGGGAATATCGCGTTCAAGGTGGCCGTCTACGCCGCAAACACTTCTCTCGACAAAAAGGAAGCCCTGGAGAAGCCGCTCGCGCGGCAGGTTGTTGCCCGGCTCTGACTCGCCCCCGCCCGGAGCGTGCGCCGTCCCCCGCGCCTTACCGCGTCAGCCAGCCCTTTGACCGCACCGTCAGCAGCGCCCACGGAAAAATCCAGAACATCCCGAAGAACGTGAAGTACTCGAACACCACGCCATAGAGAATGTTGAACGACCGTTCGCTCCTCAGGTAGTAGAGCGAGTAGATGAACGAGATCAGCCCCAGCGACACCAGCACCCGCACCAGCACCATCGGGTCATAGAACATCGCCGCCGCCAGCAGCACCCCTGTCGCGCTCATCACCGGAAAGCGCAGGTTCGTCACCGCCTGGTCAAACAGCGCAATCCCTCGCGCCAGCGGAGGCCGCTTCCACACGATTGCCGCGAAGCGTATCTCTTCGCGGATGTAGCTCCGGTCCCAGCGCAGAAACATCCGGCACAGCTTCTTGTACGTGGCCGGCACCAGCGTATAGACCCGCGCGTCCCGCTGATACACGCTGTCATATCCCAGCCGCATGATGTCGTTGGTCAGCGCCCGGTCCTCCCCGGTCATCACCTCGGCCCCCAGAAAGCGCTGCTTCACCCATCCGTCAAGAACCGCCCTCACCGCGCTCGCCCGGTAGGCCGACAGTGCCCCGGGGCTGCAATACACCGTGCCAAATGTCGACTGATAGGCCCGCAGAAAATCGAACGACAGCGTAAACCGCACATGCAGCATCCGCGGAATCAGCCCCTCGTGGCGGTTATACACCTGCACCTTGCCCGCCACCACGCCCACATGCGCCTCGCGGAACGGCCCCGCCAGCGCCAGCAGCGCCTCCGGATCCACCACGCTGTCCGAGTCGACCGTCACATATACGTCGCCCGTGCCCAGCCGGAACCCCGCCGCCAGCGCCTCGCGCTTGCCGCTGTTCTTGTTCAGCCGCAGCGCCTTCACCCGCGCCCCATGCCGCGCCACCGCCAGTTGGATGTGCTCCCACGTGTCGTCCGTGCTCCCGTCATCCACCACGATGATCTCCAGCCGCTCCGGGTCATAGTCCGCCGTCGCCACTGAGTCAATTGACTTGGCCACCATCGGCCCCTCGTTATACGCCGGAATCACCACCGTCATCCGCGGCGCCTCATCCCGCCGGGCCGCACGGAAGGGCCGGTAAGTGAACCACAGGAACGTGCGGAACACCACCAGCACAAAGCCCATGACAAACCACAGGATGCCCGGCCGGTACACTGTCGTCTCCAGCCCGTGCGCCTCGGCCATCTTCACCACCGGCGAAAACACGTCCTCGTGAACGCTGAACACAATCAGCACCGCCAGACCGGCCAGAATCATCAGTTTCAGGGGTAAATCCAACGTGTCGCTCGCGGCTGCCGGCGGAAAATCAATCGCCCGCGCCACCTGCTCGTTGCTCTCTGCCATATGCGTCCTTGCGCACCAGGAATCACCAAAAAGGAGTGGTGTCTATCAGACGCACCCGCCCCCAAAACGCTTCCAGATTTTCCCCCCCTGTCCAGTCCCATCAACGGCGTCCCGGCGCCTATGGCTACAACTAGCACTACTCTGGGGTTCGGGTTGCCACGGCCACGCTGCAAACCTTGAGTTGCGATTTCTCCACGAATGGCTTCCGCGCCGCCTTCAGATGGCCTTCAGCACGCGCGCGGGCAGCGTAATCAGCGCGCCCACCACTTCAAGCAGGCCGCCCACGGCGATGCCCACCAGACGGAACGGCAGCAGCAGCAGCCACACCAGCGGATACAGCACCAGCGCCAGCAGCGCAAGCGGCCAGCACAGCACCAGCAGAATGCACCACAGCAGAAATTTCAACATGGCTCATGCGCCTCTTCGCGTCGCAGGGTGCCGTCGGCCCCCCGATATTCCGATACGCTGAATCCGCCCGCCCGGTTCCGCCCTGCCGGCGTGACCCGCCCGCCGGGCCCCCATCACCGCTTCCTGCCGGGGCGTCCGGCGCGTCCCGCAGCCCGCTTTTTCTTCCATTCCCGGATGGCCTTCGCCCGTTCCTTTTCAGGCAGCTCCAGCATCAATTGGGTCCGCCGGGGCAGTTTTGCAAGGATCAGATCATGCGCCCGCCGCAGCTCGTCCTCGACCTCGCGCGGCCGCAGCGCATCCCATCGCTCAATCGTCACCCAGTGCGCCCGCGCCAGGTAAGGTGAACCCGTGATGCCTTCCCGCTCCTGCAACTCGTGATAGCGCTCCGCGCCGCAATGAAACCAGAGCACCCCGGTTCCGGTTCCATCCAGATCCGTCATGGCAAACATCTTGCCGCCCATCTCGCGGTCGCCCACCCAATACACAAGGTGATGCCCCCAGCTCAGCGTCTCCTTCACATACGGCATCCCCAGGCAGATTGCTCGAATCCGCTCATTATCCATGCTTTAGAGTGTAGGCCACCTCTCCTCTCAAAAAATTTCAATTTTTACTTGACATCATACACTATGCGTCATACAGTATGTTTCGTACAGGATGTGAGGAACAGTATGACGCTCGCTGAAA
This sequence comes from Occallatibacter sp., assembly GCA_035692885.1. Taxonomy (GTDB): domain Bacteria; phylum Acidobacteriota; class Terriglobia; order Terriglobales; family Acidobacteriaceae; genus Telmatobacter. Next base: position 6,927 of record DASSHM010000124.1, read on the forward strand.
GCCTCTTTGAAAATCTTCGCCTCGAGCTTCGGCGTGGCTGCCTGACTCTCGCCGTGCTCACCCAGCTTCGCCAGGAGCATTACGGCTACACACTGCGCAAGAGTCTGGCGGAAAGCGGCCTCGCCATCGACGAAAGCACGCTGTATCCGCTTCTGCGCCGGCTTGAGGCGCAGGGCCTGCTCGTGAGCCAGTGGCGTGAAGAAGACAAACGCAACAAGCGCTTCTATCGCCTCTCTGACGATGGCGGCCTCATTCTCGGCCAGCTCCTCCAGGAGTGGCAGGCCATCAACGCATCCATCAACCGCATCCTCGGCCAGCCCGAGTGATCCGCAAGAAAGAAGACGCCATGGAACTCCTCGACCGTTATCTGCAGGCCATCAAGAAGCATCTGCCGCGCAAGCGCCAGGACGACATCCTGGCCGAACTGCGCGCCAACTACGAGGCCCAGCTTGAGGACAAGGAAGCCTCGCTCGGCCGTCCGCTCACCCAGGGAGAGGCCGAGGATTGGCTCCGCCAGCTTGGTTCGCCCGTGGCGGTGGCCGGGCGCTACCTGCCTCAGCAGTACCTCATCGGGCCATGCATCTTTCCGGTGTACTGGTACGTGCTGAAAATTGCCGCCTTCTGGGCCGCGATCATCTACACCGTCGTCTGTGTCGTCACCCTCACGCTGCAGCCGCACACCGCCAACGACATCGCCAATGCATTCCTGCGCGTGCCCGCGGTCTTCTTCAACCTGGCTGCGTGGATCACGCTGGTCTTCGTTGTCCTTGAGTTTGTTGCGACCCGCTTCCCTCAAAAGCTGCCGCCCATCGCGGGGATCAGCCAGCAGTGGTCGCCCTCCTCGCTGCCTCCGCTTGAAAAAAGCAAATCACAACACGACAAGCCGCGCAGCCGTGCAATCGCCGTCGCCGAGGTCATCTTCAATGCCCTGGCCCTGGGCTGGCTCCTGCTGATCCCCGCGCTTCCCATTCTGCTCTTTGGCCCCGGCGTGGCATACTTCCACGCTTCCCCTTTCACTCTCGCGCATCAGTGGATTCTCTTCTATTGGTGCCTGGTGGGCCTTGCGTCGCTTCAACTCTTGTTGCGTATCGTCAACCTCTACCGCGGAACCTGGCAGGAGCACCATCCGGTGCAGCACATTGTCATGAAGGCTCTCAGCCTCATCCCCCTCGGCGTGCTGCTGAACGCGCCCAATCAGGTGCTGGTGCTGCTGCGGAACCCGGCACGCGACGCCGTCCAATATGGCGCAACGCTCGACTCTACAAACCGCGGCATTCATCTGGCCACGCAGGTGATCGTCGTTATCGTTGTCCTGCAGTTGTTGTGGGATATCTTCCAGCTCATTCGCAACCGTATGGAAGATCAGCCGGCGGTATGACGGGCGTGCAGCGCAACACGGCGGGGATGGCGAATCCGAGCGCCATCCCCGGCTGCTTAGAACTTCGCCTCAAACTCCCTGAAGCGCCGCTCCAGCTCCCACTGCGCCGCGGCCTTTTCGTTCCCGCTCAGAAATGCCTGGCACCGGGCCGAAGGATGGTCCACGCCTGGCATCTGGCCACGGCACGCTGCCGCCGGCACGGTAAATGCGTCCCGCGCGGCCCACAGGCTATCGCCGGAGAGAAAGCTGTGCTCCATACCGGTGCGGGCAAGCTCCTTCAGGCCGGCATAGGTCAGGTGGTAGTCCCGCGCCGCGCGCACGTATTCGTGGGTCAGGTCGATTCGGCTTACGCCCTCGTCATCTGTTGACAGCGCCACAGGCACATGCCGCGCGCGATAGATTGGAAACGGATGCTCGTCGCCCTTTACGCCCAGGATGCCGTCATTCGAGCTGAGATTGATCTCCACCATCACATGCTTCGCGGCCATCTCCTTCAGCAGCCCATCCGCGTCGTCCTCGTACATCACGTCAACGCCGTGCCCGATGCGTTCAGCATGCGCCACCTCCACAGCCTGGCGAATGTGAAAACGAAGTCCCTCCGGCGGCACCATTCCCGGCGCCAGCTCGCCTGTGTGCAACGTGATATGCACCCGCGGATAGATGGAATGCAGATAACCCACCATCCGCATCTGCAGCGAATAGTCGCGCATGGAGACGAAGCCGTCCTCGGGCATCACAAAATTGATGCCCACCCATGTGTGCTCGTGCGCGGCCATGCTGGCCTCGACGGTCTCAAATCCAAGCAACGTCTGCGCAAACACCTGCTCCGGCGCAAAGCCGCGCAGCACCTGGTAG
>DASSHM010000125.1:0-18082 GCA_035692885.1 Occallatibacter sp.
GACCACCAATACGTCGGGACTGCCGGTGGGAAAAATCGCCGCCGCGCTGGGCGCCGGACGGGAACGGTTCTTTGGCGCGCACTTCTTCAATCCTCCGCGTTACATGCGCTTGCTGGAGGTGATTGCGACCGCGGAGAGCGATCCCGCCGTGGTGGCGGCATTTGCCGCATTCGCTGACCGGCGGCTGGGCAAGCAGGTGGTGTTTGCCAATGACACGCCGAACTTCATTGCCAACCGTGTCGGCGTGGCCGTGATGTTTGCGGCGGCTGAGCTGATGCTGAAGCAGGGATTGACGGTTGAGGAGGTGGACGCGCTGACCGGGCAGGCGATCGGCTGGCCGCGCACCGGCACCTTCCGGCTGGCCGACATGGTGGGCATCGACATCCTCGCGCATGTGGCGGCAAATTTCCCCCCGGGCGTGGCCCCGGGCGGTTTTTCTGCTGTTCTTGAACAGATCGTCAAACGCGGCTGGATTGGCGACAAGGCCGGCCAGGGATTTTACAGGAAGATTCGCGGCGCGGACGGGAACGACGAGCGGCTGGCGCTGGATCTGAAGACCATGGAATACCGTCCCGCAGTGAAGGCAGCGTTACCCGGGTTGGAGATGGCGAAGAATGCCGGTACGGTGGCGGAGCGGCTGCGCCTGCTGCTGGCAAACGACCCCGCGAAGGATAAGGCGGCTGCATTTTTGTGGCCGCTGCTTGCGACGCTGTGGAACTTTGCCGCGGAACGCGTCGGGGAGGCAGCGCCAGACGCGCCGTCAATTGATGCGGCCATGCGCGCCGGATTCAACTGGGAACTTGGCCCGCTGGAGATGTGGGATGCGGCGGGATTGCCCGCGACCGTGGAGCGCATGAAGGCTCTGGGGTTGCCGGTGTGCGCGGCGGCGTGGGACATTCTGCAGTCGGGGAACAACTCCTGGTATTCGACTGAGGCGCGGCAATGCTACAACCCGGCAACGACCAGGTGGGAGCCAATTGATGTGCAGCCGGGTCATGCGCGCGTGGCGGACTTCCGCAGCTCGCACGGGGTGGTACGCGGCAATTCAGGGGCATCGCTGGTGGACCTGGGCGACGGAATCGCGTGCGTCGAACTGCACTCGCTGAAGAACGCCATTGGTGATGACGTGGTGTCGGTCGTTTCCTCGGTGCTGCATCCGCAGTCCGACGCCGTGCGGGACTTCGCGGGTTTTGTAATCTCAGGTGACCGCGAGCACTTTAGCGTGGGCGCGAATCTGATGCAACTGCTGCTGGTGGCGCAGGAAGGCGAGTGGGACGAGGTTGAAGCCGCAATCCGGGGCTTTCAACAGATGACCACGGCCATCAAATTGTGCCCGCGCCCGGTGGTGGCCGCGCCGTTTGGCATGACGCTGGGCGGCGGCGCGGAGATCTGTCTGCATGCGGCGCGCCGTCAGCCACATGCGGAAACATACATCGGGCTTGTGGAGGCCGGGGTCGGCCTGATTCCGGGCGGAGGCGGAACAAAGGAGATGCTGCTGCGCGCGGTAGACGCGGCGGCAGCCCTGACGCCTCCTGACCCCAGGGCTCCGCTGTCGCAGTTTGCGCAGTCCGCGGAGATGCTGGCGGCGCTGAAGCATGCGCTCGAATTAATCGCGATGGCCAGGGTCTCATCTTCGGCGGCGGAGGCGCAGGCCATGGGGCTGATTTCGACGGCGGACAAGGTAACGCTGAACCGCGAGCGGCTGCTGCTGGATGCCAAGGCTCGGGCCGCCGGGCTGGCCGAGGCGGGATACGCGGCGCCGCCGGCAAGAACGCGGATTGCCGCGCCGGGAACAGCGGCGCTGGCCCTGCTGGAGAGCGGCATCTACATGATGGGCGAGGCGGGGTATGCCTCCGAGCACGATATGAAGGCGGCGCGATGGGCGGCGTACATCTTGTGCGGCGGCCGGGTGACGCCGGGAACGCCGGTGAGTGAACAGTATCTGCTCGACCTGGAGCGGGAGGCGTTTCTCTCCCTGTGCGGCGAGCGCAAGACGCAGGAGCGCATCGCGTTTACACTGAAGACCGGCAAGCCGCTGCGAAATTAGAGATGCAATGAGGTCGGCAAGATACATGCTGCTGGTGTTGGCGATGGTGGTGGAAGCAGCGCCGTCGCTGGCGCAGAGCGCGCAACGGGCGGCTGGAAACATCGGGCAACTGACCGAGTCGGGGCATATCACCGTGGGCGGCGTCTCAACACCCTACGTGATTCACCGCCTGCCGGTGAGCTCGTTTCCTGAGTTGCCGGAGCAGGTCCGGCAGGAGCTGAACCTGCGCGGATGCATGATTCCGCAAACGTACCAGGCACACAGGCCCGAAAATGTGATCCATGCCAGCCTGGAGGCGGTGGGCACATCGGACTGGGCGGCGTTGTGCGCGGCGCATGGCATGGTTTCGCTGCTTGTCTTTTTTGGCCGGGCGCTGGACAAGCCGATGCAACTTGCTTCAGCTCAGGAGACCGAGCGGCTGCAGACGCGCGGAGGCAGCGGCGTGCTGGGATTCAACTGGGGCATCGATCCCGCGTCGCCCGAGCGGGTGCATGATGCGCAGGCCGGGATGGAGGACCGATCGCCGCCCAACGACCACGACGCGCTGGCGGATTCAGTCATCGACCGGCACACGGTATTCCACTACTACACGCACTATGCCTGGGTCTTGCTGGAGACACCGGAGTAAGAATCGGGGCCGCGAGCGGGCGGAAACCGAGACTTGAGGAGAAAATCTGATGGGTGAAGCGGTTCTGGTGAGCGCTGTACGGACGCCGGTGGGGCGCGCGCCACGCGGCGCCTTGTCAACCACACGGCCGGACGACCTGGCGGCCATCGCCTTGTCGGCAGCCTTGAACCGGGCACCGGCGCTGGACCGGAGCGAGATTGACGACGTAATCCTCGGGTGCGCGCAGCCCGAGGGCGAGGCGGGATGGAACATTGCGCGCTTTGCCGCCCTGCGCGCGCAGTTGCCCGTGCAGGTGCCCGGCGTGACGGTGAACCGGCTGTGCGCGTCAGGGCTGGAGGCAATTGCGCAGGCCGACATGCGCATCCGCAGCGGCGGCTGCACAGTGGTGGTGGCCGGCGGTGCGGAGTCGATGAGCCTGATACCGATGGGTGGCCTCAAGCCCAGCCCGAATCCCTGGCTGGCCGAAAATTATCCGGCCTCGCTCCTGACGATGGGTCTGACCGCCGAACGTGTGGCGCGGCACTACGGTGTTTCGCGCCGGGACCAGGATGCCTTTGCGCTGGAAAGCCACAGAAAGGCTCTGGCCGCACAAGCCGCGGGCCGATTTGATGATGAGTTGGCCCCCGTGTCTGTAACCGTTGCCGTCCCCGGCGTCAAGGCCGGAGCGACCGAGGTGACTGAGCATCTTTTCAGCGCCGATGAGGGGCCAAGGGCGGACACGTCGGCAGAAGCGCTGGCCGCGCTGAAGGCGGCATTTCATGCCAGCGGCACCGTGACGGCGGGGAACTCTTCGCAGACGTCGGACGGAGCCGCGGCCACGGTGATGATGGACGCCGCGCGCGCCCGGGAACTGGGCATCAGGCCGCTGGCGCGATTGGTGGCCTATGCGGCCGCAGGATGCCTGCCGGAAGAGATGGGGGTGGGGCCAATCTTTGCCGTGCCCAGGGCGCTGAAGAGAGCCGGGCTGACGCTGAATGAGATAGGCCTGATAGAGCTAAATGAAGCCTTTGCCGCTCAGTCGCTGGTGGTCATTCGCGAACTGGGAATGGATCCTGCGCGGGTAAATGTGAACGGCGGAGCGATTGCCCTGGGGCATCCGCTGGGATGCACGGGGGCCAAGTTGACGGCTACGCTTCTCAGCGAGATGCGGCGGCGCGAAGTCCGCTACGGCATGGTGACGATGTGTGTCGGCGGCGGAATGGGCGCGGCGGGGATTTTTGAACGGCTGGACTAGGCGAGACGCAGATGACAGCACAACGAGATGAGGCCGGGTTGCCCCGGCCGCTCCATCTGATTCGTGCGATTCGCTGTCTGCTTATGCCTTGGCGGTGGCCAGGGTCTTGAGCCGGGCGTTGAGCCTGCTCTTGTAGCGGGAGGCGGTATTTCCGTGCAGAACGCCCTTCTGGACGCTCTTATCGAGAATCGAAGCCGTGGCGCGATACTGCGCCTGGGCTGCCTTGACGTCGCCGCCGGCGATGGCCTCACGCATGGCGCGCAGGCTGGTACGCATGCGGGTACGGTTGGCGCGGTTCACCGCAGTGCGGCTTTCGGTCTGGCGCGTGCGCTTGAGCGCGGAAACATGGTTTGCCATTACTCTTCCTTGATCTCAGGCCCTGGTTGTCAGGGAAAATGATGCGTGTGAGAATGCAACCCAGGCCGCATCCCTCGCAATTACCTAGTTTACGGGAAAGCCCATGGAGGGTCAATGAGCCTGCCGCACAGTTGAAACCGAAGGTGCCGGGCAGCGAGGCGCAAGAGCGCGCGAGCCAGGCCGCCGCCAGCCGGCCACTCGCGCCCGGAGAAGCGCAAAATCACGCGGACAGAGGAGATATCGCGGCCCGCATGCTGGTGCAGGTGTCCGCGAAGGCACGGCCTGGCGGCGATTTCACCGTCCGGCGGATTGACTCCTCGGAGCATCGGAGCTACTCTCTGCTCAGATACGGGACTTGGTTGCTCACACCAATCCGCAGCCTCTCAAGAACCCCCACGGCTCCGTGTGCTTCCGTGGCCTGCGCACCGCGGCCACCGCCACAAATCCTTCTGCTCGTCACTTCATCACACTTGCTTTTCAACCGCCGCCTGCCCCGCAGGCCGTCATGGAGGCTGTCTGAAAGCTGCTCTCGAAATCACACCCAACCTTGAGCCCCTGTTCGGGACCCGCGATGAGAATGTCAGGCTGATGGAAGATTCACTCGGTGTTCGCATCGACCTGCGGTCGGACGCCGTACACGTGGAGGGACCCGAGGATGCGGTGAGCCGGGTGCAGCGCATCTTTCAGGACTTCGAGGCGCTGCGCAGGCAGGGGATTCATCCGCACAATGGAGAACTGAATGGTATGTTGCGGCTGGTGGTGGCCGACGCGGCAGTCACCCTGCGCTCACTGGCTGACGCGGGCAGGCAGCGCTCGGCCGGCGTGAAGCGGACGGTGCAACCGCGCTCCGTCAATCAGCGCCGGTATGTTGAGGCCATTGAGCAGAATGACATGGTGTTTGGGGTGGGCCCGGCGGGCACGGGGAAGACCTATCTGGCGGTGGCCATGGCCGTGGCTGCGATGAATGCCAAAAAGGTGAGCCGCATTGTTCTGGTCAGGCCGGCTGTCGAGGCGGGCGAGCGCCTCGGCTTTCTGCCCGGCAGCCTGCAGGAGAAAGTGGATCCGTATCTGCGTCCGCTCTATGACGCGCTTTACGATCTGCTGGAGCCTGAGCGGGTGGACAAGATGCTGGAGCGCAATGTGATCGAGATTGCCCCACTGGCCTTTATGCGTGGCCGCACGCTCAACGAGGCGTTCATCATCATGGATGAGGCGCAGAACACCACCGTCGAGCAGATGAAGATGTTCCTGACGCGCATGGGGTACAGCTCCAAGGCGGTCATTACGGGCGACATCACCCAGATTGACCTGCCCAATCCGCGCAAATCGGGGTTGCTGGATGCGATCAATGTCCTCGACGGCGTTGAAGGCATCCACTTCTGCCACTTTGAGGAGGCCGATGTGGTGCGGCACCCGCTGGTGCAGCGCATCGTGCGGGCCTACGAGAGCGCGCGCCCACAGCAGCAGGAGTTGCCGCTCTCACTGGGTGACAGCCCCATCCCGGTGGAGGAACCGGCGCAGGCAACGCAGCCGGCAAAGCCGCAGTAGGCCTCGCTTAGCAGAAGGAAATCGCCGCCGCGGACCGGCAGGCCTGGAATTCCGTCGGCATTATGATTCCCTGTGGCCCGGTCCGCTTTGTATACTCACCGTGCATCAAGGAGCCCGACATGCCTTCTTCAATTTCCCGCCGCAGCCTGCTGATCCGCTCCGCCGCCCTCGTTGCCGCCGCACAGACCGTGGGTCTTGAACAACTTTGGGGTGCAAACTACGAGGCTAGACCCGGGGTGCAGCTTTTCATGGTGGCCGCGGCCATGCAGAAAGATCCTGCGGGCACGCTGGCAGGTCTTGCGGCCATCGGTTACGGCTACGTCGAGGCCTTCGCCATGGCCATTCACTCCATTCCTCAATTCAAGAAGATGGTGGCCGCTGCGGGTCTTGGGTGCCCGTCAGGCCATTTTGGTTTTGGGTTTGAGGATACGGAGAAGGTGCTGGACGATGCGAGCGCGCTGGGTGTGCACTACGCGGTCAGCTCTATGCTGCCGCCCTCGCCGCCGAAGAATGGTAACTTTGGCGCGTTGATGCAGGAGATGAACCATCTCACCGCCGACGACTTCAAGCGCATGGCGCAGCTTGCCAATCACATTGGCGAGAGCGCGCGCAAGCGCGGGCTCCAGTACGCCTATCACAACCACAACATCGAGTTCCGCCCGGTTGAGGGCGGCATGACCGGCTATGACATTTTGCTCAAGGAGACCGACCCCTCCCTGGTGAAACTGGAGGTGGATGCAGGCTGGATGGCGGCCGGCGGAGCAGACCCGGTGGCGATCATCAACGCGCATGCCGGCCGAGTGAGTCTTCTGCACTTCAAGGATTTCAGCACGATCACACCGCCCATCAACCAGCAGGGCGGCGCGGCCAACCAGCATATTGTGGATCTCGGCACGGGCGTGGCGCCCCTGAAGGCGGCCTATTATGCCGCCCGCAAAGCGGGGGTCAAATACTTCATCGTGGACCATGATCCGCCGTTCCACAACCAGACGGTCATGCAGGCGGCGAAGGTAGATTATGCGTTCGTAGCCGGGCTGATGGCGTCGTAGCCCGCCCCGGGCAGACTGCGGGCATCCCGCCCCCGGCTGGCAAACGTGCATTCGCGTAAAATGAACTCAGACCGTGGGGCGGAGGCCGCGGAGGCACGTCCCGGCGCACGATGATTCTCCTTGACCCAGACTTGCTTGTTCCAGACCCGGATCCAGACCCGGACCCGGACCCTGCGCCAATGGCGCAAGCTGCACCCGGGCGGGCTGCTTCCAGGCTGCAAAAAACCATAGGGATCAATCAGTTACCGTCCATCAGCTCGCTGTCGCGTTTCCTTGCGCGGGCTCGCGTCGCCGTGCGGCTGCAGGGCAAAGTGGCAGTCCTTCTGACGACCGATGCCGCCATCCGGCGGTTGAACCGGCAGTTCCGGGGCGTTGGCAAAGCAACAGATGTGCTCTCGTTCCCGGCCAGTGGACCGGGGACCGAGGCGGTTGCAGGCGATTTGGCCATCAGTGTGCCGATGGCGCGGCGGCAGGCAGCCAGCCACAAGCACACGCTCGCAACCGAGCTTAAGATATTGATTCTGCATGGCCTGTTGCATCTTGCAGGCTATGACCACGAAGCCGATTCAGGCCGGATGGCGCGCCGGGAGCGCCTGTTGAGGGGTCGCCTTGGCCTGCCACCGGGGCTGATTGAGCGGGCGGCAGCGGGTAAGCCTGAGAAGCCGCCGCGAGCCACCGGCCGCACCCGAGGCACAAAGCGATGACCGCGATGCCCATTGCTCTGGTGGTGGTGATGGCCGCGGTGGAGACTCTGGCCTCCTACATCAACCGGATCTATGCCGAATTCGGCAAAATCCTCTCGCGCGAGGTGCAGGACAACCTGGACACATGGGAGGAGGAGATTGAGCCGAGGCTGGGACTGAGCCGCGCTCACGCGGCCATCGGCGCCACGGTGTTGAAGCAGTTGGCTGTGGGCGTGATTGCTCTGGTATTTGGCGCCGTGCTCTTTGACCGCTCCGCGCACATGGCGCGGCCGAGCATTGGAGAAGTTGCGCAGGCGGTTGTGGGCGTGGTGCTGGTGGTGGTGATCTGCAGTGAGGTGCTGCCCTCGCTGCTGTTCGACTACACGCGGGGCAGATGGGCATCCCGGTTGGTCTGGCCCATCCGCCTGCTGCTCTGGACAATGTCTCCATTCACCGTGGTCATTCGATTCTTCCAGTCGGTGGCGGCGCTCAGTGAGAGTCCGGCCACCCCGGAGGAGGAAGCGGAGCGGAATGTGGAAGCCTTGCTGGAGGCTGGCGAGGAAGAGGGAATCCTGGAAGACAGCGACCGCGATCTGGTGCGCTCGGCGGTGGAGTTTGGCGACAAACTGGTGCGCGAGGTGATGACGCCCCGGCCCGAGGTATTTGCCGTGCCCGAGTCGACGACGATTGAGAACTTTCTCGAGTTGCTGCGCGTGCACAACTATTCGCGTGTGCCGGTCTACTCAGGCTCGCTGGACGGCGTGACGGGCATTGCATTTGCCCACGACCTGCTGCAGATTGCGGATGAAGACGCCGCGACACGCACGGTGGGCAGCATCCAGCGCCCGGCCGTGTTTGTGCCCGAGACCAAACGCGGCTATGAGCTGCTGCGCGAGATGCAGCGCGAGCAGCAGCATATGCGGATTGTGATTGACGAGTATGGCGGCGTGGCCGGACTGGTAACGATCGAAGATCTGCTGGAAGAGATTGTGGGCGATATTCACGACGAGCACGAGGAGGACGTCCGGCTGGCGGAGCCGCAGCGCGAGGCGGGCGGATCATGGCTCGTGCCGGGCGGCTTTCCGGTGGATCAACTGGACGACCTGGTGGGCAACTCGATGGATTTGCACGAGGACTATGAGGCCACCACGCTGGGGGGGCTCGTGAGCGAGATCGAGGGGCGAATCCCGCTGGCGGGCGAGGTGGTGATGCTGGAGCCCGCGGGCCTGCGCATCGAGGTGGTGGCGTCCACTGACCGCCGCGTGCAGCGGTTGCGGGTATTCCCGCCCCGTGCCGGGGTTGCGGCGCATACGGGTGACCGCTGAGCAGCGGCGCGGCTGGATGCTCCTGACGTACACTCAGCAGGAAGAGACGCGATCTTGAAATCTGGATTTGTGGCAATTCTGGGCCGGCCCAATGCCGGCAAAAGCACGCTGCTGAACGCTCTCACAGGCGAGAAGGTGTCCATTGTGACTGCCAAGCCGCAGACCACGCGCAACCGCATCGCGGGCGTGGTGGAGGTGGCCGCCCGAAAGGGCGTGCATCCGGCGGCGCAGGTGGTGTTTGTGGATACACCGGGCGTGCACAAGCCCGGCACCCACCTGGACCGCCGCATGATGCAGGAGGTGCACGAGGCTCTGGAGACGCGCGATCTGGTGCTGGTATTGGTCGATGCCAGCCGCCGCGTAAAGCTTGACGAGCCGGCCGAGGCCAGTTCAGTCAAGGGCGTCAACTGGGCCAGCGAGGACGAATTCCTTTTCAGTCTGATTCGAGAGTTGGATTGTCCGGTTTTCCTGGTGCTGACCAAAATCGACCTCGTGGCCCGCGAAGAGCTGTTGCCGCTGATTGAGCGGATTATGAGCAGGCACAGCTTTGCCGAGGTGATTCCGGTGAGCGCGCGCAAGCGCGACGGGCTGGACCTGCTGCTGGGCAGGATTGTGAAGGCGCTGCCGCAGGGTCAACGTTACTTTCCCCGCGATCAGTACACCGACCAGCCGCAGCGGTTCATGGTGGCGGAGCTGATCCGCGAACGCATCTTGGTGGAGACGGGCGAAGAGGTGCCCTATGCATCAGCGGTGGTCATCGAGCGCTTCGAGGAGCCGGAGCAGGACACGCGCCCGGCCCGCCCGGGCAGGAAGGCAAAGCCGCCGCTGACGCGCATCTCCGCGGCCATCTACTGCGAGCGCGAGGGGCAGAAGGCAATCCTGATTGGCAGGGGCGGTTCCATGCTGAAGTCAATCGGCACCGGCGCGCGCAGGCAGATCGAGTCGCTGCTGGGGACACGCGTCTTTCTGGAGCTGCACGTCATCGTGGAACCGGGCTGGCGGGAATCGCGCGGCTTTGTGGAGCAGTTGGACTGGCGCCGGCAACTGGAGACGCTGGCGGAGAGTCACGGAGCGAAGGGTAACGCGGAGCATGAGGACTAGCTGGCGCTGCGGATAGCCGTGGCGCGCTCAAGCGCCGCGCACCCGGCCCCGTCCTTCACTCTTGACGGTGTACATGCGAGCGTCGGCGGCTCCGATGATGGTGTGCAGGTTCGAGCCGTCGGCCGGGCAGCTCGCCAGCCCGATGCTGGCGCTTACGCGCAGGCTGAGTCCGTTTCTCATGGGGAAGCGCGACTCAAGCAGCGAGCGGTGCATGCGGGTCGCCTGGGCGTAGGCTTCTTCGCCGCCGGTGTCGGGCATCAGCACCACAAACTCATCCCCGCCGTAGCGAAAGCAGAGGTCGCGCTCGCGGCTCAACTGGCGCAGCCGTGACCCGACACTGGCAAGCAGCTCGCTCCCAATCAGATGGCCATGCTCGTCATTGACCAGCTTGAAGCGGTCAAGGTCGAGGAAGGCAAGACTGAGCTGTCGGTGCTCGCGGGAGCAGCTTTCCAGATTCTCGCCCAGGGTTTTGTAGAGGTGCCTGACGTTGAAAAGTCCGGTGGTGTCATCGGTGATGGTGAGCTGCTGAATGCGGGCCACGTCGCGCGCATTTTCGATGGCGATGGCCGCATGGTCGGCAAGAATGTGCAGGAACGCGATGGTGTAGTCAGTGAGCTGCGCGGCGGGCGGGTTGAGAATTTCAATGACTCCCTGCACCCCGGTACGGCCGAGCAGGGGCATTGCGATCACTGAGCGCACCTTGCGCCTGCGTGCTGCGGCAGCCTTGCCGATGCGCGGGTCGTTGGCGGCCTCGGGAACGATCAGGGTCTCGCCGTGTTCCACCACCCAGCCCGTCACTCCCTCGCCCACCTTTACGCGCAGATCCCGCAACGCCTCCTCTTCACCGCCCGCGGCGATGGCGTAGTAGAGTTCGCGGCTGGGTTCGTCAAGCATAAGCAGCGCCCACATATCCGCCTGGATGAACCGTTCCATGTGATCGAGGATGGTGCGCAGGATGGTGTTGAGATCAAAGCTGGAGGTGAGGGAGCGCGCCAGCCGGTGAAAGACCAGCAGGTCATCGATCGGGATGCGGGTGACGGGCTGGGTCGCCATACGTTTATCCGAGGGAGGCGGTTGATGAGCATTCTTTCATAACTTCCGCTTGCGAGCCTTGGAGCACCGTGAGTGAGCCGGCACACGCGAGTGCAATACGGAAAGTGTTGACGATGGAAGAGACTTATCCGCCGATGTGAACCATGGAGCGCGACGGTTTGAGGAAGCCCGGTTCGCCGATGTGGTGGCGCGCCTCCTTGCCCTGTACCGTGGCGGCGATGAAGGCGGAGAGGTCGGCGTCGCTGGCGCCGCCGCGCATGCGTCCGTAAAGATCGTGCTCAACCTGCGAGAAGAGGCAGGTGCGGATTTTGCCGTCGGAGGTGAGCCGGACCCGGCTGCAGGCTCCACAAAAGGCCTGGCTCACCGGCGCGATGATGCCGATTTCGCCGATTCCGTCAGAGAAGGTGTAGCGGCGGGCGGTCTCGCTGGGCTCGCGCGGCGGCAGCGGAGTAAGCGGCAGCACACGATTGATGCGTTCGACGATCTCTGCCAGCGGCACGACTATTTCCGGCGTCCATAGGCGGCCCTCCTCCAGCGGCATGAATTCAATGAAGCGGACGACGACATGCTCCTCGCGGGCAAAGCGGGCAAACCCCTCGATTTCACCGTCGTTGAAGCCGCGCAGCAGCACGCAGTTGACTTTGAGCGGTGTGAGCCCTGCGCCGCGCGCCGCGCGGATGCCTGCAAGCACCTGCCGGTAGCTGCCGGGAACGCGTGTGATGCGCTCAAAGGTGGGCTCGTCCACGGCGTCCATGCTCACCGTCACGCGATTGAGCCCGGCCGCCTTGAGCGAGGGCGCAAGCGACTCGAGCAGGTGGCCGTTGGTGGTAAGCGCCACTTCCAGGGGATTGCCGGTGAGCGAGCGCATCTGGGCGAGCTGCTTTACCAGATCGACAAGTCCGCGGCGGAGCAGCGGCTCGCCGCCCGTGAGGCGGACCTTCTCGATGCCGAGGTTGACGAAGAGAGTGATAAGGCGAAGGTATTCGTCGATGCCCAGCTCGGGATACTGCGCGCCCAGCTCGCCGGTGCGGCAGTAGACGCACTTGTAGTTGCAGCGATCCGTGATGGATACACGGAGATCGTGAATGACGCGGCCGTGGCCGTCGGTCAGCCGGGTGGCGGGTGTCACCATCGCGGAAGTGGTTGGGCAGGTGGCAGCCATCAGTACATCCAAGGCTATACCGTTCCGGAAAATTTTGCAGGACAGGCCCGCCTTCATACCGGCATATGCACTGCTCACGCAATGTGCGCGGCAAGTTAAAACGGCAGAAGGTGCTGCTGCAGATGGGCTTTGCAGGTCTTCAGGATTGCATCAATTGTGGAGGGGCTTCAGTCGATGCGCGTCATTCCCCTGCGCAGGACGAGGCCAATAATGCCGAACACCACAATCAGGATCAGCGAGAGGAAGAAATAGTAGGCCATGGGGTGGTCCCAGCCGGGGGAATACCTCAGGTCCTGACCCACCCATAGCAGCAGAACCGTCGCGATGACGGCGAACTGTCCGGCGATTACCAGAAAGGTGTGACCGAGGTCGCGGCGTTTGTCCAGCGCCTCCACCTGGTCGGGAGTAAGATTGCGCTCTTCGGGAGGAAGAAGGGAATTAGCCATTGTCAGGATCTCCTTGCCGGCTCCGTTGGAAAACCCAGCAGGCGGCAATCTGCTTATGCCATCGATTGAATCACACAGCCCGCCTTCTGCGCCAGAGTGCAGGCGGAGCCGAAGCAAATGTTTTGTGTGATGGAACATACGGCGGGAACAGAGGCGGACCGCGGCCGCGGCTGCTTCAGTCCATCAGGAAGGCCAGCGACTGCAGCGTGGTAATCTCGAACGGCTTTCGGCAACGTATATTGGCGCAGGCCAGCTTGTCGTCGCGTCGCACCATATACGACTGCGCCTTGGCAAAGCGGGCACGGTCCCGCTCATCGGCATGGCGCGGCAACTGGGCCCGCTTGCGGCGCACCACCCAGGTGACCTTGTACTCCGCAGATTGTCCGCACCGGGGACAGATCAGGGTATGCATACGCTGCTCGGTGGTTTCGTTGAAAAACTCCCGCTCTTCCATGTCTCACTGCTCTCCCCGCGCCGGCCCCGGGCTGGCCGCCCATTTGTCAGAGGGCTTCCACTCCGGCTCAATTTATTCCATACTCGACCCTGCCATGGCGAAACGCAAGCAGCCCCGGTTTTCAGCCACCAAGGCGGTCAAAGCCAATGCGCGGGAGCGTGTTGGCCAGCCCAAGCCCGCGCGCGTGGTTGAGACCGCGCCGCGCACCGGCCGCCGCGCCAAATACAAACCCGGATTGGAAGAGACGATTCGTCAGCAGGACTGACCGGCGATTCTTCGCGCTGTTCGGGCAATCACGACGGCATGAGGCTACCGCCACAGCAACAGCAGACTGGCGGTGAGCGCCACAGGCATCACGACTACGCCAAATCCAAAGAACTCGCGCGCGGTGATCTCGACACCATCCCGGCGTAGTGCGATAAGCCAAAGAATTGTAGCCAGCGAGCCGGTCACGGAAAGATTGGGGCCCAGGTCCACACCAATCAGGAGCGCATGCGTGACGATGCCGCTATTGTGCGCCAGTTGGGTGGCCGCGCCACACATCAAGGCCACAGGCAGGTTGTTCATGCCGTTGGAGAGCAGGCCAACCGTGAATGCGCCGCTGAACCGCGCCAGCCATACCGACTGGTGCGCCAGCGCTTGCAGGCCTTCGAGCCCCAGGCGCAGGAGACCAGTGGAGTGAAGCGCCTCGACGATGACGAACAGGCCAGCCACCAGCGGCAGCACTGACCACGCCACGCCGCCGGCCACACTTTTCACGATGCCGCGGTTACGCCATACAACAAAACACATGGCGAGCAGGGCGGCTCCGCACGTTGGCGCTCCGAGAGGAATCCCCAGAGCTGAGGATGCAATGAGCGCGACCGCTGCAAGCAGCAGGCCTCCCAGGGCAAAGCGTCCCTCGAGCGTCAGAGGCGCGGGCTGCGGTTCGCCGGGGATCCTGCCCCGCAAGTCGCCGCCGGCGAGCCGGCTAAGACAGAGATAAGTGATGGCGACGGAGGCTGATGCAGGCAGAAGAAATGTTTCCAGCCATATCAAAAGCGGCGGCATGTGCCGGCCGAAGACAACGAGGTTGGCTGGGTTCGAAATGGGAAAGATAAAGCTCGCTGCGTTGGCGACAAATGCACATGCCAGCAGATGGGGCCGGGGGCTGATCCGCGCTCGGCGAACAACGGCAAGGACGGCGGGCGTAAGCACAACGGCCGTGGCATCGTTTGAGAGAAAAGCGGTGACCACGACACCCACCAGATACACAAGCGCAAACAGGCGGCGGGGCGATCCCCGGGCGTGGCCGGCAGCCAGACCGGCAGCCCAGTCAAAGACTCCCTCTTCACGGGCCATCTCGGCCAGCACCATCATGCCCGCCAGGAAGAGATAGACCTCCCAGCCTTCAAGAGCAGCGTGAATGGCTTGGCGTACGGGAAGAAGCCCGGCGATCACGAGGAGCAGGGCCCCGCCGCACGCCCAATACACCTCGGCAGCACCGCGGGGTCGCAGGAGCATGCAAAGAATGCTGGCCACGGAGATTGTCCAGATGAGGACGGTGGAAAGAGGTGCGATGTCCAAGCAGCGTTCTTCGGCCTCTGCTCGCAGCATAAACGAATCCGAGAACCAGGGTGTCTGGATGACAGGTGGTCCAGACGGAGACCACGCCCGAGATGGTCTCCCCATCTTTGAGCAGCGGTAACGGGGCCGGGCATCAGCCGGGAGCAGTGCGCTTTCCGGCCGCGCGCTGCAGCCGCCAGAGGATGCGGCGGAAGAGCCCGAGGGCGCGCCGCGTGTCCGCCGCATTCATGTGCAGGCGGCGCAGCATCACGCGCAGGTCGTGTCGATTCGCGGTCTGCATGGAGCGAGGAGAGTAGCCCGCCGCCGTCATCGCTTCCTCAATCACGGTAGCCAGCCGGTCCAGCGATGCCGAGGTTGCCGGGCTCGCCGCATTCTCAGCTGAACCGGCAGGCACGGCTGCGCCGGCAGAAAAAACCCGCGCCGCGATCTCGTAGAGGCAAACAGCCACCGCCTGGCCAAGATTCATTGAGGGTTGGCGCGGGTCAGTGGGAACGTTGACCAGCAAATGGCAGAAGGAAAGGTCATCGCGCGTGAGGCCGTGCTTTTCCGGTCCAAAGACCAGCGCGATGCGCCCGCCCTGCACGAGGCGGGCGCGGATGAGGGGAGCGAGCGCGGGCAGGGATACAACCTTCTGCATTGGCTTGCGCGCTGCAAGTGTCGCGGTGCCCACCACAAGAGTGCAACCGGCAACGGCGTCGGCGAGCGCTGCATGCTCCATCGCGTTGGCAAGCACCTGCGGAGCGCCAATGGCTGAGCGCGCCTCGCGCCAGTGGGGCGCATAAGGAGAGACCACGGCGAGCCGCGTGAAACCAAAGTTGGCCATGGCCCGCGCCACGGCCCCGATATTAAGCGGATTGCGCGGCGCAACCAGAACCACGCCGAGGAGTTCGCGTTGGTCACGGAGGGGCAAGAGCCCATTGTAGTTCCGGCGTGGCGCACAGCAAGGCATGGCGCCGGCACATGAAATGTACTAGCCTCGAATCATGATCTGGGCCAACCCGGCAACCGCGGCACTGCATGAGATTGGCAAAGCGCCCCTGGTGCGCTTCTCCGTGCTGGCGTTGAGTTCCATTTTCTTTCTGGTTGACCCGTTCGCAGCCATCCCATCGTTTCTGGCCATCACCCACAGTGCGGAACCGGCGCGCCGGCGGCGCATGGCGCGAAAGGCTTCAGTTACCTGCTTTATCGTGCTCACCAGCTTTGCCCTGGCCGGTCAGCTTATCTTCAGGATGTTCGGCATCACGCTGCCTGCATTTGAGATCGCCGGCGGATTGATTCTTCTGTTGATCGGGCTGGACATGCTGCAGGCCAAACGATCAGCCACTCAGGAGGCAGCAGGAGACACGGAAGAGGCTGCATCCAAAGAAGATGCAAGCATTGTGCCTCTCGGCGTGCCCATGCTGGCCGGTCCCGGCGCCATCTCGTCGGTGATGGTGCTGGTGGGGCCTGTCCCCCGCCTGCTGCATTGGCAGATGGGCGCGATTCTCGGGGCCATTGCGATTACCTGCCTGGTGAGCTATTGGGTGCTCGCCGGGGCCGACCGGATACGCAGGATGATGGGCGAGACGGGCATCCGCATCCTGGTGAGAATCATGGGCCTGCTGCTGGTCGCGCTCGCCATGCAGTTTTTTGTGAACGGGCTGACCGATCTGGGGCTCATTACGCGAATATAAAGCCAGATTTCCCACAGAAATCAAGGGGTTTCCACAGGCGAGCCCCTTGCTGTTCAGGCCCGCTGTTGCTACTCTCAGAGAGTTGCACAGATGCCTGTTGGATTTGAGCTTGGGCCGCTTGCAACCGAGGGTGGCATATGCTACTCTTTGAAAGTTGCAGAGGAGCAGTGGAGCCTCCCGGTGGCCGTTGGGCCTGCCCTGAACAGGGAAGTGGGAAGCTGGTTCGATGGGTCAGGTGAGGCGCAAGCCCCTGAGCCGCTGTAGGGAATCCCACAGAAGAACAAGCCATTGCATGACCGGGAGGTCTCTTGATCTCCCAAGAGCCTAAGTGGCTCCAGCGCATTTTGCTGGTCGATCATTGAGATTTACTGCGTAGCGCGAACGCGCGGATGGGAGAGCCATCCGGTGTGAGCAGTACCCGGACGCCGGGCCAAATTGCCGGAATTGTGTCCGGAGGACAGCGGCAGGGGCATTGCCCTATCCAGCTTGACCTGAGGGTCGAAGTTCGATAGATTTAAAAGGTTCGCGCAAAATCGCCGGAAGCCGCAGTGTCGCGGGTCTTCCGGTGAGCGCATCAAGTTCGAGGACACCCTGGCGTCAAAGCCCGGGCCTCGATCCAAACGGCGCCGCTCAGGCGGAGGGCCGAAAGGATCTTTGACAATAAGGTTGAACGTGCCAGTCGTGAGAAACGATCAGGTTTGGCTTGGTCATTCTCACAAGGTAAGGTGTCTGCCGCCTTCGGGCGCAGGCACGGCCGGTTCTGTCCTGACCTCCGTCGGGCGGGAGCGGCATCAGGTTTCAAACGAGAGTTTGATCCTGGCTCAGAATCAACGCTGGCGGCGTGCCTAACACATGCAAGTCGAACGAGAAAGTGGCTTCGGCCATGAGTAAAGTGGCGCACGGGTGAGTAACACGTGACTAACCTACCCTTGAGTGGGGAATAACCTAGGGAAACCTGGGCTAATACCGCATAACACCTACGGGTCAAAGGAGCAATTCGCTCGAGGAGGGGGTCGCGGCCGATTAGTTAGTTGGCGGGGTAATGGCCCACCAAGACAGTGATCGGTATCCGGCCTGAGAGGGCGCACGGACACACTGGAACTGAAACACGGTCCAGACTCCTACGGGAGGCAGCAGTGGGGAATTTTGCGCAATGGGGGAAACCCTGACGCAGCAACGCCGCGTGGAGGATGAAGTACTTCGGTACGTAAACTCCTTTCGATCGGGACGATTATGACGGTACCGGAAGAAGAAGCCCCGGCTAACTTCGTGCCAGCAGCCGCGGTAATACGAGGGGGGCGAGCGTTGTTCGGAATTATTGGGCGTAAAGGGTGCGTAGGCGGTTTGGTAAGTCTTGTGTGAAATCTCTGGGCTCAACTCAGAGACTGCACGAGAAACTGCCGGGCTTGAGTGTGGGAGAGGTGAGTGGAATTCCTGGTGTAGCGGTGAAATGCGTAGATATCAGGAGGAACACCTGTGGCGAAAGCGGCTCACTGGACCATAACTGACGCTGATGCACGAAAGCTAGGGGAGCAAACAGGATTAGATACCCTGGTAGTCCTAGCCCTAAACGATGACTGCTTGGTGTGACGGGTACCCAATCCCGCCGTGCCGGAGCTAACGCGTTAAGCAGTCCGCCTGGGGAGTACGGTCGCAAGGCTGAAACTCAAAGGAATTGACGGGGGCCCGCACAAGCGGTGGAGCATGTGGTTTAATTCGACGCAACGCGAAGAACCTTACCTGGGCTCGAAATGTA
>DASSHM010000126.1:0-18042 GCA_035692885.1 Occallatibacter sp.
AGCAGCTTCTCCTTCAATCCGCCGATCGCCAGCACCTTGCCGCGCAGCGTAATTTCGCCGGTCATGGCGATGTCGCGCCGCACGGGAACCTTGGCGAGCGCGCTGGCCAGTGCTGTTGCCATGGTGATGCCCGCCGAAGGACCATCCTTGGGAATGGCGCCCTCGGGTACATGCAGGTGCAGGTCGACATTGCGGTAGAACTCCCGGCTGAGGCCCAGCGCCTGCGCCTTGCCGCGGATGTAGCTGAGTGCGGCCTGGGCAGACTCCTGCATGACGTCGCCCAATTGGCCGGTGATGGTGAGTTTCCCCTTGCCGTCGAGAACCTGCACCTCGGTGGAGAGGATGCTGCCGCCCACCTCAGTCCATGCCAGGCCGGTGACCAGGCCAATCTCATTCTTGTCATGCACCTCGGACTCGCGGAAGCGGGCCACTCCCAGAAACTCGCTGATGTTGGCGGCAGACAGCTCCTCTTTTTGCTTCGTGCCCTTCTTGACGACACGGCGGGCCACCTTGCGGCAGACGTTGCCGATTTCGCGCTCCAGGTTGCGCACGCCGGCTTCGCGCGTATAGCTGCGGATAATCTCAAGGACTGCATCATCGCGAAAGACAACATTCTTTTCGCTCAGGCCGGTCTGCTCGCGCTGTTTCTTGATGAGGTACTGGCGGGCAATCTCGAGTTTTTCGTGTTCGGTGTAGCCCTGCAGGCGCAAGACCTCCATGCGGTCCTGCAGCGCGGCCGGAACGGTGTGCATGACATTGGCGGTGGCGACGAAGAGCACCTGCGACAGGTCGTAGTCGACGTCGAGGTAGTGGTCCTGAAAGGTGGTGTTCTGCTCGGGGTCGAGCACCTCAAGCAGCGCTGAGGCCGGATCGCCGCGGAAGTCCGAGGCCATCTTGTCCACCTCGTCGAGTAGAAAGACGGGGTTCTTGGTGCCCGCGCGCTTCATGTGCTGGATAATCTGTCCGGGCAGGGCGCCGATGTATGTGCGCCGGTGGCCGCGAATCTCGGCCTCGTCGCGCACGCCGCCCAGCGACAGACGCACGAACTTGCGGCCGGTGGCCTTGGCGATGGACATGCCCAGCGAGGTCTTGCCCACTCCCGGAGGCCCGACGAAGCAAAGGATAGAGCCTTTGGGATTCTTGACCAGTTGACGCACCGCGAGGAATTCAAGAATTCGCTCCTTGATTTTTTCCAGGCCGTAGTGGTCCTCATTGAGCACCTTCTCGGCAAAATCGATGGAGCGTGTCTCTTTGGAGCGCTTCTTCCAGGGTACGGCCAGCAGCCAGTCAATGTAATTGCGGCTCACGGTTGATTCAGCCGACATGGGCGGCATGGCCTCAAGCTTCTTCAGCTCCTGAACGGCCTTTTCAAGCACTTCCTTGGGCATTCCAGCGGATTCAATCTTCTTGCGCAGTTCGTCGAACTCACTTTTTTCGCCCCGGCCCAGCTCCTTCTGGATCGCCTTGATCTTCTCGTTGAGGTAGTACTCCTTCTGCGCGCGCTCCATCTGCCGCTTCACGCGCGACTGGATGTTGCGGTCGATGTCGAGCTTTTCAATCTCAATGTCGAGCACATCGCCGATGCGAGCCAGCCGCGCCGCGGGATCAAAGATGGCCAGCAGTTCCTGCTTTTCATCGATGCCGAGCTGGAGGTTGGCGGCGATGGTGTCTGAGAGCTTCGCCGGCTCATCCATGCGCACGGACGCGATGATGGTCTCGTAATTGAGCGACTGCTGCAGTTTGACATATTGCTCAAAGAGCCCTGTCACGCGCTGCATCAACTGCTCGATGGACGGCGTCATCTCAAAGTCGCTCCTGGCGGTGCGCACCGTAGCCACAAAGAATCCATCGCGATCATTCACTTCGAGTGATTTCGCGCGCTCCACACCCTCCACCAGCACCTTGATGTTGCCGTCAGGCATCTTGACGCTTTGCACAATGTTGCAGATGGAGCCGACCTGAAAGATGTCCCTGGCCGTGGGCTCGTCGATGGATGCGTCATGCTGCGTGGCGAGAAAGATCTTGCGGTCGCCGTTGAGCGCCTCCTCGAGCGCGCGCACGCTGGACAGGCGGCCCACCACGAATGGCGTCATCATGTAGGGAAAGATCACCATGTCCCGGATGGGCATCATGGGCAGCTTGCGGGGCTCGTTCTTTTCACGCGACGTGGTCATAGGATTGCCTTATCCATTAGACGCATAACTTTTACTGCGGCTTCACCGCGATGCACGCATCTCTTGTTGGGATTGTACAGCCGAATCAGACGAGATCAAGCGTGGAAGGAACACACACCGTCACTGAAGCAAACTTTTGAGACGCCCCGGCGCGATGCCGGGGCAGGCTTGTGCACGGGCCGGGATCGTCCACTGAACCGCGGCAAGTCAGCCGGCCTTCTCCAGCAGGCAGAGCGAAAGATCACGGCGCTCGACCATCTCCCGGGTAATCTCCAGATCGCGAACGCGCTTGTTCGAGGGCAGGTGATACATCAGGTCGAGCATCAGCTCCTCGATAATCATGCGCAGTCCGCGCGCGCCCACTTTGCGCGCCAGCGCCTCGCGGGCAATGGCTGCGGTGGCGTCGGGCGTGAAGTGAAGACGCACATTCTCGTACTCGAGAAGCCGCTGATACTGCTTGAGGATGGCGTTGCGGGGCTTGGTGAGGATCTCGATCAGCGCCGGTTCATCCAGCTCATCGAGCACACCCACCACGGGCAGCCGGCCGACGAACTCGGGAATCAGACCATACTTGATGAGATCCTGCGGCTCTGTCTTGCGCAGCAACTCGATATCGCGGTGCGTCCGGTTGCCCGCCGCTTCGGCTTCAGCCTCCGCGGTCTTAAAGCCCAGGGCCTTTTTGCCCACGCGCCGGCCCACCACGCGCTCCAGCCCGACGAACGCGCCGCCGCAGATGAAGAGAATGTTGGTGGTGTCAACGGCCGTGAACTCCTGATGCGGATGCTTGCGTCCGCCCTGCGGCGGAACGTTCGCCACGGTGCCTTCCAGAATCTTGAGCAGAGCCTGTTGCACGCCCTCGCCTGACACATCGCGGGTGATGGACGGGTTCTCGTCCTTGCGGCCGATCTTGTCAATCTCGTCGATGTAGATGATCCCCTGCTGGGCACGATTCACGTCGCCATCGGCGGCCTGCAGCAGCTTGAGGATGATGTTTTCCACATCCTCGCCGACATAGCCGGCCTCAGTAAGCGTGGTGGCGTCAACAATCGCGAATGGAACGTCGAGCATCTTGGCCAGAGTGTGCGCCAGCAGCGTCTTGCCGGAGCCGGTGGGGCCGATGAGCAGGATGTTTGACTTGGCCAACTCGACTTCATTGTTGCGCATGCGATTCATCTGTATGCGCTTGTAATGGTTGTAGACGGCGACGGCGAGCTTCTTCTTGGTCTGATCCTGGCCGATGACGAAGTCGTCGAGGAAGCTCTTCACCTCCTGGGGCTTGGGCAGATGGCCGGTTGCCGCGGCGGCATGCGCCTCGCCCCGGTCATCATCG
The DNA here is from genome assembly GCA_035692885.1 of Occallatibacter sp. GTDB lineage: Bacteria > Acidobacteriota > Terriglobia > Terriglobales > Acidobacteriaceae > Telmatobacter. The sequence continues at coordinate 3,505 of DASSHM010000126.1, forward strand.
AGAATTGAGTTGCAGACGGCGACGCACTCATCGCAGATATACGCGCGAGGATAGTCGCTGGGCGACGAGATCAATTTGGCCACCGCGTCCTGCGACTTGTGGCAGAACGAGCAGCGCAGCGCTTCTTCGGGTCCCGTGCGCGTTTTCATGGTCCTACTCCCTCTCGATTACAGTGTTCCCGCTCCAGGTTGGGGCCAGCCTTATGAGCGCGGCCGGTCAATGATTTCGTCAACGATGCCGTACTCCTTGGCCTGCCGCGCGTTCATGATGAAGTCGCGTTCAACATCGCGCTCGATGCGATCGAGCGACTGGCCGGTGTGTTTCGCCATCAGGTTATTGGTGATTTCGCGAATGCGGAGAATCTCGCGCGCGTGAATGTCAATGTCCGTCGCCTGCCCGCTGAGCCCGCCCATGGAGGGCTGATGGATGAGTATGCGCGAGTTGGGCAGCGCAAAGCGCTTGCCCGGCGTGCCCGCCAGCAGCAGAAATGCGCCCATGCTGGCCGCCTGCCCAATGCAGTAAGTGACCACGTTGTTCTTGATGAACTGCATGGTGTCGTAGATGGCCAGGCCGGCGGTAATGGAGCCCCCCGGCGAGTTGATGTAGAGTTGCACGTCCTTTTCGGGATCCTCGCCGGAGAGAAACAGCATCTGGGCAACGACAAGATTCGCCACCATGTCATCAATCGGCGTGCCGAGGAAGATAATGTTGTCGCGCAGCAGACGGGAATAGATATCGTAGGCGCGTTCGCCGCGACTCGTCTGCTCAACCACCATGGGTACCAATGCCATTGCGTGTTCTTCTCGTTCTTCCGTTTCCCGGGGCCAGCCCCTGTTCCTGTCAGCCGCGTCCCGGCCCGCTTTCCGGCCGGTCATGGCAGCATTCGCGCACACGTCGATGTCTACGCAGGCAACCTCTCATACAGCAGATTTGCGGTCTTTTCGCGCTTTAATTGTTCCCGGATTCTAGCGAGCCCGCCGTCTTCCGTCAAACGATGGCGCAGCGTCTCCACCGGTTCCCGCGCCTGCAAGGCCGCCACGTGCACTTCGCGATCCACCTCGTCATCCGTCACGCTCAGGCCCTCCGCCTCGGCGATGCGGTCGATCAGGATGTGGGCTCTCACCTCTGCAACGGCTCCGTCGCGCTGTGCCGCGCGCAGGCGGGTAAAGTCGAGCTTGCGCATCTGCTCCGGTTCCATGCCCTGTGCCGCCAGCGCGCGCAGGCCGCGCTCAAGCCGCGCATCAATCTGGTCCTGCACCAGTGATTCCGGAACGGGAAAGGGAAACTTCTCAGCCAGCGCGCCAACGAGCCGGTCCTTGGTCTCAGCCTCAACGTGGCGCCGCTTGCGGGCGGCCATGTGTTCGCGCACCCGGTCTTCCAGTTCCGCCCGGCTCTCATAATTGCCCAGCTCTTTGGCAAAGTCATCGTTGAGTTCCGGCACGGTGCGCTTCTTGATTGCCTTTACGGTTACATCGTAGGCGACGGTCTTTCCAGCCAGCCTGGCCTCGGCATAGTCAGCGGGATAGATGACCTCTGCCTTCATCTCCTGGCCCACCCGCGCGCCGCGCAGAACCGTGGAGAATGCCTCCACCGTATCCTTGCCGCCAATCTCGACCAGGGCGTCCTCGCCGGCCACCGGAGCGGCTTCGGGGTCGTCCGCAACGGTACCGCTGTAGGAGATCTGAGCCCAATCGCCATCGGCCAGGGCGCGATCTTCCTCAACGGGCTCAATGGTGGCCCGTGACTCACGCAGTTCCGTCATCTCGTTTTCGAATTCCTCGTCCGTCACCTCCACCGAAGGCTTGTCGACGGCGACCTCCGTGTACCCGTCGATGGAGAAGGGCGGGATGAACTCGAAGACCGCCTTCATGTGCAGCGGTTGGCCGTCTTCCACGGTCAGTTCTGTGACCTGGGGCTGGCCGACAGGTCGGACGCCAAGTTCTGTTACGCCCTTGCTAAAGCGTTCGGGAAGCAGGCCATCAATCACCTCTTTGCGGATTTCGGTGGCATAACGCCGGCGGATCACCGACTCAGGCGTCTTCCCAGGACGGAAGCCGGGCATCTTGGCATATCTCTGGAAGCTGCGAACAACGGTGCGGAAAGCCTTGGAAACCTCATCGGCGGGAACGTCCATCACCAGTTCACGGGTGCAGTCCGGGTTGAATACCGGGCCATGCTGGCGGGCGTCGTCGTGGCCGTGATCGTGGTCATGACCCTCGTGGGCGGAGGTGCCCTCAGCCGTATCCGGCTGGGAATTGTTCTCAAGTGTGTCAACTGAACTCAATATCGTGCCTTCCGGGCGCAACCTGCGCCAAATCAATTGCCAAAGCGGGATGAATCGTCACGAAACACGTGTGCCCCGGGCGGGGGAGATGCCCTACTCATGGTAAGAGGGTTTGCCGGAAGGGTCAAACCGGCTGGGGTGCTCCGGCGGGCGGGTTGCACCGCCAAAGTCACGTTACTGCTCAGTCACGTCGGAAACGGTGAGACACCAGCCGGGCGCACGGAATGGACTACCATGCGGTGTGATTTTCCGGGCGCATGGACGCAGCGACCCCATGCCTGACTCGATGGGAGTTGAGCGGCCGGGATGGCGCGGATTCCCGCTAAAACCGGAGGACGATGCCGGTAGCCAGACGGGCCGGGGTTCCTCCATCGGGCGAGAGGGATGGCGCGCTGATGCGGTCGCCTTGGACACGCCAGGCGAAGAAGGGCGCCAGAGGCACATCGAGGCCACCGCCCACGGCGTAGGAGAATGCACTCTCAGAGATCTTGAAGCCGCCACTGTTTGACGAGTGCTCGCCTCCAACCAGGCCATGGGCAAAGACGCTCAACGCGCCCAGGGGCACAGTAATCCGTGGCCCGGCCATTACCGTGGTGGTGCGGGGTACGGATGCGTTGGAGCCGAGGCCATAGTGGGCGAAGTCGCCCTCGATGCCGAGCAGGGGCTTGAGCTTGAAGTGGACCGATGCCTCCCACCCGTTCAAACCGCCCACGGTGGGATAGAAGGTATCCGTGCCGGTGCGGCTGAAGCCAACGAAGGCATCTCCGGAGTGGAACTGCGCGTTCGCGGCAGGGACCGCGAAGATCAGCAGGAGCACACTGAGAAACGAAAGGACGGGACGGACGAGGCTTGGGGGACGAGCCATGGGTAAAACTCCCTTCCACTGCCGGCCGGCAGTCTCCACATAAGGATGGCGGTTCGAGAGTTGCGGTTGCTCCGCAGCCGCTGGTTCTGGTTACCCGCGGGCGAGAAGCCACTTGGGGAAGCAGCAGGATGGCCGCCTGCAGCCTCAGGAGTTTTATCTCCCGGACACCGGCAGGCGGCGGCCCGCTTGCCGGTGCGGCTCGAAATCAGTCCTTGGGCACAAAGACGCGCAGACGCACGTGCCACCGGGTACTCTGGCCGGGCTGGAGGGTCACCATGCCGGTGTTCATCTTGCCCCACTCCTTTCCGAACGGGTCAGCGAAGTTGTACTGGTCTTCAATGGCGACAAAGCTTGCCGTGGGCGGCGCATACATTTGCAGCGTCTTGATCTCTGGCGAGATGCCCTCAATCTTGACGCCGTAATGCGCCTTCGGGTCGATGACCGTGATTGTGACCACGCCGTTGTTCCAGGTGAGGTGGCTCCAATTGTCGTCATAGTAGTTGTGGGCCAGGGGAACGCCTCCGGGAGCGCGGAGGTCATACTGCCCTTTGACGGGCAGCAGCTTGCCGGTGGGGAAGACGTTATCGTAGTTGTCCACCTGCGCCTGCATGGAGCCGGGGATGTGGACGCGGACCTGGCTGCGGTCGCCTGAGGGCAGGTTGAAATACGGGTGCCAGCCGATGGCGATGGGCTCGGCCTCGTGGCCCACGTTGCGGGCAACAATGCTGGCATCAATTGCTTCGGCGGTGAGCGAGATGGTGAAGTCAAGGTCAGTCTTTGACAGCCAGTGGCCGCCAAAGCTGCCCGCATGGATGACCCCGGTCACCTCTTGTCCGCCGGGGATGTCCTTGACGCGTACATCGTCTGTCCTGGCCTTGAGGATGAGGCCATGCATGGCGTGGCGCTCCGCGCCGGGCAGCTTGCCGATGTTGTTGGCCGGGAGCGTGAGCTGGTGGCCTTCCCACGAGGTGGTGAGCGTCTTGCCGTCCGGGGAGAGCTTGCCCCGTATCCGGTTGGGGTAGGGAACCAGAAAGGCCGCGCCCAGCCGGTAGCCCAGATTGCCAAAGGCGTCGTCCTTCACGTCGAGCATCTCTTTGGCGCCTGCGAGGTCAGGCGAGGCCAGCACGTTGACGTTGCCCTTGCCCGGGAAGTTGGCGGTGACCTGGATCAATTCCATTCCGCGGCCGGGAGCCAGGATGATGCTGGTGAACTCCGGCCGGGTCCTGCTGGTGAGCTGACGCTTGAGCGTGACAATTTTCTGCCCGCCGATCTCCGTGACAGGCTGCGCGTTGCCGGCAATCGCGACCAGGCCGACCAGTAAGACCGGGAGGGTGAACGGGAGAGCGGCGAGGGTGAGGGAATCCAGTTTCATCTCAATCCATCCCTGAAAAGCCAGTTGGATTTTCCGGTGACGCTCCCGCGAGAGGTGGATCCACTCGCTCAGAAAGCGTATTCCGGAAGCGGGTTCATTCTACGCCACGGGGCTGGATCACGGCACCCTCGCCGGAATGATCCTGCCAAGGATCCTGTGAAGGCTCAAGCCGTACCCGGACGGAAGGCAGCCAGGAAACAGAGAAGAACAGGCCGCTCGGGCCGCCCGGGGAGCAGCACGGCCTTGAAGGAAATGACGTATATAATGAGTCTCACTGAGCGGGAGTAGTTCAGTGGTAGAACGTCAGCTTCCCAAGCTGAATGTCGCCGGTTCGATCCCGGTCTCCCGCTCCATCCGCCTGCAGCGCCCCGCCCATCGTAAGCACGCCTGACCGGCTATCGCAAGCCGGCGAGTACGCGCGCCCGCCTGAAGATTTCCAGAAACATGGGCCGGGTAAGCCTGCCCGTGTTGGTGTTCTGCAGGGAGGGGTGGTAGCTGGCGATGACGGCGAGGCCGCCGGGAAGCGTGTACTCGGCGCCATGGGCGAAGACCAGTCCGCGCTTTGACTTTAGATTTGCGGTACGCCGCTGATGAGCCAGCAGGCCGTCAAAGGCGATGCGGCCGAGGCAGACGACCACGCGCAGATGACGCAGCAGACGAATCTCCTCGTCGAGCCAGGGGGCGCAGTTGCGGAGCTCCTGGGGCGCGGGCTTGTTGGCGGGCGGGGCGCAGCGGACCACCGAGGTAATCCACAGGCCGGTGAGCCTCATGCCATCGTCGCGCGAGGTCGCTTTCGGTTGCGAGGCAAACCGTGTCTTATGCAGCACGGGATAGAGGAAATCGCCCGAACCGTCGCCGGTGAAGGGTCTGCCGGTTCGATTGGAACCGTGCGCGCCCGGGGCGAGCCCCAGCAACAGGACGCGAGCCTGCGGATCGCCAAAGGACGGCACCGGCCGGCCCCAGTACTCCCAGTGAGCGTAGGCGCGGCGACGGACCCGCGCGACCTCGGCGCAATGCATGCGAAGCCGCGGGCAAAGCTCACAGTCGACAATGCGGGCATTCAACACACTGAGCGATGCTGGGGGAGAAGGCATGGCGTCATTTTATGGCATGGCGTCTCAGGAGCGGGTCGGGGCAAGCGAACACCCTTGATCCGCCTGACTGGCGCGTGGGGTGGATAATGCCATGAGGCGCGTTGCAACCGCAGAAGATGCGATGCCGAATCTCTTGCATCCGGGCGAATGCCTGTGAGTCCGGCGACGTGACTTTTTTGACGTAAATTTCGTACAAGAGGACTAATGCGATGAGATCTGCAAAATTGTTGCTGCTGGCCGGCGACTTTGTTGAGGACTACGAGATCATGGTGCCTTTTCAGGCGCTGCAGATGGTGGGTCACACTGTCGATGCGGTCTGCCCGGGCAAAAGGAAGGGCGATCAGGTGCGCACGGCGATTCACGATTTTGAGGGCGACCAGACCTACACGGAGAAGCGGGGCCACAACTTCACGTTGAACGCGGACTTCGACGAGGTGAACCCCGCGCAGTACGACGCGCTCGTGATTCCCGGCGGACGCGCGCCGGAGTACCTGCGGCTGAATGGCAGGGTGCTCGACATCGTGCGCCACTTCAGCACCGCTGATAAGCCGATTGCCGCTCTTTGCCATGGCGCGCAACTGCTGGCTGCCGCGGGGGTGATCAGGGGCCGCAAGCTGAATTGCTACCCGGCCTGCGCTCCCGAAGTGGAGCTGGCAGGCGGTACCTACGTCGCGGTGGACTTTTCAGACGCCGTGGTGGACGGAAAGCTGGTGACCGGCCCGGCCTGGACGGCGCATCCCAAGTGGCTGGCCAGATTTCTTGAAGTAATTGAGAAGCATCTGGCGGGCTGAAGAGTAACAGTGCCGTGATCAACCGGCGGCAACGGGCGGGGCGGCACGGACCTGCTGGAGCGGCTGCGCCGTGGCGTGGTGCAACGCCTGCTGCATCTCAGAAAGAATTGACAGCGCCACCTCGGCCGGCGTTTCACCGCCCAGGTCGAGGCCAGCCGGGGCGTGCAGTTGTGCCGGCCACCGCTCGCCGCGGTCAGGGAGGTTGAGCAGCCGCGAGGCCTCGGCCAGCAGATCGCGGGTGCGCCGCTGGGGCCCGAGTACTCCTATATATGGGAGGGGAGCCGCGAGTAACAGAAGCGATGCAAGGATGTGCGAATCCTGCTCAAAGCTGTGTGTCATGACCATGGCTGCGTCAGTGCCGAGCAAAGGCAGGTGATGGGATGTTGCAGCGGGAAGCTCGGCGATGGGGAGCGCGCGCACCCTGTCGGCCATCGGAAAACGCGCCGGGGTGGCAAGGTGGGAGCGGCCATCGGCCACCGCGACAAACCAGCCCAGCTCGCGCGCCAGCGTCGCCAGGGGTCTGGCGTCGTCTCCTGCGCCGAAGATCCAGAGCCCCGGACGCGCCTGATGGTAGTCTGCCTGAACCTGAACGTCATTGCCATCCACTCGAACGCTTCTCCGCAGGGATCTGCGCTGCTCGAACGCGGTCTGTGCAAGGTTCTGCAGTTCGTTGTCTTCAGGGAACCGTGACGCGATGCCTGTGCCGCCTGCCATGGCGCGCCGGCACGTATGGGCTCCTTCCAGTACGGTGGCCACCGCCAGCGAAGCGCGCGCGCTGAATGCCGCTTGCAGAGAGGCGAGCAGGGGATTTGCGGTGAGGCTGCGCTCCAGCAGGATGTAGACCACGCCGCCGCAGCCGGATCCGTACGGCAGCTCGCCATCGTCGGCGACAGTGGAGTAGCGCTCCACCACCGGCCCGGACGCGGTGAGCCACCAGGCGCGCTGTGCCACCTCGGCTTCAAGGCACCCACCGCTTACCGTGCCTGAGCGGCGGCCATCCTGGGCAATCAGCATGAACGCGCCCGGCTTGCGGTAGCTTGACCCCTCGACGGCGACGATGGTGGCCAGAACATAGTCTGCCCTTGCGGCGTAAAGCTCCTGCCACAAGGACAGAATGGGCTCAAGGTCAGTCATCGGCTCCCATTGTCGCTCAGTTGCGGCGCCTATGCCTCCAGAATCTTCGATTCCAGCAGGTGCTCAATGCGCACCGGCAGCTCGCGCACGCGGATGCCGGTGGCGTGATACACCGCGGCGGTGATTGCCGGAGCAACACCGGCCAGGCCAATCTCTCCGATGCCCCGCGCCCCATATTCGTTGATGATGAGGTCGGGGTGATCCAGGAATGTGACATCAAGATCGGGCAGGTCGGCGCAGGTGCTCACCAGATAGTCGGCATAGTTATTGTTGATGGGCTGACCGGTGCGCGGTTCGTAGTGGGTGCATTCGAGCAGAGCCATGCCCACGCCCATCACCGCCGCGCCAAGAATCTGATTTGTGCCCGCTCCCTTATTGATGATGCGTCCGCAGTCGAAGATGGAGAAGATGCGGCTCACGCGCAGCCGCGCAATCTCCGGCTCCCACTCCACCTCTGCAAAATGTGCGCCAAACGAATGCAGGGAGTAGTCCTTCGCCTTGGCGTCCTCCCAGGACGGGCTGGTGACGCCTTCGGCCAGCAGGCCGCTGAGGTTGGCGAGGCGAAGGACCTCTTCAAACGGAACACCGTTCGCGTTCAGCTCGCCGCCGGAGTGCAATGCCGCGCCCACAACCTGGGGCTGCGCCGATTGTCCCGGCGCATGGACGCGCCCGCCCACGAAGGCCAGCGACTCGGGCTTCATGCCGTGGAACGGCGAGCCGAGCGTACCCGCGGCCACGTTGAGCAGGCGTTTCACTGCGCCGTCCACGGCCGAGGAGGCGGCGGGCAGGACGGCGCTGGTGACCATGGAACCGCCCGAGGTGGGCCCGTTGGGCAGTGCCGTGTCGCCCAGCAGAACGTCAATGCGCTCCAGCGGCACGCCGGTTTTGGCATGGACCACCTGGGCAAAGATCGTGTAGGTGCCGGTGCCGATATCCTGCGTGGCGCAACGCACGCATACCCGGCCGTTGGGGCAGAGTTCAACCGTGGCCGTGCAGGGAATGCGGGCAGCGGCCCAGGATGCGGCGGCGAGCCCCCAGCCAATCACCTTGCCGTCGCGGCGCATGGAGCCCACTTCCGCGGTGCGGTTCTTCCAGCCGATCTTGTCCGCGCCGGTCAGGTAGCACTCCTTGAGGTGGCGTGAGGAGAATGGCCGGTTGGTGCCCTCGTCGCGCTCGGAGTCGTTCTTCAGGCGCAGCTCCAGCGGATCCATCCGGAGCTTGATGGCCAGCTCGTCCATCGCCGATTCCAGCGCGAACAGACCGGGCACCGCGCCGGGTCCGCGCATGGGCGAGGGCGCGCCGACGTTACGGCGCACCATGGCCGTGGTGACCTCAAGGTTGGGGCAGCTATAGAGGAATGGCGTCTGCTCGCCGCAGTGCTCAATAAAGTCGTCCAGTGGCGAGGTTTCTGTGAAGAAGTCGTGACGGATGGCGGTGAGCCTGCCGTCTGCGTTCGCTCCCAGCCGGATGCGCTGCTGGGTCCTCGGGCGATGTCCCACGTTGGAGAACATCATGCGGCGATCGGAGCTGATCTTGACCGGACGCCCGAGCTTGCGCGAAGCGGCCGCGGCCAAAGTGGAATGCGGCCACGGAAACAGCTTGCCTCCGAAGCCGGAGCCGATGAACCGGGAGATGACGCGCAGGTTCTCGCGGGGCACGCCCAGCACCTCTGACATCACAACGCGGTGATTGACCACCCCCTGCGTGCTCTCGTAGAGCGTGAGGTTGTCGTGGTCCCACACCGCGACCGTGCCGTGCATCTCCATGGGATTGTGGGTTTCGACGGGCGTCACATAGGTCTCATCCACGACCACGGGGGCCGATGACAGCGCCGCATCGGGGTCGCCGCGCCGCCAACTGCTCTTGGGCGTCTCGTTGTAGCCGGCGCTCAGATCAGTGCGTACGTCGGGGGCCTCCGCGTCATACTCCACGCGCACCGCGCCGGCGGCGGCCGTAGCCTGCTCCAGCGTCTCCGCCACGACCATGGCCACGTACTGGCCCCAGTAGCCGATCTGATTGTCGGCAAATGGAGGCCTGGCTTCGCTGATGACCCCATCCTCCTCGTGCGGAAAGAAGCGGTATACATTCCCCATGTTGCCGTGATGGAAGACCTCAATCACGCCGGGCATCTTCTCCGCCGCGGAGGCATCCAGGGAGTGGATGCGTCCTTTCCCGATGGTGCTCTGCACCGCCACAGCGTGCACGAGACCGGGAAAATCATGATCCACGGCATAGCGTGCCGTGCCGGTGGTCTTCAACGGACCATCGACGCGCGGAACAACCGCGCCAATGATGCCTGCCGCCTTGGAAACTGTGTCGGTTGCCATGGGATTCTCCTCTGCCTGCCTTATGCGGTGGCCAGTTTGAGCGTGCGCACCAGGCAGCGCCTGGCCAGTTCCACTTTGAATGCGTTGTCTTTGCGGGGCTTTGCCTGGGCCAGCGCAGCCTCGGCGGCCTTGCGAAACTGCTCGGCGCCGGCAGGCTTGCCCAGGAGTGCCGACTCGGCTTCGAGCGACCGCCACGGCCTGGTGCCCACGCCGCCCATCGCCACCCGCACATAGCGGACATGCCCGGCTTCAACCCGGGCCACCACCGCGGCCGATGCCAGGGCAAACTCGTAGCTGGCGCGGTCCCGCAGCTTGAGATAGACCGACCGCGCACCTTCAACAGGCCGGGGCAGGTCGACATAGGTCACCAGCTCGCCGGGCTCAAGCGCGTTTTCAATCTGCGGAGTGTCGCCGGGGAGCTTGTGGAAGTCAGCAAAGGGAATCGAGCGCTTGCCGCGGGGTCCCTCCACATGAATCACGGCCTCCAGCGCCGCCATGGCAACGCACATGTCGGAGGGATGCGTGGCGATGCAGTAGTCGCTGGTTCCGAGGACTGCGTGGATGCGGTTGTATCCTTCCAGCGCGGCGCAGCCCGAGCCCGGCACACGCTTGTTGCAGCCGTAGCCGCCCGGCGTGCCGGCGCCCGGCTCGCGGAAGTACATGCAGCGCGTCCGCTGCAGCAGATTGCCGCCCGTGGTGGCCATGTTGCGCAGTTGCGGCGAAGCGCCCGACAGCAGCGCCTGCGAGAGCACTGCGTAGTGCTGCTTCACGTCCGCGTTCCAGGCCAGATCGGAGTTGCGCACCATGGCGCCGATGCGCAGGCCGCCCATGGGCAGCTTCTCAATCTTGTCCAGCGGCAGCAGGTTGATGTCAACCAGCGTCCGGGGCTCTTCGACACCGAGCTTCATCAGGTCAACCAGCGTGGTTCCACCGGCAATAAATCTGGCATCGTCGCTGCCGGCGATCGCCTTGTCGATGCTTGTGGGCTTGACGTAGTCAAAGGTCTGCATGGCGTCTTCTCCCCGTCAGGCTCGCGTGCGCGCCTGGCGCACGGCGGCAACGATGTTGGTGTAGGCGCCACAACGGCAGATGTTGCCCGCCATGGCCTCCTTGATGTCGGTATCGGTGGGGCCGATGGGCTCCTTGAGCAGCGCGACGGCGCTCATAATCTGACCGCTGGTGCAGTAGCCGCACTGGTAGCCGTCATGCTCCACAAAAGCTGCCTGCACGGGGTGAAGGTTGCCCGGCTGGCCAACACCTTCAATGGTGGTGATTGCGTCGCCCTCGTGCATCACGGCAAACGACAGGCAACTGTTCACGCGTCGTCCGTTCACATGGACCGTGCATGCGCCGCATTGGCCGTGGTCGCAGCCCTTCTTGGTGCCGGTCAAATGCAGGCGCTCGCGCAGGGTGTCGAGCAGGGTGGCCCGCGTGTCCAGCCGCTTCAAGGTGTAGCTCTTGCCATTAATGCGCAGGGTTACGGTGGCGGTGCCCGCGGCGGCCTCGGCTTCCGCCTCAGGCGCGGCAGCCACGGTTGGCGTGGTTGCCAGCGAACCGGCGCCGGCCAGGATGCCGGTGGCGCCCAGCCCCGAAAGAAAGAGACGGCGGCTGAAGCGTCCCCCCTGGGGCGAGGCCGCCTGTCCGTCCAGCGGCTCCAGATCCAGCGTCTGCTGATCGGGCTGGAGCTGCCCGTCCGGCGATTGAGGGGATTGCGCGCGCAAATGCCTGTCGCGCTGATCGGATGAACCTGCCACTCGGTACCTCCCTGGGCCGAAGCCCATGCAACCTGCACAGCGGCCAAACCCGATGATGGCCTCTGTCCTGCGTGCGCCGCCAGAAGATTTGCCGGCCCACATTTGAAAGAACCAGATCAACCTGGGCGCTGGAGATCTGAGGGAACCTCGTTCTGTTGCCGTTGAGTTAGAACGTCACCTGTTGACCAGCGCCATGGCGCCCTCGCCGTACCGCATGCCCGCGGCGGCATCCGGAGGGAAGATGGCAGTAAGCTGCTGAAGCACATCCCCGGCGAGCGTCAGGCTCGCTGCTGCGGCGTTCTCCTCAATATACTTGCGACGCTTGGTTCCGGGAATAGGCACAACCTCCTCACCTTGAGCCAGCACCCAGGCCAGTGCAAGCTGGCTGGCGGATAAGCCGTGTCCTGCCGCCAGCGCATTGACCCTGGCCACGAGTTGAAGATTGCGCGCAAAATTTTCTCCCTGGAAGCGCGGGCTGTTGCGGCGATAATCCCCGGGCTCAAAATCGTCAGGACTGTTGAACGCTCCGGTAAGAAAGCCCCTGCCCAGCGGGCTGTATGCCACGAACGCAATCCCCAGCCTGCGGCAGGCGGGCAGCAGCTCCGGTTCCGGATCGCGGCTCCATAACGAATACTCGGTCTGCAATGCAGTGATGGCATGTACCTGGTGGGCGCGCTCAAGGGTGGCGGGCGAAGCTTCAGAGAGACCCAGGTATCGCACCTTCCCCTCCTCCACCAGGCGCGACATGGCTCCAACCGTGTCTTCAATCGGAACCCGGGGATCGACCCGATGCTGATAGTAAAGGTCGATTGAATCCACGCCCAGGCGTCGCAGACTGGCCTCGGCGGCCTTGCGTACGTAGGCTGGACTCCCGTCCACGCCGCGCACCGAGGGATCATCGGGGTCGCGGAGGATGCCGAATTTTGTGGCCAGGAAGATCTTGTCGCGCCTGCCCTTCAGCGCCCGGCCCACCAGCACCTCGTTGGTGTGAGGGCCGTAGATGTCGGCTGTGTCGAGGAAGTTGATGCCGAGTTCCAGGGCGCGGTCGATGGTGGCCAATGACTCGCTGTCATCGCCTCCGCCATAGAACTCGCTCATCCCCATGCATCCCAGACCAATCGCCGAAACCGATGGGCCATTCAATCCCAGTGTGCGCTGTTTCATTTCTCTGCTCCCCGGCGACGGCGCCGGTCTCAGCTTGCGGGCGCCAGGGTGGAGTCCACGGCCGGCTCCTCGATTCGCGGGCCGCCGATGCGGATGCGGGCTTCGATCTTCTTGTAATTGGCGATCTTGTGGGTGAGCAGGGCATGGGCACTCTGCAGCTCGGTAATCTGCGCCGCGATGTCCGCCTGATGATCCTCGAGGATTTTGCGCCTCTCAAGCGATGTTGAGTCGCCCAGTTCGCGCAACTCCGCATACAGCTGCATCTGCCGGATTGGCATGCTGGTCGCCCGCATGCAATGGAGAAAATTGATCCATGCCTCGTCGGCCTGCGTGTAGCGCCGGTGGCCATTCCGCGCCCGCCCCACCGGTTGAATCAGCCCGACGCGCTCGTAGTAACGCAGCGTATGAGCGGTCATGCCGCACCGCTCTGCCATTGCCCGAATTGTGTAGCCGGCTTCCGTCACAGATTAACCGTACATCTTTGAGCACACTCGAAGTCAAGACCGGCATGCAGGCGTAGTCCATGTTGTTGCAAACAGTGATGCAATGCGTGACAGCCACACGCCGTGCAAGTGGCGCATCCGGCGGGAACCAGGGCCCTTGCGCGCCGGATGGCAGCGCTGTTCAGGGGAGGCCGCAACGGTACACTTGTCCCATGGCAGTCGCCGCCATCATTCTGGCCGCTGGTGCAAGCCGCCGTCTCGGGCAGCCCAAACAACTGCTTGAGTTCCACGGCGAGCCGCTGCTGGAGCGCACCCTGCGCATGGCCGCAGAGTCAGGAGCCGAGCCCGTTCTGGCCGTCCTTGGCGCGCATTTTGCTGCAATCTGTGCCGCGGTCCAGTTCAACGCTTTGATACCGGTTTACAACGAGCAATGGGAACAGGGCATCTCCACCTCGATTCACGCCGGGATGAATGAGCTGAGCGTCCGCGCGCCGCAATCGGACGGGGTGCTGCTGATGACATGCGACCAGATTCGTCTGACCGCGGAGCACCTCCGCGGACTGCTCGGCCTATTTGCGTCGCAAAGCCCATCCGCGATTGTGGCCTCATCCTATGCGGGAACTAAGGGGACGCCTGCCATCTTTCCGCGCGCGGCTTTCGCGCGGCTGCTGGCGCTGCGCGGCGACGAGGGGGCGCGCTCAGTAATCGCGGAGCCGCCATGCGCTGTTGTGATGCTGCCGTTCAAGGGCGGCGAGGTGGATATCGATTCGCCGGAAGACCTTGCGAGGTATGGCGCCGGGCAGGGCGAGTGACGAGCACTGGGTGCAGTCTAATTTCAGCGGAGCAATTTTCAGCGGCGCAATGCATGTGACATACTGGGCTTGTCATTGTGCCGTCTCAGCACGTTCTTAATCCTGTAGGGATGTCAAACCCGCCCAACCCCGATTTTCTGCGCCGCGCCATCTTGCTGGCAACGGAGAACGTCACCTCCGGCCGCGGTGGCCCCTTCGGCACGGTCATCGTGCGCGACGGCGTCATCGTGGGGGAGGGCGTGAACACGGTAACAGCCACCCATGACCCCACGGCCCATGGCGAGGTAAATGCCATCCGCGCGGCCTGCAAGGCCCTGGGTACATTTACTCTGGCGGGCTGCCAACTCTACTCAAGCTGCGAGCCCTGCCCCATGTGCCTTTCGGCTTCATACTGGGCGCGGCTCGATGCCGTCTACTACGGCGCCAGCGCCGCCGATGCAGCGCGTGCAGGCTTTGACGATGAGTTTCTCTACGGGGAACTGCGCAAGCAGCAATCCG
>DASSHM010000127.1:0-15893 GCA_035692885.1 Occallatibacter sp.
AATGGGGATGAGTACGCAACCGGCAGACGCGTGCCCGGGCGTGGAAGGTCAAGCTGCCGGGCGCGCATGTGTTCGTAGCATTTCCTCAGGTTTTCAATGGCAGCTTCCCGCGTGTCTCCAACTCCGCGAACCGGCCATCGCACGATGCGGGCCTCCCATCCGGGCAGGCTCCAGGTGTGCTTCTGCCCCCGCAGCCTGCGCGGCGTGCGCAGTCTGCGCGCCAGGACAGGGTAGTGCTCGAACCGCCATTCCGGGACGCGGAAGGATGCCAGAAACTTCATGCCTGCGAGCAATCCCGCCGCGCCGTGCCAAAGTGGGGAAAACCTCATCGTGCTTCTAAAATAAGCTTGCCCAAGTACGTGCGGTCATGGATTATTTGACAGGTACCCGGGACAGCAATGATACTTCCATCAATGCGGCGCTCGTTGAATGAAGAAGATGGGGCCATGGCCATGCGCATGTGCATGGGACGCAGACCTGTCCGTGTGTCTCTGGAGCGGCGAATGCTGTGAGCGCGACTGTTCCTGAAACCAGCGGCCCGGGTCCTCGGCAAGGATTCGGGCTTTCATTTTGGCGCGGAGATCGCACCTCCTCTAAGCGGGCCGTCGCTGCAGCCGCAACCAGACAACAGAAACTGAACGGAGGGATTCAAGATGTCGGAAGTCAAACAACAGTTCGCCACCCTTGCGGTGCATGCCGGCCAGTCGCCGGATCCGGCGACCGGATCGAGAGCCGTGCCCATCTACCAGACGACGTCCTATGTCTTCCAGGATGCCGACCACGCAGGGCGTCTGTTTGCGCTGCAGGAGTTTGGCAACATTTACACCCGCATCATGAACCCGACCACGGATGTGTTTGAGAAAAGGGTGGCGGCGCTGGAAGGCGGCGCCGCGGCTCTGGCGACTGCATCGGGTCAGGCGGCGGAGACGCTTGCCCTGATCACTCTGGCTGGCGCCGGAGACGAGATTGTCTCCAGCACCTCGCTCTATGGCGGCACCTACAACCTGTTCCACTACACTTTGCCCCGGCTCGGCATCAAGGTGCGGTTTGTCGACCCTGATGATTTTGACGGACTGCGCGCGGCAATCAATCCCAAAACACGCGCGGTGTATGCAGAGACGCTGGGCAACCCGAAGCTTGATGTCATTGACATTGAGAAACTCGCAGCAATTGCGCACGAGAACGGCATTCCCCTGGTCATCGACAACACTATGAGCAGCCCGGCGCTGGTGCGGCCAATCGAGTGGGGTGCCGACATTGTGGTGAACTCGGCCACGAAGTTTCTCGGCGGGCACGGCACGTCCATCGGCGGCGTGATTGTGGATGGAGGCCGCTTTGATTGGGCTGCCTCCGGGCGTTTCAAGGAGTTCATTGAGCCTGATCCCTCTTATCACGGGCTGTCTTATGTGCAGGCTTTCGGACCGCTGGCGTTCATCCTGAAGGCCCGGGTCCAGGGCCTGCGCGACACGGGCGCTGCACTTTCCCCGTTCAACTCGTTCCTGCTGCTGCAGGGCATTGAGACTCTGCATCTGCGCATGGAGCGGCACTCGCAGAACGCCCTGGCGGTGGCGCGCCATCTGGAGCAGCATCCGGGGGTGGAGTGGGTGAATTATCCCGGCCTGGCGTCGAGCCCGTACCACGCGCGCGCGAAAAAGTATATGCCGGGAGGGCAAAGTGCGCTGATAACCTTTGGAATCAAAGGTGGTTACGAGGCAGGGAAGAAGCTGATCGACACCTTGCAATTGTTCTCGCTGCTGGCCAACATCGGCGATGCCAAGTCGCTGGTGATTCATCCCGCATCCACCACGCACCAGCAGCTTTCTGCGCAGGAGCAGGCGGATGCGGGTGTGACGCCCGAACTGGTGCGTCTCTCAGTCGGCATTGAGGACATTCGCGATATTCTCGATGATCTTGACCGGGCCATCGAGGCGGCCAACGGGCAGCAGTACAACAGGACGACCGAGGCGGCGGGTCTTGCTGCACAATGAGTGTTATGACCCAACCTGAAGGCGGCGCTTCCCCGGCGCCGGCAGGAAGCTCGCCGCTTGAACCCACCTATGAGGGTGATTTTGTACCGGGCCGCGATCTGATGCTCGAAAGCGGCCAGGTGCTGGCCACCCCGACGCTGCATTATGCAGTGTATGGACGCCTGAATGCGGCTCGGGATAATGCGGTTCTGGTGTGTCATGCGTTGACGGGTTCCGCACGGGTGGGGTCATGGTGGCCTGAGATCTTCGGGCCGGGAGCCGTGCTCTCCCTGGAGCATGACTTTGTGATCTGTATCAATATGCTGGGCTCCTGTTATGGCTCAACCGGTCCCGGCTCGGTGAATCCGGCGACCGGGCGGATATACGGGCCGGAGTTCCCGCTGATCTCGATACGCGACAACGTCAAGGCACAGGCGCAGTTGCTTGATTCACTTGGAATCCGGCGACTGCGGCTGGTACTGGGTGGCTCCATCGGCGGCATGCAGGCGCTGGAGTGGGCCATCCACGACCCGCTCCGCGTCGAGCGCGCGGTGATTATTGCGGTGGCGCCGCTTTCGGCCATGGGGCTGGCGCTGAACCATCTGCAGCGTCAGGCGATTCAGAACGATCCGGACTGGGCAGGAGGCAACTATCTGCCCAAGCGTCCGCCGCGCAGCGGCCTGGCGCTCGCTCGGCAGATTGGCATGCTCAGCTATAAGTCGGCGCCGTTGTTTGATGAGCGGTTTGCCCGCAGGCCCAACCGGAATGGGGAGGACCCATGGGAGCCGGATGGTGACCGGGGGCGGTTGCTGGGTGGGCGCTTTGATATCGCCGGCTACCTGGAGTACCAGGGCCAGCGATTTATTGACCGCTTCGATGCCAACTCCTATCTGGCCATACTCCGCACAATGGACACCTGGGATCCGCTTCACGGGCATTCCTCCGCCGGAGATATTTTTGGCAGGATTCGCGCACAGCTCACCTTCGTGGGCATCAGCTCCGACTGGCTGTTTACGGCAGATGCGGTGCGCGAATTTGCCGAGTCCATCTGTGCAGCGGGAGTCAAGGCCGATTATCGCGAGATGAACAGCGCCCATGGCCATGACGCTTTTCTGGCCGAGCAGGTGGAGTTGGTGCGCCTCCTCCAATAGGAGGAGACAAACCCCGCCCAAGGGGTTGAGAAACAGTTTCTCCGAAACATGTGTCTATACCTGCATGCACGTCGCTGGAGAAGGATGCATCAATTCTTCAGCAGGAGGACGCATGATAGCTCACTCACATCTGTCCCGTATTTCTCCGGCCGTGCCTGGCATGTGGAAGTGTCGGGACACCACTTGGAGAGCGCGGGAGCTGCAGCCAGGCGCGGAAGGCCAGGGCAAAATCCGGTCTGCTTGTCACAGTCGGCGTGGCTTTCTATAATCCTTGCAACATCGCGATGGAAGCCTTGGTGCGCCCTGTCATGCCGCCTCGGCGATCAACCGCCCATGAGAACGGTTGTATTTTCCGCCGGCGAGTGCTTGAATTTGAATTCCATTTCGGCTTTTCCCAGGAGCACTGAATGAAGAACCTTGTGTTTGCAACTGTGATGGCGTTGGCGACCGCGGGTCTTGTTGTCGCGCCTTCTGCGCGCGCGCAGGATCAAATCACCATCAAGGACCCAGCCGAGTTCAATGCCTATCAAATGGCAACGACTCAGACGGAGCCCAAGGCCAAGGCAGCGGCGTTGGAAAACTTCCTTAAGACGTACCCCGACAGCGTGGTAAAGAAGGCCGTGCTCGACTCCCTGATGGACTCCTATCAGCAGTTGGGAGAGGCCGACCAGGTTTTGAGCGCCGCCAGCCGCCTGCTGGAGGCCGACCCGGGCAATATGAAGGCCATCACGATGTCGGTGTACATCAAGAAGGCGCAGTGCTCCAAAACCAAGGACGCGCAGACATGCGGCGATGCCGCGGCACTGGCCAAGAAGGGGCTGGCGGTGCCCAAGCCGACGGATCTCTCCGATGATGACTGGAAGAAGCAGACCGGAGCGGTCTATCCCATCTTCCACTCGGCCGTTGCTCTGGATGCCATTCTGATTCAGAAGGACGCCAAGACGGGTATCGATGAATACACCACTGAATTGATGCTGTATCCGGCGGAGGCAACCAAGTCGGGTCCCGCCTTGCTGGATACGCTGCAACTGGCCCAGGCCTACACCCTGCCCGGCGCCACCAAGGATCTGGTGAAGGCAATCTGGTTCTACGCGCGCGCCTGGAACTTCTTCCCGGCAGCCTACAAGCCTCAGGTGGAGAAGAGCCTCGAATACTATTACACCCAGTTCCACGGCAACCTGAAGGGCCTGGATGATGTAAAGTCGCAGGCCGCCGCCACGGTCTTTCCTCCGGGAACGTTCCAGGTCAAGGCCAAGGCGACTCCGGCTGAGATTGCGCATCAGGTGGTCACGGAGACCGCTGACCTGACGACGCTGAACCTGAGCGACAAGGAATTTATCCTTTCCGCCGGCGCCACCACGGATGCGGATGCCGTTTGGGCGGTGATGAAGGACAAGGTCACCCCGGTTCCGGGAGTTGTCATCGCAGCGGAGGCCTCCGTCATCAAGATGGCCGTGTCGCAGGACGCGAAGAACAACAAGGTTGCCGACTTCATCGTGAACCTGAAGAAGCCTCTTGAAGACAAGGATATTCCGGTGGCGGGGACCGAATTTGGATTGCTGCCTGATGCCAATGAGCTGGACGGCACCTATGACAGCTACACGCAGGTTCCGGCGACGGCAACCACGACGCAGCGGGTGGAGATCGTTCTCCGCGACGGCTTTATCCAGGAGAAGAAGGCCGCTCCCGTTCGCCGCAAGCCGGCTGCCGGCCATCACCGGTCAGGCCGGACTCACTAGCGCAGCGTATGCAGCGGGCTCAATGAAGCCCGCTGCATAAACCCAATCCTGGGAACCATCAAAGGGCAACCCGCCAAGGGTTGCCCTTTCTGTGCGTGCAGCAATTGGCGCGATGGTTGCATCAGGCAGCGGTTGGTGGTGTGATGGCGGTATGGTCCGCGCTGGAATCGTCAAGGCCGCACTCGCGCTATTACTCATCCTGGCCGTGCTGTGGAGCGCGACGGCAGTGAGCCCGGCGCAGGAGCGAGCCGTTCCCCCGCCGGTCAGTCCCGCTCCATTTTCGCCGCAGGTGGCTGGACAGCGTTCTTTGGCGGCGGTGGTGTTCATCCCCGCAAGCCGCATGAGCGGTACTGACCGGCTTCTAGCCGGGAACGCCGCTCCTTCGATTGCCGGCCATGCTGCGCGCAGCGGCTTTGACCTTGGACACGGCGCGTGGACCCACGAGCAGATTGTTTGCCGCGCGTTGCCCGGGCATCTGTTCCTGCAATATACGCTGAACAATGGCGCGAGGGACGTGACGGTCTTCTCCGCTTCAGTCCCGCGCAATGGCCAGGGCCGCATCCGGATCATCCCCATACTGCGGCGCAGCTATTCGCTGTTTTCGCCTGCGCCGGTGAACGCTCTCACAGTCTCAGCCTTCAACCACATACGCACCGAGGAGGGCAAAGGGGCATCGCAGGACTGGCTGGGCAACGGGGTGTGCTATGCGGCGCTCGCTGGCTCGCACCCCAATGTGTCCACGGCGCATGAGACGCCGGGGATCGGCAAGCCCGCCGCTGCGGTGATGACTGTGCTTCAGATTTCCCGCGAAGGAGCGGAGACGATTCGCTTTACCGACACCTCGGCACCCCGCCCGATGCAGTGGGCGATGATCTTCAACCGCAGTGGGAGGCTGATCAAGGCATTGCACAGCCCCGCTCCGATGGTTACTGCGCGACCTGTGCCGGAGACTTCGGCAGTTCACAAGACCTGGAGCATTCCGCCGGGCGCGCAGGACGGGCCGTAGCCACAGGCAGCCGCCGTCACATGCCCGCGTCACTCACCCAGCATGATGCGCTGGATTGCCGTAGCGCGGCCCGTGGCGGGATCGCATGTGACCAGCGTAGCGCAAAGCTTCGGGTTTTTTTCGGCTGCCTCGAACTTGCCCGGCATTCCACTCAGAAACCTGCGCAGCACCATGTCCTTGTCAACGCCGATTACGCTGTCGTACGGTCCGCTCATGCCCACGTCGGTCTGATATGCCGTGCCGCCCGGCAGCAGGCGCTCGTCGGCTGTGGGAACGTGAGTGTGCGTACCCAGAACGGCGGTGACCCGGCCGTCGAGATGCCAGCCCATCGCCATCTTCTCGCTGGTTGCCTCGGCGTGGAAGTCAACCACGATGACCCGGGCCCGGAGGTTGGCCAGTACGTCGTTGATGGCATGGAAGGGGTCGTTGGTTGAGCTCATGAAGACCTTGCCCATCAGGTCAACAACGGCATAGTCCACGCCGCTGACCGTGGTTCCCTCGTAGACGCCATACCCGGGAAGGCCGGGCTGCAGGTTGACCGGACGCAAGACGCGGCGGGCACGCTCGCGGCTGCCGGCCGCTACGGAGCTGAGGTAGTCAATCAGCTCGCGCTTGTCCCACACATGATTGCCGGTCGTCAGGACGTCCGCTCCCAGATCGAACAGGTCCTCGGCAAGCTGAGGTGTTACGCCGAAGCCGCCGGCGGCATTCTCGGCGTTCATGATGAGCAACTCCACCGCATTGGCCTCGCACACGTGGGTCAAATGCTCGCGGACGATTCTGCGTCCCGCGCTGCCGAAGATGTCGCCGACAAAGAGAATATTCAATGAGCCGCTTCCTTGTTTTCACTCGAAACCGACAATCTGCCCCGGCTGTGCATCCCGGTTTGCGATTATGCATCGGGAGCAGGCGGCTGCTGTTCCTGCTTCTCCGGGTTCATCAGATGCGGTCGCATTAGCGGAAAGAGAATCACGTCACGGATGGACCGGGAGCCGGTAAGCACCATGGTGAGCCGGTCAACGCCGATGCCCTCACCGGCCGTGGGAGGCAGGCCGTAGGCCAGCGCCCGCACGTAGTCCTCGTCCATCTGGTGGGCTTCGTCGTCGCCGCGTTCGCGCTCGGCAAGCTGCTCGCAAAAGCGCTTGTGCTGCTCGACGGGGTCGTTCAGTTCGCTGAAGGCATTGCCAAGCTCAAAGCCGCCGATGAAGAACTCGAACCGCTCCACCCAGTCCGGCTCGCCGGGCTTCTGCTTGGAGAGCGGCGAGACGGCGGTGGGGAACTCGTAGATGATGGTGGGCTGGATCAGATGGGGCTCCACGGCGGTCTCAAAGAGGTTGTAGATCGCCTTGCCATCCTGCCGGGTGAGATCGTTGATGCCAGGCTTCGGCCCGAATTTTGCTGCATCCCAGTACTCTATAATCGCCTCGCGCATGGTCAGCCGCGTCCATTTGGCGAGGTCGATGGTGTGCCCGTTGAACTCGGTCACCGTGGTGCCGTTCACCTGACGCGCCACAGATTCAATCAGCTCCTCGGTGAGCTGCATCAGGTCGTGATAGCTGGCATAGGCCTGGTAGAACTCCAGCATGGTGAACTCGGGGTTGTGCTGGGTGCTGATGCCCTCGTTGCGGAAGTTGCGGTTGATTTCGTAGACGCGGTCGAGGCCGCCCACCACCAGCCGCTTGAGATAAAGCTCCGGCGCGATGCGCAGGAACAGGTCCATGTCGAGGGCGTTGTGATGAGTTTTGAAGGGTCTTGCCGCCGCGCCGCCGGCGATCTGCTGCATCATGGGAGTTTCAACTTCAAGGTAGCCGCGCTCGTCAAAGAACCGGCGCAGCGCCTGCAGCACGCGGGCGCGCTTGACGAAGACCTCGCGGCTGTCGAGGTTGGTGAACAGGTCCACATAGCGCTGGCGGTAGCGCAGCTCCACGTCGGCCAGTCCGTGGTACTTCTCCGGCAGGGAGAGCATGGCCTTGGAGAGGAAGGTCAGCAGCTCCACGTGGATGGTCAGCTCGCCGGTGCGGGTGCGGAAGAGCCAGCCGGACACGCCGACGTGGTCACCGAGGTCGAGCAGCTTGTAGAGGGCGAAGCCTTGCTCGCCGACGGCATCGAGACGGACGTAGATCTGCAATCTCTGGCCGCCCTGCTGCAGGGTGGCAAACCCAGCCTTGCCTTGGGTGCGGATGGCCATGATGCGCCCTGCGATGGCCACGGTTTTCCGGGCGGCATCCAGCTCTTCGGCGGAAGAGTTATTCCACGTCTCCCGGATGGCAGTGATGGTGTGGGAGGCGGGGAACTGGTTGGGATACGCAGCCTGTCCCAGCCCCTCAATCTCTGCCAGCTTGGCCTTACGCAGCTCAAAGAGATTGCGCTCAAACTCCGAATCAAACACGCAGGTTTCCTTCCAATTTGTGAAGCGAACGCCCAAAGGTGAAGTATACCTGCTCCTCTGGCGACACTGTATGCTGTGGAGAACCTCTCATGTCTCCGAATCAGCCCACTTCGAAGCACAAACGGCACGGCGGCGACTCCGGCGGCCTCCAGACATTGGTGCAGGCTGAGAAGTTGATGCAGATTGCACTGCTGCTGCCTTCGGCTGCCTTTGTCGGCTGGCTGATCGGCGCGTGGCTGGATCATAAATTTCACCAGTCTTGGATTGGGCTGGCAGGGATTGTCTTCGGCGGAATCGCGGGGTTGGTGCACGTGGTGCGGATGGTGATTGAAGCGGGCAGGAATCCGGCCTCGCACGGCCTGGTGGGAGACGGAGAAGACGACGAGGACACCGGCAGACAATCGTGACCGAAGAAACCCAACCGATGGCTGAATTCACAGACGCGTCCCTGACCGCCCTGCTCAGGAGGGCAATCCGCATCACGCTCATTCTGGGGCTGGTAGCGGCGGTTGCCCTGTGGATTGCCTCGGGCTGGCGCAACGCCGCCATGCTCGCCACGGGGACCGCGATTTCCGCCGCCAGCATCCTGGAGTGGCAACGGCTGATCCGGCTGATCAATGCCAAGCTCGACAGGCAAAAGACCCCACGGAGCGCGGGGGTTGTCGTGGCCTTTTTTCTGCTCAGACTCATCATCTTTGCGGCGGCAATTTATGGTAGCCTTAAGTGTTTCCAGGGATCTGTAATTGCACTTCTCTGCGGTCTCAGCCTGGCGGTTGTGGCCACGGTATGGGAAGCCTTGCGAATGCTCAGGGGATAGCCCCGATACCTTGACCCGGGAACAGAAAGATTCACTCTCGCATGCTGTATTCGCTTGGAATTGCTGGCTTTCTGAACCACTGGTTTGGCGGAGCCGTGGCGTCGATTCTGCATGCCGTCGGTCTCAAAGCCAACCCGGCATCGGTGTTCAACGACACTTTTTCGCTTGAGCTGCTGGTGGCCTGCGGCCTGCTTCTGTTTTTCATCCTTGTACGGCTCAGCCTCTCGGTGGAGAACCCCGGCGCCATGCAGCAGGTGGCCGAGATGATCCACGAGTTCACCGCGAACCAGGGCGAGCAGGTCATCGGGCATGAGCACGAGAGGTTTCAGGCCTTCACCACCTGCGTGGTTCTTTTCGTGCTGTTCAACAACTTCCTGGGGCTCATCCCCCGCACCGTCACGCCCACCAGCCAGCCGGTCGTGCCTCTCGGCATCGCTGTGCTCACGTTTCTCTACTACAACTTCCACGGGGTGCGCTCACAGGGGCCGGTCGGTTATCTCAAGCACTTTGCGGGGCCGTTGTGGTGGTTGTCGCCGCTGCTGTTCCCAATCGAGGTCATCTCGCACTTCGCCCGCGTGATGTCACTGACCATCCGTCTCTACGCCAACATGCTGGCCAGTGATCTGCTCACACTCGTAGCGTTTTCGATGATTCCGCTGGCGATTCCGGTTTTGCCTCTGCTGCTGCACTTTGCGGTATCAACCATTCAGGCGTATGTCTTTATGCTGCTGGCCATGATCTACCTTTCACAGGCGGTGGCTCACGAGCATTGATGCATCGGGCGCCGGCAGGTAACGGCGCGCTTAACAGGGTTCCGCCGGAGACTGCTTCCGCTCCGGATTAACGGCCGGGCCGCAAGCGTGAGGGGGCCAGCACGGTGAGCTTCAACCACCCACTGGCGGTCAATTCATAAGGAAGCTGGAGAACTATGCGGACACTTCAAAATATCTTCATCGCGCTGGCGGTTCTGTGCTTCGCCATTCCGGCCTTTGCGGCGGATGGCGGCTCAACCGTCATGAACTTTGCGCCCATCGGGGCAGGCATCGGCATGGGGCTGGCGGCCGGCATGTGCGGCATCGGCCAGGGCAAGGCTGTGGGCTCGGCCACCGAAGCACTGGCCCGCAACCCGGGAACGCGCGCCGGCATTCAACTGCTGCTGGTTCTGGGCCTGGCCTTCATCGAGTCGCTGACTCTCTTCACCCTGGTGGTCATCTTCGCCAAGATCCAGTAGCCGGCCAGTAAAGTCAGCAACCGGCATCACGGCGGCTCCTCCCACCCAGGGAGGGGCCGTTTCTTTTGGGCATCTACCTTTCGGCCTGCTGGATGCCTTTGGGGCCCGCGCGCAGCATCTTAATGGCCTGCACATAGCTCAGGCCCACAGGCACGGGCGCGAACTCGCTCGTCTCCTGCACCGTGTCGAAGACCTTGGACTTGAACAGAACCCGGCCGCTCATCTGCATGCGGAAGTGCACAATCCGCCACTGGTTCCAGCCCACGTCAGCCTGCTCAATCACAATCCAGCCGCCCTTGTAGAGCCTGCCGAGGATACCCCAGCCAAAGTCAACATCTCTTGTCAGGTGGCCTTCCAGCTTCACAACCCGCTCCTGGGCCACGTTGACGAGAAGGATGCCCGACATGGCGCTCATCACCTGTGTCTCCATGTCCGGCGGATCGAACTGGGGATTGGGACGGAAGGAATACCTGGCCAACTGGCCCGAGGAGCTGTTTTCGTAGCTCTCAAACGTGTAGATGTAGGCGGTGGGCAGCAGGCTCAGCACCTTGAGCACGCGCTTTGTGTCCTCCTCCTCCTGCTGCTTGCGGTGCAACTGTTTGGAGGGGTCGTTGAGCAGGGCGTCGAGGCGCTTCTGCTCTTTTTGATCTTCGGCGGGACTCAGCGGCTTGTCATTCACCTCCATCAGGCGGGCGACCGCGCCGTCCCTGGTTTCGTAGATCTCCTTGGTGGTGGTCAGGCGCGGACTGGAGCGGCGCAACTGATAGCGCATCGGATGATCGGGGTCGCGCGCGTGGCGCAACTCGGATGCCAGCGCCCGCCTGACCAGGGCATCGCCCTGCTGGCCGGCACTCGCGGCTCGGGGCGCGATACCGGCAACAGACGTCAGAATCATCAGGGGCAGAATGCCGCGTGCAAACGAAGGTCCTGAGGTCATCGGGCGATGGTGGAAGCCCTCCTCTTCACATGGTATTAGACTCGGCGGGCAGATGCGGGGTGCTGAATTGAAGTACGTGGCCCTGTTTGCGTATAGTGCGGGCAGGGCCCTTGATGCGCGTGGACTCCCTGGATGCCGGTCATAGCGCGGCAGTAACCGGCGCATCCGCCTCGGGCAGCCGTTGTCTGTTCCCTCGCGGCATGGCGTTTGATGGAGTGCAAAATTCGATATTCGGGAAGGATATACAAATGGCAAACGAGAATGGCCAGGCACGGATCGGCAAGTCAGTCGTGATTCGCGGAGAGGTAAAAGGAAACGAAGAACTGGTGGTGGACGGCCGCGTGGAAGGGACAATCACTCTGACCGACAGCCGGCTGACCATTGGCCCGAATGCGAACGTTGCGGCTGACCTCACGGCGCGGGATGTGTTGATCATGGGACAGGTGAAGGGCAATATTGTGGCGACCGGCAGGGTGGAGCTGCGCGCTGGAAGTCTGGTGGAAGGGGACGTGCAGGCTCTTCGGCTGGCGATTGAGGACAACGCCGTGTTCCGCGGCAAGGTGGATCTGACCCAGGCCGCCAAGGGCATGGAGCGCGCGACCAGCTAACCCGATCGGATATCTGCCCAGCAAGCCGTCAGAGGCCGTCGAACCCGAGGCTCGCTCCCTCGCCGGCGATCGGGGCTGGTTGCTGCTCTTGAAGGCTTCAGCCGGACTTCGCAGACTGGCAATGGGGGATGGTGATCCAGCGGCGCAGGTAGAGTGGAGTGCCGTCGCAAAGAAAGACTCAGATTGCAGGAGCGGGTTGGCCGCAGGGAGCCCTGGGCGATGAAGGGGAGGAGGGAATCCGAGTGTTTCGGCGCATCTTCGAAAAGAAATTCGATGGCAGTCCCGTACCCTCCGCTTACATCCCGCGCGGTCCCCGTCAGTTCCGCCACTCAGGTGGGTGGGCGACAGTCCGCAAACGGCTGCAGACCGAATCCGGGCTGCGCATTATCGATATTGGCCATACCTCCCCGGGCAACATTAATTACCTGACGAACCTCGGGCACAGCATTTTCCTTGCCGATCCGGTGGCCGATGCCGCCAGCGGCCACTTCCAGACAGGAACCGATGACGATGGCAAGCCGATTCTGGATACGGAAGGCTTTTTGGCCCAATGCTTCGATTTCGGAGACCGCACATTCGACGTGATCCTGCTGTGGACGGCGCTCGATTACCTGCCTGAACCCTTTGTTGCGCCGCTGGTCGGACGGCTTTATGGCGCAATGAATCCCGGAGGGCTGGTGCTGGCGCTGTTCCACACCAAAAAGCAGGGCAAGGAGGCTGAGTATTCCCGCTACCACGTGACCGAGGGCGATGATGTGGAGAGCCAGCCGATGCAGCCGTTTCCCATCCAGCGTGTCTTTACCAATCGAAGCATCCAGCAGCTATTTACGCAGTGGTCGGGATTTAAGCAGTTTCTTGCCAAAGACAGCGTTTCAGAGGTCATCATCACGCGTTAGCGGCCCGCGGCTCAGGCACGGGAAAAGCTGGTGAGCAGCAATTGGCAGCGTGGGCCTTGCGGCGGGTAGACGCGGCGAGATAGACGCGACGAGGAGGAGAGATGAGTTCATTGAAGGGAACCCGCATTACCTGGCTGGGGCATGCCACGGTCCTCATCCAGACCGCAAAAGCGACAAACATCCTTATCGATCCATTCATGGCTCAGAATCCACGTTTTCCCAAGGAATACGTGTTGCCCGAAAAGATCCACTACATCCTGCTGACACATGGGCACGACGACCATATCGCCGATGCTGTTCCCGTGGCCACGCTGCATGGCTCAACGGTGGTAGCCATTTATGAACTTGCGGCATATGTCGGCGGCAAAGGCGTTGCCAACACCATCGGAATGAATCTGGGCGGCACGGTACGGCTGGACGATGTGGCGGCCACCATGGTGGATGCGAAGCACTCTGCCGCGGCCCAGGACAAGGCAGGAACACACTATGTGGGGGTGGCTGCGGGGTTTGTTCTCACGGTTGACGGCGGACCGGTGCTCTATCACGCGGGAGATACCTGCGTGTTCAGTGACATGAAGCTGATCGCCGAGTTGTATCATCCCGAGGTGGCCATGCTGCCCATTGGCGGCTTTTACACCATGGACCCGAAGGAAGCCGCCCTGGCGACGAAGTTTCTTGCCGTCCGGCATGTGCTGCCGCTGCACTTCGGCACGTTTCCGCCGCTGACCGGCACCCCGGAGCAGCTTGCGGAGCTGGTGGGGCCGGGCGTCAAAGTGGAGTGCTGGACTCCGGGAGAGACAATCGAATAAAGACTGGATTGGGATGCAGACATGGAAAAGGGCGGGCCAAGGAGCCAGCCCTCGTGGTTTGCGCATGCGGCTGCTTACTTGCCCGCTGCGGCCTTTCTCTGCTCCGCCCAGCGGCGCTTGACCGCTTCTGCAATGCGCTTGCGGCCTTCGGGCGTGAGGTTCCTCTTCTTCTTGCCGCCCTTTCGGCCCGCGGAGGCGGTCTTTCTTGAAGCCGTGGATCCCCCCGAAAGAAGTGCCCGCGCCTGCTGCAACTGTGCAATCTCGCGATCGATCTGAGCCAAAATTTCAGAAACTCCCATGGTTCCTCCTCTTATAAATTCGTAAGTGGCAACATCCCCATGGTGAACATGCTCCCCATCGTCCGTGGCAGACCACTTATCGCTGTTTGAAAAGATATCCAACTATGGACTCTTTTACAAACATAAATTTGACAATGTAGCCAGAGTTGAACGGATTTGGCAGGCAGGTAACCATTATTTTCCAGCTGCGGATTACCAGAGAATAATCCGCGGCACCTGCTATCGGACTTACAGCAATTTTTGTGCCGATGCGGCCTTGATTATTAAGTGGTGGGTTACCGCTCCGTGCTGGCCGTATTCACTCAGGAAAATCGGTTTTGGGATTCAGCAATGCAGAACAAGCTCGAGCGCAATGGAATAAGCTGAATTGCGTTCCGCAGGATGAATCTGACCATACCAAGGCGGCAGGATGCCAGATTCCTTCGGTCATAGGATCTGCTCAGGCTGTGGATAACAGGTGCCATATTGATTGAATGGCAAGGCAAGGAGCGGATGAGTGCATGGGCTCCTGCTCTATTCCAGGCCAGGCGGCTTGGCGGGATCGGTCGTCTGGTCGGACGATGGAATTGCGGGTGGCGGGCCCGATGTTCTCTGTGAGCCGAATTGCAGGCTGGGCGGAGCGGCAGCCCGGAAATTGCGAAGGTCGCGCAGGATGTCGGCTTTTTCGCGGGCATACTGGCCGGCAAGCCGGGTGATGGCATAGGTGATGATGTCGCTGTGATGCAGGTCCTGCATGGAGGGATCGCGGCGCATGTTGAGCCAGAGGCGATGAACAAGCTGGACATCATCGGGGCCCAGCGCGGGCGCATGCGGGCCGATATAAAACACCTTGACGTCTCCATTGGGATTGACGATGTAGAAGTTGAACTGCCGTTTCGGCTGCGGCAGCGCCTCCCATGCCTGGCCAAGGTGAAACGCCTGATCCTCTGCGCTCATGGAGCTGGAGAGGGACGAAACAACGGATTCCACCTCGAGCGAATTGGCGCCCTGCGCGAGCGCGGCAAAGATGTCGCCTGCGGGGAGAACAAGCAGCGAGACCTTTTTGCCAAAGCTCTCGGCGACGGCAACCGCCTTGGTAAAGAGCGACTGCTCGTGCTCGCTGAAGCTGTGATCCTCGGCGCTGAGGAATTCAGGCCCTCCCACGCCCATCATGCGCACGCTGATGACCACCACATCGCGGTCCTCGGTCCGGGTGCGGCCCAGAACCCATTTGAGCGCGATGGGGTTATCGGGGTCTTTCATGGTGACCATCACGCTGCCCGGCCGGATGGCCACCGATTCCGTGCTGATGGTGTCCTGGTGCTCGAGCTGGAAGTGATCCTTCATCTGCCGGGCGGTGCGGGCGTGTTTTCGCAGATTCTGCCGTTCCGAGACGGCGAAGATGATAAAGAAGACGACGGTGAAGGCAACACCGCTGATGGTCGCGACGGATTTGGTGAAGAGGTTAACCACCGCCGTGGAGAACAGCACCAGAAAGACCGAAATCAGCCCGAGAGGAATCTCGGTCGAGCGGATGGTGATGTTGGGCGGAACCTTCCAGCCGCGTTCTCCGTGGTACTTCCAGCGCAGCACGAGCATGGCCAGGCTGTTGAAGGTGAACGACCAGATGACGCCGAAGGCGTACGCCTCGCCCAGTGTGATGATGTTACCGCCGCTGGCAATAATCGTGAACAGCTGCAAGGCAAAGACCAGGTTCACGATGCGATAGCTGGTGCCGTACTTGGCATGGGGCTTGCGAAACCAGTCTGTAAGCACGCCATCCTCGGCCACGCGCATCAGCACGCCGGTGGAGCCGATGATGGACGTGTTGATGGCCCCTGAGAGGATGAGGAAGCCGACAACCACCACGAAGATGCGGAATGCGATGCGCCAGAACATGGGGCCCACCATGTACATGGCGAGGCCGGCAATCAAGTTGTCCTGGTAGATGTGGGTGCGCTGGAACGTGGGGATGAGCATCGAGGCGAGCAGCGTTCCGCCGCCCGTGAAGACCAGGCTGAAGATGGCGATGACGATGGCCGCCCGCTTCAGATTCTTGAGCTTG
>DASSHM010000128.1:0-29928 GCA_035692885.1 Occallatibacter sp.
CCGTCGGCGGGACCAACCAGCCCGTCCTGTTCCATCAGGTCAATGAGATGCGCCGCGCGGCCATAGCCAATCCTCAGGCGGCGCTGAAGCAGGGACGTGGACGCCTTGCCAAACTCAAAGACCAGCCGCACCGCATCGTCGAAGAGGGGGTCATTTTCGTCCGCGTTGTCGTTGGCGCTCTCCACGCCGGAGCGCTCGTCGCGCGGAGACTCAAGAAAGCCCTCGGCGTATTCAGCCTGCCCCTGATCCTTCCAGAACGTCACCACGGCGGCTGTTTCCTTCTCGCTGACATAGGGGGCATGCAGACGCATCAGGCGGCTGGTGCCGGGGGGCAGAAAGAGCATGTCGCCCCGGCCCAGCAGTGCCTCGGCGCCATTGGTATCGAGAATCGTGCGCGAGTCAACCTTGGTGGCCAGCCTGAAGCTGATGCGGGTGGGAATGTTGGCCTTGATGAGGCCTGTAATCACATCCACGCTGGGCCGCTGCGTGGCGAGGACCAGATGAATTCCCACGGCGCGGGCCATCTGGGCCAGACGGGTGATTGACTCTTCAACGTTGGAGCGGTCGAGCATCATCAGGTCGGCAAGCTCGTCGATGATGATGACAATGTAGGGCAGCGGCTCCTCTGTCTCGCCCTCATCAAACAGCGACGGCATGGCGCCATCAAAGAGCTTGTTGTACTGGTCGATATTGCGCACACTGCGGCTGGCCAGCAGCTTCAGCCTGCGCTCCATTTCGCGCACGGCGTTGCGCAGCGCATTGGCCGCCAGCTTGGGCTCCGTGATGATGGGCGTGAACAGGTGGGGGATTCCCTCGTACATGCCCAGCTCGACGCGCTTGGGGTCAACCAGAATGAGCCGGACCTGGCTGGGCGTGGTGCGGAACAGCAGGCTCATGATCATCGCATTGATGGCCACCGACTTGCCCGAGCCTGTGGAGCCCGCGATCAGCACATGCGGCATGGAGGCGAGGTCGGCGGTCACGATACGTCCGTTGATGTCCTTGCCCATGGCCAGAGTGAGCCGCGAGCGGGCCTTGACGAAGGTCTCCGACTCCAGCACGTCGCGCAGGAAAATTACCTCGCGCTCGTGGTTGGGCACCTGGATGCCAACCGTGCTCTTGCCTGCCATGCGCTCGATGAGGATGCTCTCAGCGCGCATGGCGAGGCAAAGGTCCTCCGCGAGGCCGGTCACGCGGCTGTATTTGACACCCGCTTCAGGCTTGAACTCGTAGGTGGTGACCATGGGGCCGGGATTGATCTGTACCACCTGGCCGCGCACGTCGAACTCCGCGCATTTCTCCACCAGCACGCGGGCTTCATCGCGCAAATCGTCCTCGCGCACCGCCTGCGGGCCGGTTCCGGAATTGAGCAATGTGCTTGCCGGCAGCTTGAAGCCGCTTAGATTTCTGGGCGCCACGGTTACGCTGCGCACCTCGGCGTCAGCGCGCTCGTGGATGGCGATTTCCTCCGCCGCGCGGGGGTGTCCGCCGGAGGGCACCGGCGCGGGCTCCGGTACCGCGCGGGGCCTCATCTCAACGGTGCGTGACGGCATCTGCGCCGCAGGAGCAGGCGGCGTCGCAGCCCCGTCCATCACCGGCCGCTCCCAGATGCTGGCCCGGCGCGGAGCGGGCGCGTCCGTAGCGGTGGACTGAGCGACGCGCTGATAGGCAGGAATCTCATCGGCCAGATCAGGTTCAAACGCGCGCTGGCGGCGACGGAAGAAGGATGCAAAGCGGCTCGGTTGTTCGATTTCCTCCCCGTGCGCTTCAGGACGGTCATCAGGGCCTTCCACCGCGAACAAATTGGCGTCTGCGGCGGGAGACTGCTCTGAGACGTGCCTGGCATCTCGCTCTGCCCCGCGCTCAGCGCGTACCTCCCGCCAGTTCCGCCAGCGGTCGCGCAATGCCATCAACTGGATCCAGCGGTCTTCAAGGAATGTCTTCACGGTCCAGAAGCTAACCGCGGAGGCCAGGTAGACACCGGCAATGGCCAGCGCGCCGGCAACCAGCCACGCCCCCTCCACATTCAAGTAGGTAATCAGAACGCCGGAAACGAGGCTGCCGATCACGCCGCCAACCGGAACGGCGTGCATCCAGTGCCAGTGCCAGGGCAGCAAGCCAAAGGCGGCGGGCACAAATACCAGCGAGATGACGACGCCAATCCAGCGCAGCCGCACCGAACCCTCGGAACGGGAATGCATCCAACTCCAACTGAGCCCGCCCAGCCAGAAAGGCAAAAGAAATGCGGCGATGCCGAACGTCTGCAGCAGCAGG
Source organism: Occallatibacter sp. (assembly GCA_035692885.1). GTDB lineage: Bacteria > Acidobacteriota > Terriglobia > Terriglobales > Acidobacteriaceae > Telmatobacter. Next base: position 2,275 of record DASSHM010000128.1, read on the forward strand.
TCGCTCAGGAACGCCCCGAAAAGTCCGATCCAGTTGTGCACAGCGTGTGGCGCGGCCTGGGTTGCCGTATCCAGCGAGGGGTCGGCTGCGTGATAGGTGGCGAGGGAGAGGAAGAGGAGAGCAGTGACCATCGCCAGCACCAGCCCCAGAAACACGTTCAAGGCACGGCTACGGGTGGGTGAAAGGGCAATAGGAATCGGGTTCATGACGGGACGCCTCCGCTTGCTGCGGCATTTTTGCGGGAAGCGCGCGGCCATTCCCGCCTGCCAGAACGCCGCTCCCTGTTGGCAGCGTTAACTTTATACCGGCACCCGCAGTCCCGGAGTGCGCGGTAAATTGGCCGCTGCAACTGACACAAATTGCCGCCAGGGCGGGTGAGTAATCCCAGAGCAAGCTCCATTATCTGCGGCACAGGTGTGGATTCCGGGCAAAACCGGGCAAGGGGAACCATACCATCAACCCCCGAGGGAGATGCCGGTCGTCAGATGGCGCTCAAATGATGTGTTTTCCGCCCCAGATGAGCAGTGCCACGCCGATGAGAATGCGATAGATGGCGAAGATGGTGAAGCCATGCCGCCGGACCCACATCAGGAACCACTCCACCACGCCCCAGGCCACGATGAACGAGACGACAAAGCCAATCGCCAGCACGATCCAGCGCTCGCCATTCATCACCACCGGCGCGGCGGCAACCGCCGAGGCAGCGGCTTTGCCGGGGTGAATCTCCCTGAGCAGATCGTAACCGGTGGCGGCCAGCATGGTGGGGATGGAGAGGAGAAAGCTGAATTCGAGCGCTGACGGACGGTCGAGACCCGCAATCTGGCCGGCGGCAATGGTTGACATGGAGCGCGAAACGCCGGGGAAGACGGCAGCAAGCGTCTGGCACAGACCGACCCAGATGGATTGGCCCAGGCCCATCTCCTCCACATGCCGGGTGGCGGGCTCAAGTCGCGAGTACCAGGCATCCACTGCCCACATGACTACGCCGCCAATCAGCAGCGCCAACGCCATTGCGGTCAGGCTGTCCAGGTTGCTGTCAATCCATTTCTTCAGGATGAGCGCCGGGACCGCCGTACACACGAACGCAACCATGGTGAGGGAGATAGGGTGGGTAAACCAATTGCGGTCCCGCCTATCTCCGCCAGGAAAGGTGCGCACAAAACCGAGAATGCGCTCGAAGTAAAGCATGATGAGGGCCAGAATGGCGCCGGCCTGAATGACGATGGTGTACATCTTCCAGTACTCGTCCTTCAGGGGAATCCTCATCAGCGCTTCTACGATGCGCAGATGGGCCGTTGAGCTGACAGGGAGGAACTCCGTGAGTCCTTCCACAATGCCCAGAAGGACAGACTGGATATAGGGATTCAAGCAGCCTCCGCTTGCAGGATGGTTGAGAGTGGATGGCCGAAGATATGAATCAGAGCCGGGTCACTCGTGTTCGATGCCATAAACGGGAATGCCCTGATTCAATTTGTACACGAGCGCCTGCGCCCGCCACGAGTAGTCTGATGTGGGGAATTTTGCCTTGAGGCGTCCGGCCACTTCGCCGGCGTGCTCCAGAGCCTTGTCGCTTTTTCCCTTGTCGCCGTCCGCCGCGTACATATCCCTCAGCACCGCCTGCCGGTAGACCACCTCATACAGGGCGCGTGCGGCGCGAGGGCTGTCAGGATGCTCGTCGGCATATTTCTCATAGATATCCGACTCTTTCGCAGGACATTTTGTGGAACCCTGCCAGTCGCCGCAGAGCTTGTTGGCGATGAGGTCAAAGGCGGCGAGGTCGGCCCAGCGCGTCTTCGGATAATACTTGATGACATTCTTCAGGCCGTCTTCATCCATCTGGTCGCGCATGATGGAATTGCGCTCCCCGGAGGAGGGCAGCGAGGCCATATCCGCCTTCTGCACCTGCCACAGAATGTCGGCGGCGCGCCACTCCGCCTCGGGCGCGAGCGGCGAGTTGGGGAACATTTCCACCAGGCGGCGATAAAGAAGGCGCGCGCTGCGGGCGGCATTTTCAGGACCTCGCGGGTCTGACGCCAGCGCCTCCTCGGTGGCTGCCGCGCCCATCAGGATCTGGTCGCCGTTCGGAGTTGTTTCTTCAACAATCCCCTTTCCTTCAATCCAGCCGGAGATGGGAGGCGGGGTGTCATTGTTGCCAAAGATTGGCGTGTCGCTGCGGCGCTCCTCCTGAATGTCGGTGTTGGCATAGACGCGCATCCACGGACCGCTTCTTTCAGCCACGACCATCTCGCGCCCAATCTGGATGCGAAACACCTTTTGGGAATTCTTGTCCGGGGAGATGTAGAGCACGGTCTCGCGCAGTGCGGTGGCGCGCGGGCCAGCCATGGGCTTGACGATCTGCGGCCGCTTGTCCGCATGGGCCAGCAGGCCGGCGCCGGCCAGTGCTAGGGCAAGAGCCACCGTGCGGTGTGCGCCGGGCCGGAAGAAGCGTCGCGGTGAGATCACGGGAAGAATCATAGTTCAACGACGCTGGGGCGCGGATTCGGTAAGCACTTGAACGAGCTGCTCGGGCGCCACATTGCCGCCGCTGAGGACGGCCACCGCCTTATGGTAGGGTGGCAGCTCCGCCGCGTGGAAGAGCAAGGCGGCAGCGGCAACCGCTCCGCTGGGCTCCGGCACCAGCCGGGTGGTGGAGACAATCGCGCGCATGGCAGCGCGAATCTCCGCCTCAGTGACGGTGAGGATGCCGTCGACAAAGGCCCGGATATGGGCAAAGTTGCGCTGGCCCACGCTTTGGGTGCGCAGGCCATCCGCGATGGTCCGGCTTACCTTTTCCGCGGGCCACTCGACGATGTTGCCGGTACGAAAACTTTCGGCGGCGTCACCGGCGAGCTCGGGTTCGACGCCAAAGACCCGGACCAGCGGCCGTGCCTGCTTGACCGCTGCTGCCACTCCGCCCAGCAGTCCCCCGCCCGAGACGGGAGCAAGCACCAGATCGACATCCGGCAGCGTCTCTGCGACTTCAAGACCGCAGGTTGCCTGGCCCGCGATGATCTGCAGGTCGTCGTAGGGCGGGATGACGATATATCCATGCCGGCGTACCAACTCTTCCGCCTTTGCCAGGCGCTCGCTGGATGCCGGACCAACCTCGACCACCTCGGCACCCAGCGCGAGGGTGGCCGCGCGCTTAATGGCGGGCGCGTTCGATGGCATCACGATGACCGCGCGCGCGCCGACCGCCCGCGCCGCGTAGGCCACGCCCTGCGCATGGTTCCCGCTGGAGTAGGTGATGACGCCCCGGGCAATCTCCTGGGGAGCGAGCTGCAAAATTTTATTGGCAGCGCCGCGAATCTTGAAGGCGCCGATGGGTTGCAGGCTCTCCGCCTTCAGCCATATCTCACGCGATGTTCCGTATCCCGCAATGCCGGGAAACGGCGCTTCAACAAGGGGAGTCCTGACGGCGACGCCATGGATACGTGCTGCGGCGGCGCGGATGGTTTCAAGCGATACAAGAGGCTCCATGACTACACTCATTCCTGCCTGCCATTCAGCGGCTCGTGTCCACACGCCATCGACGGTACGGAGTGATGGATTTACTGCCGGCTAAATCTCCAGAATCACCGGCATAATCAGCGGCCGGCGGCCGGTGGTCTTCTGAATCAGACGCTTCAGCTCCACGCGGACCTTCTCCTTGACCATGCCGTAGTCAGTCTTTTCTTCTCCCGTGAGCCCCCCGAGCGTTTTCAGCACGGCCTCGCGCGACTGCTCGGTAATGTCAGCCCCGCCAAAGCCGCGCATGACGAGCTCCGGTGCCTGCTCCAGCTTGCCGGTGCGCTTGTTGATGGCCAGCACAACGAGCACGAATCCGTCTTCGCTGAGAATACGGCGGTCGCGGATGACGAGATCCTCCACCACGTCGATTGTCGAGCCGGAGTCGATGAGCACACGGCCGGCCTGAACCTTCTCCTTCTTGCGGGCATCAGTCTTGTCGAGTTCGAGCACGTCTCCGTCTTCAATGACGACGGCATGCTCCACTGCGCCGGTTTCCATGGCCACTTTGGCGTGGTGACGCAGGTAGCGGTAGTCGCCATGGATGGGCACGAAGAATTTGGGCCGCACCAGATTGATGAGCAGGCGCTGCTCCTCCTGGCTGCCGTGGCCGCTCACGTGGATCATGCCTTTGGAGCCGTCGTCACAGATGACGTGCGCGTCGCGGCGATAGAGGTGGTCCATCACGCTGAAGATGGCCTTTTCATTGCCGGGGATGATGCGCGAGCTCAGCACCACGGTGTCGCCGGCGTCGATGTGCGCGTGCTTGTGGTTGTCAACCGCGGCGCGGCTCAGCGCGCTCATCGGTTCTCCCTGCGTGCCGCTGATGAGGATCATGAGTTGATCCGGAGTGTAGTCGCGCATCTGGCCGGGATTGATGACCAGACCCGGCGGTATGTTGAGGTACCCCAGATCCTGCGCAATCTCAGTACTCTCGACCATGGACCGGCCCAGCACCGCAACCTTGCGGCCGTGCGCGCGCGCCAGCTCCATTGCGATGCGGATGCGATAGATGGACGAGGAGAAGCAACTGAAGAAGAGCTTCTTGCGGGTGCGTGAAAAAATTTCGTCGAGGCGCGGTATCACTGCGCGCTCGCTCGGCGTATAACCGGAGCGCTCGATGTTGGTGGAGTCCTGCAACAGCGCCAGCACGCCCCGCTTGCCGTATTCGGCGAACGTATGCAGGTCAAAGGGCTTGTCATCGAGCGGTGACAGGTCGATTTTGAAGTCGCCGGTGTGGATGACGACGCCCACCGGCGTATCGATGGCCAGCGCCACGCAGTCGACCAGCGAATGCGTAACCCGGATGGGCTCAATGGTAAAGGGGCCGATGGCAAACTTTTCCTTCGGAGTAATCTCGATCAGATCAGTCTCGTCGAGCATGCGATGCTCTTCGAGCTTGCCCTCCACATAAGCAAGCGTGAACTCAGTGGCATAGACGGGCACTTTGAGTTCGCTCAGGATCCAGGGCAGGCCCCCGATGTGGTCCTCGTGCCCGTGCGTGAGGATGATGGCGCGGACATGCTCCTTGTTTTCAACGAGGTATGAAATGTCCGGGACCACGATATCCACGCCCAGCAGTTCCGTCTCAGGGAACATGAGGCCGGCATCGATGACGATAATGTCGTCTTCCCAGCGCAGCGCGAGGCAGTTCATGCCGAACTCGCCCAGGCCGCCGAGGGGGATGATTTTCAGTTTTTTGGTTTGCATCTGTCAGGTTTGATGCTATCACCGGCTCCCGATGCGCGTGGCGCAACTTTGCAGCCACGTGTCACATACGAGGCTCCATGGTTTGTGGTCGGCGGCGCGGAAGGAGCAGAGCCGCGGGTGGAAAACAAGATTGCAATTCGCAAGTAAGGATGCGTAAAGTGGTGCCGTGGCCAGTCAGAGGAATTCCAGGCAACGGTCGGGGTGCCCGGTGAGCATATCGCTGGAGATATTCGGCGATCGCTGGTCGTTGCTTATCGTGCGTGACATGATGGTGCGCGGCTACCGCACCTTCCGCGAATTTCAGCACGCGGGCGAAGGGATTGCCACGAATATCCTTGCCGACCGGCTGCGCAGGCTGGAGGAAAGCGGAATTTTGAGCACGGAAAAGGCGGCCGGGGATGGGCGGAGCATCCACTACCGGCTCACGGAGAAGGGAATTGCGCTGGCTCCGGTGCTGCTGGAGATGTTGATCTGGGCGGCACGCCATGAGGAGACATCCGCGCCGTGCGCGATGGTGGATAAGTTGGCGGAAGGCCGCGATGCGGTTCTGGCCGAGGCATACAGGCGGTGGCAGCAGCGTGATCCCACGCCGTTGATTCCACCTTTTGAACGGAAAAGCGATGCACGGAGACGAGGACTGGAGAAATGGATCTGAACACGTATCTCAACTACGGCGGCAACACCGAAGAGGCCTTTCGCTTCTATGAGCGGCACCTGGGCGCGAAGATCCTATATCTGAGTCGTCACGGGGATGTGCCGGGCCAGGGTAACGTGCCTCCCGAGTTGAAGGGGAAGGTTCTGCACGCGCGAATCTCCCTTGGCGGGCAGCAAGTGGCGGCCAGCGATGTGCCGCCGGAGCGCTTCAAGCCCATGCGAAGCGCTTATCTGAGCCTCGTTCTCGACAGCCCGGAGGAGGCGGAGCGCGTCTACGCTCTGCTGGCCGACGGCGGTGAAGTCTTCATGCCCATTGCGGAGACGTTCTTTGCCACGCGCTTCGCCCAGTTACGCGACCGGTTTGGCACATTGTGGATGATTCTCAATGAAAAGCTGTAGCCGGGTCAGGGGTAAGGCAGAAGGCCCATCGGCGCGCTGACCGCCGGTTCGGGACGCAAGTTATTCGCCCGGAAACCGGACGCCAAGGGCGGAGCGGGCTGCTTCAAGGAGCCGGGCCATGCCAAGAGAGAGGTCGTGGGTAATTTCAGGGCTCTGCAACACCCCTTGCCGGATGAGATCGCAGAAGTGCGCGGTTTCATAGTTGAAGCCGCCGGCGATAAAGGGTTCGTCGAGCTCGACCGTGCGGCCGTCGAGATAGCGAACCGTAGCGCGGGCCGGATTCCACCAGTTCTCATGGATGGTGACAAATCCGCGCGGGGCCGCGAGCAGAGCATCGCCGCGGCTGAGCAGATCGAGGCCGGTGTGCAGTTGCGCCATGCCGCGCTCGTGCTCGGTTTGGATGAGCGCAAAAGCGTCGACGCCAGCCTGGGAGAGTCTGCCCATGGTCTGCACTTTTTTGAGCGGCCCGAGCCAGTCGAGGGCAAGGAAGGCCTCATAGGGGCCAATTCCCATCACGCCACCGCCGCCGAGCTCGGCAAAGTGAAGAGGATAGTCAGACGGAAGCGTGGCATCGGCGTGGCCGGCGCGGACAAAACCGACCGGGCCAATGGGATCGGCACGGAGGTGCGCGCGCAGCCGCCGATAGAGCGGGAAGAAGGGAGGCTTCATCGCCTCCATAAACAGACGGCCGTGGTCGCGCGCCGCAGTGAGAACCCGGAGAAGCTGGCGCTCATTCAACGCCGCAGGTTTCTCGCACATCACATGGCGGCCGCCTGCCAGGGACTGCAGGCAGAGAGCCGCATGCGAGTCAGGATGAGTGGCGACATAGATTGCGTCAACAGGAGCGCCGAGGAGCTGATCGAGCGTGTCGCAAACCGCGGGCACGCTGAAGCGGTGCGCGAAAGACTCCGCGCGCTCGCGGGTACGGCCCCACACGGCGCTGAGCAGCGCGCCGGGAACTGCCTGAAGGCCCTGGGCAAAGCGCGCGGCGGCACGGCCGGGGCCGGCCACGCCCCAGCGAATGAGTTGCGGGGGCGGATTCAATTCGGAGGCGGTCACTGGAACCATGTTAGCGTGATGCCAACTTCCGCATGGGCAGACAGGCGCGAGCAGCCGGTCACGCAGGCTTAGCGCAGAAGATCTTCGAGCGTGGCGCTGAGGTCAGTCTTTTCATCACGATACTTGACGATGACCGGCGCGTAGAGGCTGAGGCCCCACTCCTTCCCCCTGCCCCTGGACACGGCGCGCGAGCCGGGGACTACGACTGCATTCCGCGGGATGATGAGGGGCGTGCCGGGAGTGGCACGCAAGATGGAGCCGTTGACAAGATCGAAGACGGGGGTGCCGCGGGTAAGGATGGTTCCGGCTGCCAGTATCGCCCCCTTGCGGACGATGGCGCCCTCGTAGACTCCGCAGTTGCCGCCCACCAGCACATCGTCTTCAATCACCACCGGGCTGGCATTGACGGGCTCAAGAACTCCGCCAATCTGCGCGGCGGCGCTGATGTGCACGCGCCTGCCCACCTGCGCGCAAGAGCCGACCAGCGCATGTGAATCCACCATGGCGCCTTCATCAACCCACGCTCCCGCGTTGATGTACATCGGCGGCATGCAGACGACTCCACGCGCAACGTAAGCGCCGGCGCGCACGGAGGAACCTCCGGGAACGATCCGCACGCCATCATCGGCGGTAAACTGACGGACCGGGTAGGTGTGTTTGTCAACAAATGACAGGCCGGGGGATGGAGATTCCGTGAGAACACCGAGGCGAAAGCCGAGCAGGATGCCTTGTTTGACCCAGGCATTGACCCGCCATCCCGTGGGCGAGGCGGGGTCGGGTGACGCAGCGCGGACTTCGCCGCGTTCGAGGGCGGAGCGGAGAGCAGAAAAGACAGTCAGGGCGGCGGGGTCGTCCACTGCTGCCTGGCCGGCTGCAAATGCGCGCTCAACTGCCGCCTGCAAATCATTTACGTTCATCGCACTTCGAGTGTAACAAGGCTGGGATCGCGGATTGAGGTGCGGATGAGCCTGCGGGAACGGGAAGCAAAAACAGTGCGGGGCTACGGATGCCTGGCGCGGGCAGCTTATGCGGCGGAGAGGGGCATGCCCGGCTGGCGTCGAGGGGAGGGCCGCGAGCTCTGCTTTTTCGGCGGCGGGGCGTTGACTGATTCGCTGATCGCAGCGGTGGATGCGACTTCCAGTCGGAAGGAGTTGTTGCCTTCAGGAATCATGTCAAGAAAAATGAATGACTCGCCAAACGATCTTTTGAAATTCTTGTTTTCAAGCCACGAGCACAGGCGCCGGTCGGTAATCTCCGGATGCCCGTTCCAGAACTCCGCCGACAGCTCACACCGGATCTGAAGATGGCCGAGGTCAAAGTCAATCGCTGATATCCGCCTGGTGAAGTGGCGTTTGACATTGTCGATGCCAACATCCAGCGCGGTAATCCGGCGACCCTGGCAATGTGTTTTGACGACCATGTGAACCCGCTCCGCTTGTTCAGCGTCCCAATGCACTTGGAAGTACGGTTGCCGGAAGCGAGCGCGAACAGTCGATCTGACCTGCATCGCTTCCTTTATTGCGTCGGGCCTTCAACAGGCGATTTTGGCTAGATAGTGCGCCGGTTTTGGACCGTTGTCAAGGACACGAAGGACGATGTCTCAGCCGCACTGCAATCGCCTCCCAACCGTGGGGAGGACCGCGTGCAGATTGCCAGCCGGGGAACGCTCCCTGATGACATAGATGGTCGAGAGAGCGATTTGTGAGCGCCGAGTGAGCTGACGCAGGCTGCGCTCAGGGAGATCAACGGAGACGCGAATTTGAGTGACTGAGGAGAGTGCGTAAGCAGAGTCGTATCGGGGCCGCCGAAGCAGGCTGCCTGCTCGCATACACTGGGATGTTCGGTATTTTGGCCGGAGGCGAGGTGCGACTCCGGCTGGAGGAGACTTTGGGATACCGGTTGATGCGAGTGAGCGGAGTGGCGGTGCTGACGGCCGCCACCGCGATGATGGGGGCGGCAGAGAGCCATTATGATGCGGGAGCGGTTCGCCTGAACAATCGCGGCGTGGCGCTGATGAGCCAGCAATTTACCTCGAAGGCGGCGCAGGCATTTGCCGACGCATTCAAGATGGATCCCCAGCTGACGCAGGCGGTCGTGAACGAAGGCATTGCGCTGTTTACGATGCAGAAACTCGATGGCGCGAGCAAGTCTCTTCGTCAAGCGCTTGCCTTGGACCCCGGGAATGCGCAGGCCTGGTACAACCTGGGGCTGGTGCAGCACGCGAGCAACGAACCGGACAAGGCGCTGACGAGCTTTGAGAACGCGGCAAAGTACGATCCGCATGACGCCGACTCGTTCTACTTTCAGGGCGTCTGCTACCAGGAGCTGAAGCAGTACGACAAGGCGATCGCAGCGTTGAAAATGGCGCTGGCCGTCAATCCGCTGCATGCATCCGCGGAGTTTGCCATGGCGCGGTCACTGCAGCGCTCCGGGCACCGCGCGGAGGCACAGGAGCGCTTCAAAATCTTTCAGCACATGACGAGCGCCAAGATTGCCTCTGCCATCGGGCTTGCATATGGTGAGCAGGGCCACTACTCCACGGCCCGGCCGGTGGAGGAGCCGCAGCAGGTGGAAAAGCAGATGATTCCCGTGAAGTTAACGCCCACGGTAATGATCGCAGGCGCAACACGGGAGAGCGCAACGGGCGGAGCCTGCATGGTGGACGCGACCGGCGACGGCAGCATGGATCTGGTTCTGATGCAGTCGGGTCCGCAGGCGATTGCCGTGTTGCACCCACGCGCCGACGGCAGCTTTGAGGAACTTGATGCAGCGGCTCTGGGGCTGAAGGCGGAGGGCCATGCCGTGGCATGCGCAGTGGGTGACTACGATGGGGACTCCCTGAACGACCTGGCCGTTGCGATGGACAATGGCGTGCATCTGTTCAGGAATCTGGGCAAGGGGAAATTTGCGGATGTGACCGGGGAGGCAGGCCTGGAGCCGCGCAACCGGCCGACAGGCATTACGTTTGTTGACTTTGACCATGATGGAGATCTGGATCTGCTGGTGACGGGAGAGGCTTTGAAGCCGGGCGGCGCGGCCAGTGTGCTGTGGCGCAATAACGGCAACCGGACCTTTACCGCATGGACGGCGCAGACCGGGCTCGGAGGCGGCGGGACGACCAATGCGGCCATCCTGACCGACTTGAACAACGATCGCGCGGTGGACCTGGCCGTGACCGGGACTGGCGGCGCACCGGTGCTCTATTTGAATCCGCGCGAAGGCAGATTTCCGAGCAAGGCTCTGTACGGCGAAACGCTGCCGGCCACCGAGGGGATTGCCGTGCTGGACTATAACAAGGACGGCTGGATGGATGTTGCGGTGACGCATACAGGCGCGCCGGGGCTGACGCTATGGCGCAATGCCGCGGGGCCCGACGGCCTGAGCCGCAGGTTTGAGCGGGTGCCTCTGCCGCTGGAGGGAGCACAGCGTGGCTGGGGATTGACGGCGGTGGATATCGACAATGACGGATGGATTGATCTGGCGGCAATCGTCGAGACGAGTGCTGGGCCGCGGGTGGTGGTGCTGCGCAATCGAGGCGACGGCACCTTCGAAGATGTCAGCCGCACTCTGGGACTGGACAAGGTCAAGCTGAGCGCTCCGCGCGGGCTGATTGCCGCTGACGTCGATGGGGACGGTGCGCCGGACCTGATTGTGACGCAGAAGAATGCGTCGCCGGTGCTGCTGCGGAACACGGGTGCGGAAAAGAACCATTTTGTTCGGCTTGACCTGAGCGGATATGCCGACAACAAGACGGCTCTGGGCGTGAAGGTGGAGATCTTTGCGGATGGACAATGGCAGAAGTGGGAGCTGGCGGGGGCATCCGGCTACCAGACCCAGGCTCCTCCGCAACTGCTGATCGGGCTGGGCAAAGCCGAGGGCATCGATCTGCTGCGCATCCTGTGGCCGACGGGCGTGCTGCAGGATGAGATTGACCTGCCGCGCAAGCGGGTCATTGCCATCAAGGAGGCCGACCGCCGGGGCAGCTCATGCCCGGTGCTGTTCGTGTGGGATGGGCACCGGTACAAGCTGGTGACCGATGTGATTGGCGCCGCCGTGGTGGGCCACTGGTTCACGCCGACGCGGCGCAACACGCCGAATCCGAGCGAGTGGATCAAGGTGGACGGCTCGCAGGCAAAGCCGGTGGACGGCCGGTTGAGCGTGCGGTTCATTGAGCCGATGGAAGAGGTGAATTATATCGACCAGTTGCGGCTCATTGCGGTGGACCATCCCGGAGATGTGGATGTGAATCCCGACGAGCGATTCCTTGACGACCCGCCGTTTGCCTCGGGACGCGTGGTGGCGTCACGGGAACCACGGCTGCCGGTGGATGCCTGGGATGGCGAGGGGCGCGATGTGCTGGCGGAGCTGAGCCTGAAGGACCACAAGTTTGCCAGCGGCTTCAGCGATTCACCCTATGACGGCTTTGCCAACGTGCATGCGCTGACGCTGGATCTGGGCGATGTGAGGACGGATGAACCGTTGCGGCTGCTGATGACGGGCTATGTGAACTACTTCAGCGCGACCTCGCTGTACGGGGCATGGCAGGCAGGCATCAAGCCGATTTCGCCCTATGTCGAGGCGCAACTGCCGAATGGCAAATGGCAGCGAATTCCGGGCGAGGCGGGTTTTCCAGCAGGGCTGGAGCGGACCATCGTAGTTGACTTGACGGGCAAGCTGCCCGCGGGAACGCGGCGCATCCGGCTGGTGTCTAATCTGGAGATCTTTTGGGACCGGGTGCTCGTGGATAACCGGCCCGAAGGCCCGGTACGGACGACTGAGCTTCCGCTGGCGATGGCGACGGAACAGTTCCGCGGATATCCGAAGCAACTGGAGGGCGCGAGTCCCGGCGACTTGGATTATGACTACAACACGGTCAGCCTTACCGGGCCCTACCAGCACGAGCGTGGCAGCTACACGCACTTTGGCGACGTGACGCAACTGGTGAAAGGCGTGGACGACCGCTATGCAATCTTCGGCAGCGGCGAGGAGATTGCGGCGGAGTTTGACGTTTCGAGGCTTCCCGCGCTGCCCGCCGGATGGAAGCGGGACTACTTCTTCTATGCCAACGGCTACGTAAAAGACATGGACTGGTGGGATGCGTCGCCGTTTACCGTGGCTCAGCTTCCCTTCCACAAGATGACCTCGTATCCCTATCCGGCCAGCGAGAAGTTTCCCGATGACGCTGATGCATTCGCCTACCGGCTGAACTGGAACGATCGCTTTGACACCGGAGAGCCGGTGCGGTCATACCGGTTCGACTTCAAGCTGATGCCCTCGTCACCCAAGGACGACTCTTCGGCAAATCCGGATGCGCCGGGCCGACCATAGACGCAGACCGCGCGGAGTTTGTGGCGAACAATCCATAGAAAATGGTGTTGCAATGAGTGAACTGGTGCTGAAGCCGGCGGTGGAGCAACTGGAACTGGTACGCGAGGGCAGGGTCTCAATCGTCGAGCTGGCCGAGGCTCACATCCGGCAGATTGAACGCCTGAACCCCCTGCTCAATGCGCTGGTTGACTTTGACGCCAACCGCGTGCGCGTTGAGGCCATGCGAAGGCAGGAGACGCACGGCTGGCGCGGCCCCCTGCATGGGCTGCCGGTGACCGTGAAATCGTCCATCGCCACGGCCGGTTATCGATGTGAGATCGGCAGCGTGCTGCGCAAGGGCGACGTGCCGCGCGAGGACGCGGTGGTGGTGGCACGGCTACGCGCGGCTGGAGCCGTCATTCTGGGCACGACCAACTGTCCCGAGTTCCTGATGGCTTATGAGACGGCGAACCTGCTGCACGGACGCACGAGCAATCCGTGGGATCTGGAGCGGTCTCCGGGCGGGTCCAGCGGCGGCGAGTCAGCGGCGATCGCCGCGTGCATGTCCGCGGCCGGACTGGGCTCGGACAGCGGCGGCTCGGTGCGCCTGCCGGCGCATTTCACGGGCATCTGCGCGCTCAAGCCGACACCGGGCCGGGTGCCGGGACGAGGGCATCTGCCGCCCTGCGTGGGACCATTCTCAGTGCTGGGGGCGATCGGGCCCATGGCGCGAACCATGGCGGATGTGACACTGCTTTTCCGCTCGCTTGCCGGTCAGGATACACATGATCCGTCAAGCCCGCCAGTGGAGCTGCGCCAGCCTGGGATGGAGGAACTGCGCAGCCGTACAATCGGGTACTTCGCCGACGATGGCATCGCTCCGGTAACCGAGGAGACACGCGCGGCGGTGGACGCAGCCGCGGCGGCGCTGCGCGACGCGGGCTTTCATGTGGAGCCGTTTACGCCGGGCGCGCTGGAGCAACTGCGCAAGCTGTGGTGGAAACTGTTTGTGCAATGCGGCGCCATGTTCTATGCCCCGGCCATTGAGGGCAGGGAGGAACAGTTGAGCCCGATCTTCAGGGAATTTCTTGGAATTGCCCGTTCCGAACCGTCCTTGACTTCGGCGCAGATTCTGGACGCATGGGCGGAACTTGATCTGCTTCGCGCGCGGATGCTGTCGGAGATGGGCAGCCATCCGGTGCTGCTGTGTCCCGTGGCCGGCATTCCCGCCTTTCGGCATGGCGAGCGGTCGTGGACCGTGGAAGGGCGGGCGCTGAGCTATCTGGATGCCGTGAGGCACACGCAGTGGTTCAACGTGCTGGCCGGACCGGCGGCCGTTGCCCCGGTGGGCCAGTCGCAGGAAGGGCTGCCCATCGGCGTGCAGATTGTGGCGCGGCCGTTCGAGGACGAGATTGCGCTGGGAATCGCGAGCGCGGTGGATGCGGCCTTTGGCTATCGTCCGCCTCCGATGGCACTCGGCTAGGCACACACGCGGCGCGACACTGCCGGTGCGCGGCACTGAAGAGAGATTGGGCAGGCGCCGGCGAAAAGAAGCGGGGTCGCCTGGCCCGGTCTGGACGAAATTGCAGGCGTTGAGGCTACGGAAGGTAGTAGCGGAACGAGGTCCAGAACATGTTGTTGATTCCGTTTGCGCCTCCGCCGGGGTTCGTGGCTCCTCCGCTGCCAGACCACAGGTCGCGCTGCAGCCGGGAGTATTGCAGCCCGTAGCGAAGGTTTCCCTTCGAGCCTCTGTAAATCTGGTACCACCATCCGGCTGAGAACTCGGCGATGTCGCGCGTGTTGCCCGTGCATCCCGCCGGGGCACTCGGGCTCTGTGGTCCGCCGGGCGCGGGCTCGACATGACATCCGGACATGTCGGCGGTGTAGGTCCCGTACCCGACTTGCCGGCCGGTTACGGCATCGATTGACCAGTTGCGGCCGGCGTAATCAACGCCATAGTTGAAGTACACCATGAGGCGCTTATGCGGCCTGACCTGCACTGTGCTTATGGCGGAGAGCCCGTGCAGGGGTGAGATGGTTCCATCCGGGCGCAGCGTGACGTCGGCGATGGCAGAGGAGCCGTAACGCCCCACGCCGTCTCCCCACAGGCCTTTCAACCCAACTGCCAACCGGCCGCCGGCCAGCGGGCCGCGAAATCCGCCGCCAATTCCACCGGCCCAGACGCCGTGGTTGAAGGGTGGCCCGGACACCGGATAGATGCGGTCGCGGAACCTGCGGCCTATGCCAAACAGCTCCCAGTGGCCCCAGCCCGGCTGCACTGCGATTTTGGCTACAAAGTCAGGTGTTGGGTTGAACGAATAGTGCGCGGCGGGGTTGTAAAGGCCGCCGCTGTCGCCCGAAGAGCCATAAAGCAGGTTGGTGGGCAGATTGGCGCCGGCCGGGTCAAGCATTTGCGCGTTCTCAAGCGATACACCGAGTGAAATTGCATTGCCAAAGTCTTTGACGGCGCGGAAGCTGTACTGCCGCGTCCAGACAAAGCCGGCCATATATTGCGGGTCAATGCTGTCGGGCAGAACCTCGGTACCGCGCTTGAGCCCCTGCGCCGTTTCGGTGACGAGTGACCAGCCCTGGCCGCCGGAGAAGTCCCAGCCGCTCGTCATACGCACATCAGCCCACAACTGGCGCTGGCGCAGAGTGTAGCTGTTGGACTGGTTGTTGTTGGAGGTGACGCCGGCGCTCAGCCAGTCCATCTCATAGTATCCGGTCAGCATGAACTGACCCACGTCTCCCGACGCCTTGAGCGCGATGCGCGACTGGCGGCCGGAGCCCTGAAATTCACTCATCTGCGCGTTATTCGAATAGGCAAGGGGCACGGATGAGAGGTGCGTATTCAGCCCGTCGCCCATGGCTGCCTGACGCCAGACTGTTTCAGCCGCGATAAAGCTGCCTGCGGGTGAGATGGTGATGCCCTTGTAGCGGATCTCAGTGGGGCTGGTGTTGTCCGCCTGCGCATACGAACCAATCGCGCAGTTTGTCACCATTGCGACGATGACGGCAACGGTTTTCAAGCGTGAGTTCATCGGCTCTCTCTCCCATTACACGAAAGTGTTCTTCTGGTTGGCCCTACGCCGAACCGCAGGATTACCTGCTGTGCGAGCATGCCGGACGTTCGCCGCCTGAAGCTGGACTTTGCAGGCGTAAAGACAGTGGACAAACGCTCGCCGCGCGAGGCTGAAGCATCCGGTGCGCATCCAGAAAGAGCTTTGCAGGGTTTGATGAATAGATGACTAATTCACGAACTTTTAATACTTAGATAGGGTCAGTTGGGTTGTTCCCGCAGGGGGATGAATCAATTGTTGGCCATCGCGGCTGCCGCCTGCGCAGGCGCGCGATGGCTTGTATCCGGCCTACTTCGCGCCCGCGCTCAGTAAGTTGGCTAGAATGCGATAGGACCCGGGAACCAGCTCGGGTAACTGGCGATAGAGGGCATAGGCGACGTAGATATAAGTTCCCTTGCCGGGATGAGTCACCAGCAGCCCGCCGCGCTGCGGTTTCTGGCCGGGATCCGCGGTCTCGGTGAGAGCAGTGTAGCCGGGGTCCCAGGTGGAGAGGAAGGAGTGGCCCCGCTCCTCGATCCAGCCGTTAAAGTCAGCCGATGTGATTTTGTTCGGCCACGTGAGCAGCGGATTGGAGGGGTCGAGAATCGCGACCGGGGTCTGCTCATCGACGACGCGCTCGGGGTTGCGGGCCATGGAGAGCGGCAGAGGGGCGGGGAAGTCGCTGCTCTGATACTGCACGATGAGCGTGCCGCCGGCGCGGACGAAGGAGTCGAGGCGCGGCTCGGCAGCAGCGAGTCCGGGGCGCACGGAGTAGGCGCGGATGCCGATGACAATCACGTTCCATGCGGAGAGATCGCCGGAATCGAGTTCGGCGGGGGTGATGAGATGCGGAGTGATGCCCAGCCCTTCCAGCGCTTCGGGCACGTGGTCGCCCGTACCCATGATGTAGCCAACGCGAAGTCCCGGCGCGAGCTTGACGTTGACTCTGCGCGTAAGCATGCTGGCGGACCGGTAAATGTTGTACGGCCGCAGGCCGGCATAGCCCACACTGCGCCAGCCTGATTCATAATCGTGACCGCCGACACTGGCGATGGCCTGAATCGAGTAGGCGCCCGTCTGCGCGCCGTCCGGGGTTACCGAGAAGACGATGGGGTCGGTATCCCCTGCCGCGGCGAGATGGAAGTGGGCCTCGGCGGGCTGCGCACGCCAGCCGGCAGGGAGTTTGAGATGAACGATGCCTCCGGCCGGCGATTGCGCGTGAGCGGTGACGCGCACGGGCAGAGGGCTGCCGTCGAGCGGCAGGATGCGCGCGCCGGGATCGACGCTGACGCCGATGGCTGGGGTGACGACGAGCGGCTCGTAGAAGCCGCCGGGGCCAGTGCTGCGCTGCAGCGTCTGCACCACCTGGCCGATGCGGATGGGAAGGCCGTCAAATGAAAACTGCGCCCAGGCCGCGAGCGGGTAGGGCGCGAAGGAGCGGCCACGCCAGGCGGGGTTGGCGACGTCATAATACGGCTGCTCAATGGAGGGGCGCGTGAAGTAGGGCTGAGTTGGCGCGGCATCGGCCGGCACCGTGAGGCTGAAGATGGCGTCTGAGCTTTCGCCGTTCGCGCTTGTGCTGACCGGCTCTCCGTGCTGCCATGACTCCGCGGTCTGCTGTTGAAACCAGGTTTTTGTCAGGCGAACGTCCGGCGAAGCATGCGCGGTGTGGATGCGCACGTTGAACTTCTGGCCGGGCGAGACGCTGGGCGGCGTCTGGTCAGCGGATGAGCCACGAAAGCCGTCTTCACGCACGGCGGTTTCGCTGGTGCGGAAGGCAATCATATCGAGGCCGAGCAGGTTTTTGAGCGCGGACTGGAACTGGTTGATCTTCGCGTCGAGCTCAAACAGCAGATCGGCCTTGGCGCTGGCGCCCAGGCCGCTGGAGGCGACGCGAGCACGCAGTTCGAGAGCCTGGCGGTAGATGGGAGCAAGCTGGTGGGCGGTGCCCGAACCCGCGCGGCACGTGCAACCGGAGGTGACGCGCCGGATCTCCGCGTCGAGGCTGTTGAGGCCGGTGGAGAGCCAGGCGGGCGCGGAAGGCCCGGCGAGGCGGGCAAGACCGGCGATGGATGTGTCGATGTGAATCCGGCTGTTGCTGAAGAGGTCGTCGTTCTTCACACTGGCGCTGGCGGCGGCCTTGGCGGCGTCAGTTGCGCCCCACAGGTGATAGCCGGATATGGCCGGACCAATCAGCGACGGATTGGCCCCTCCGTTCTGGGACTTCTGCATGCCCCAGCCGGTGCGCGCAATCTGCGTATAGGTGCGGCCGAGCAGCGGGTCAAGCTGACCGACGGAGATGCGCACGTCGGTGGAGATGGCGCCAGTGGTCCACTGCCCGGTGATGTAGTTATGGAAGCGCGCGGGCGCCCACGTGCCAGTGGCATAGTCGAACATGCCGCGGCCCGTGACGGGCGCGAAGGGCACGCGGCTGTAGACGGCAGAGACCTGCCAGGGCTGGAGCCCGAGCTTGAACTGGTCGGGGAAGACGGTGGGATCGGCAGCGGCCTTGAAGACCTCCTGCGCGATTTCGCCGGAGACCTGATGCTGGCCGTGGCCGTCGGTAACGCCGCCGACGAAGGTGGCGACGATAATCTGCGGGCGCACGCGGCGGACGGCGAGCACGGCGTCATAGAGGACGCGCTCGTGTCCCCATTGCGCGAAGGACTCCTGCTGCGTCTTGGAGAAGCCGAAGTCGGCTTCGGTGCCGAAGAGCTGGTGGACGCCGTAGTACTCGTCGGCCTTGAACAGCTCGTTGGTTCGGATGATGCCGAGGGCGTCGTTGGCGTCGGCGGACATGAGATTCTGGCCGCCTTCGCCGCGAGTTAGAGTGAAAAGCGTGACGCGCGCGCCGAGGCCCCGCGAGAGATAGGTCATGAGCGCGCCATCCTCATCGTCGGGATGGGCGACGATGTAAAGGACGCTGGCGGTGGTGCCGAGGCGCTTGACCGTCTGCTGGAGCGCAACCTGGCCGCGATCCATGGCCAGCGGCACGGCGATGGAACTGGGCTCGGCGGAAGGAAGCTGCTCCGCCTGTTGCGCTGAGAGGGCCGGCGAGGCGGAGAGAATGGCGGCAAGGCCGATGAGGGCCGCGGACGCCGCGGTGCGATGAGATGAGCGAACGAGAAACATAGCTGTGGCCAGTGTACAATCCGGGGAGCGCTTCGACGCCATGAACCCTGCCCCGCCCGCTTCCGGAGAGACACGCCACCTCGAGCGGCGCATCGGCATGCGCTCGGCGGTGCTGTTTAACATGCTGGAGATGATCGGCGTGGGGCCGTTCATCACCCTGCCACTGGTCATCGCGGCGGCGGGATATCATCTGTCGACCTGGTCGTGGCTGCTGGGCGCGGCCATTGCGGTGATGGACGGCCTGGTATGGGCGGAGCTGGGCGCGGCGCTGCCGCGGGCGGGCGGTTCCTACGCATTTCTGCGCGAAATATACGGACCGGACAAGGCGGGCAACTGGCTGAGCTTTCTGTTTGTATGGCAGCTCAGTTTTTCAGCGCCACTGTCCATTGCTTCGGGATGTATCGGGCTGTCGAGTTTTCTGGCGTGGTTCTGGCCGGGACTGAATGGCTCGCCGGTGGCATGGCTGCCGGGTCTGCACTACTCTGGCTTTGCCGCGGCGGGCGCGTGCCTGCTGGTGACGGCGCTGCTGTACCGCAATCTGAGCTCGATTACACGGCTGGCGTGGGTGCTGTTCGCAGGCGTGATGGCGGCGCTGGCCGGCGTCATCACCGCCGGGTTTGCCCATGCGGCGTCGATGGGTGGATGGCACATGCCGGCGTCCCCGGCGCAGTCTGCGGCCCTGGCCGCGGGCGGACTGGCGCATGCCACGCTCATTGCGACGTACGACTATTGGGGCTACTACAACATCACGTTCCTGGGCAGCGAGGTAAAGCAGCCGGAAAAGACGATTCCGCGGGCGATTCTGCTGAGCGTGACGATTGTGGCGGCGTTTTACGTTGCGATGAACCTGGCCGCATTGCCAACCGTGCATGAGGCGGCGCGCGGCGCAATCAAGGGCGCGACGATTCATCTGCAACTGGTGGCGGATATGGCGCAGTCGGCGTTCGGGTTGTGGGCCGGGCGGCTGATGGCGGCCCTGATTGTGTGGACGGCGTTCGCTTCCGTGTTTTCGCTGCTGCTGGGTTACAGCCGCGTGCCATACGCGGCGGCGCGGGACGGCAACTACTTCAAGGCGCTGGCGGCGGTTCATCCCCGGCACGGCATTCCGCACCGGTCGCTGGTGGCGATGGGGCTGGTGGCGACGGCATTCTGCTTTTTCAGCCTGCAGGCGGTCATCACGATGCTGGTGATCACACGCATCCTGCTGCAGTTCCTGCTGCAGCACGCGGGCGTGATGGTGCTGCGGGTGAAACAGCCGGACCTGGAACGGCCGTTCAGGATACCGTGGTATCCGCTGCCGCCGCTGCTGGCGATGGCGGGATTTATCTTTATCCTGGCCAACCGCAGCCACGCGGTGGGCGGGCTGGCGGTGGCGGCAGGCATCGGCGTGACGGGGACGGCAATCTATTTTGCGCGCGCCTGGAAGCTGCGTCAGTGGCCGTTCGCGGCCGGCCGGTCCGGCGGCAGCGCGCAGGTGTAGCTGGCTGCGTCATCCGTGCTGCCGGAGCCGGAGTATGTTGCGATCTGCGGATACGGACAAAGCGGATGTGTTCTACCGGGGCGGCCGGCGACGATGCGATCGGGGGCTTCATTTTTTTCCACCCAATCGCGGATGACCGCCATGTGGTCGAAGCGGCTCGCTCCGGGACCGCCGCCGCAGTGCTCCATGCCGGGGATCATGAAGAGGCGGTAGAAGCCTGATGTGTTGCCCATCCTGCGCTGAACGCTCTCAAAGTAGTTGATGCTGTTGAGGGGTGAGATGGCGGGATCGCTCCAGCCGTGATACTGGAGCAGCCGGCCGCCGTGCCGCTTGAAGGCAGAGAGATTCGGGTCAATGTGGTTGGTGATGGCGCCGGCTTTTTTGTCGGCGAAGGCAACGTCCTTGTCGAAGTCGAAGGTCTTCCAGTCCCAGTCGGGATTATTGAAGACGAAGTTCTGAAAGAACTGGACGGAGATGCCGTGCTGGAGGTTGCGGGGCGGCACGTGATCGCCTGCAATCCAAAGCGCCCAGCCGGCCTCGCCTCCGCGCATGTAGCCGGGAAAGACGAGCTGACCGGTGCGTGGATTGCGGGCGCCGTCGTAGATTTTTCTGAGGCCATCGGCCTGCGCGCGGGTGAGGCAATCGGGGCCGCCGGCGGCATCGCAGATCATGGTGCCGGGATTGAAATGGCAGGTGCGCGGATCCTCGAGAATGCCGTCGCGGACGCCATCGGCGGCATCGCACTGCGCGAGCACGGCTTTTTGAATGGCGGGCAGCTTGGACGCGGGAATAAAGCTGGCAGGATCTTCGTGAATGGCCTGCGAGATCCAGTTGCCACCGGCCTGAAGATGGACCATGTAGTTGGCGGGCGCGCCGGCGAGGATGCCGTTGTAGTCGGACGGATAGCGCTGCGCCTCAGAGAGCGCCTGGCTGCCGCCCTCGGAGCAGCCGTTCCAATACGAGTAACTGGCAGGTGAGCCGTAGAAGGCCGTGATGATGGCCTTGGCCTTGACGGTCATCTCGTGAACGGCGCGGTAGCCGTAGTCGATGATTCGCTGGGGATGGCCGAGGGCCCATTCGCCGTTCATCATCATGCCCTTGTGGCCGGTATCGGTACTGGCGGCGGCGTAGCCGGAGCGGAGGGCATCGGCCAAAGCTTCATAGCTGATGTTGCCCGCGAGGCCGCCATTGCCGACGCCCTCGTAACGGCCGTTCCAATTGGCGAGCGGGAGCCAGACTTCAAATCCAATGGTGGAGCCGGGGACCGGCGCGATGGCGCCGGAGACTCGGCAGAAGGAGGGCAGCCTGACGGAGTGAATTCCGAACGGGCCGTTGAGGGTGATCGGACCGGCGGGAACCGCGACAGCCTGCGCGATAGTGGTGTGGCGGAGTTTGAGGCCGGAAAGGCGCGTGCACCCGGTGGATGATGAAGCCGCATGGGCGCAGACGGCGAGAGCGGGGATGCAGACGGTGAGCGTGAAAGCCGGACGCAGCACGGCCGGAACGATCCGGCGGGAGGGGCGATGGCAACGCCGCGAAACCGGTTTGAGAGCTGGATGCATGAGAGTCTCCGGGGATCATGAAAATCCGCTGGGCATAAAACGGGCCGCCGGCGCAAGGACGCGCGCAGCCCGCAGACAAGCGACGGGGGCAATGATAGCAGCGGCAAAGCTGGCGAGGCGCGGACATGCGGCGCGGGAGCGCTTTTGGGGAAATGCCGGGGTGATAAGATTGGCGAGTCTTCGCGCTCGCCGTGGAGATACTCTTCCCGCCAAGGAGGCAACATGCCAACTGTCATCGGGCACCACAACCTCACGAAGGGCAAGGATCACTGGCTTGCATCAACGAAGCGCAAGGAGTTTTTTGGACCGCTGGGGGTGACGAACATACGCACATTCGTTGACCCGCAGAACCCGAATCGAGTGGCGGTGATGATGGACGTTCCCGACCTGGATGCCCTGAACGCCGCGATGAAGAGCCAGGCAGCGGCTGACGCGATGACACATGACGGCGTGGTGCCGGAGTCGCTGGTGATTCTGGTCGAAACGAAGTAATCGGGACCGCCGCGGAAGCGCGAGCGTACCGCTTGGGGTGAGCGGCCGGGCGAGGAGCGCCTCGGGCGTGGGCCAGGCTCTGCCTTGAAGGAGCGCGTTTTCTTCTGTCAACGATGGTATGTGAGGCGAGGTGCCGTCAATGCAAATCAACACGCAGAATGTTGCGTCGAGGGGGACTGCCGGCGCGCTGCTGCTGCTCTCCGGTCTGGGCGGGTTGCTTTTTATCGCAGTGTTTGTGGTGCTGGGCGTCAGCGTGCCGGGCTACATCCCATTGCGTGATGCGATCAGCGCGCTGGAACTGACGCACATGGGGTGGGTGCAGCAGGCGAACTTTTTTGTGTTTGGCCTGCTGCTGTGCACGTTTGCCGTGGCGTTGCGCAGGGAACTGGCAAGCGGATTCGGTGCCAACCTGATTCCATTTTTTCAGGTGGTGGCCGGGGTGGCCGTTATTGGCGACGCCATCTTTATCCATCCTCCGCTGCATTTGACCTGCGACATCATCGCGTTTAACGCGGCGATGTGCGTGCTGCTGCTGTTTGCCTGGCGCCTGCGCAGAGACAGGCACTGGCGCGGATGGGCAGCCTACAGCGTGGCCACCGCGTTGGCCATGATGGCCCTGCTGTTCCTCTTTGGCTGGCTGAACGCGCATGGAGGGCCGGCGGGACTGATGGAAAAGCTGGCGACGGCGGTGCGGACGTTGTGGTCGCTGCTGCTGGTGGCGCGGCTGGTCGGGGGCGTAAACCTCGCGCCCGCGCCGGACGGGCAGAGCTCCTGAGCGGTCTTTACCCGAGCGACTGACACGCCGCGGCGGACCGCAGGCATTTGAAGGCGCAGCGACCTACTTTGCCGGGCAGCCCCTCTTGAGATTTTTGTAGGGCAGGTCGGTGGTAATCCAGTCGGAGAGGCGCTTCTCATCAACCTCTGCGTCGTCGGGCGAGGGGCTGAGCGAGGAGCGGGCCAGCGCCACCGATACCTTGACCTTAGCCGGCAGGCAGTAGGCGCTGAGCAGCTCGGCAAGACCCTTGTCGGCATCGTCCATGGTGCCGGAGGAGAGAGCGCCATCAGCGCCGGAGATGTCAAAGGGCGCGAGGATGACCTGGTTGACAATGAGGCGGTCCGACTTGACCTGCGACGAGTCGTAGCGGACGACGAGCGAGACGCGGTGCTCAAGCGCTTCAGGATTGGCGGTGAACCGGATGGGCGGAATGGTGACGCCTACGGGGTTCTTTTTGACCGGGACGGCGTTATACGCAAGGCGATAGGGCTGGCCCTTCCACCTGGGCCCGACGGGAATGCCGGAAGACTGCTTGCCTGAAGGACCGCACCCGGCCAGTAGCGCCATTGAGGCGATCGCCAACATGATCAATGTCCTTCTCACAACCTTCTCCTGAATTCAGAATTTTTGACGTGCCAGAATACCACTCCGGGGGCAGGTAGGGCGCGAGGTGGGGAATGCAATGTTTCCCGCCCGGTGCGCAATGCGCGCGCAAAAGGGCAGGGCACCCCGGTTCCAATTAGTTCTGCCGTCCGATGCAAACTCCCGCTCGTGGCACGCGGGTACCTGCAAAGCCGAGAGCGGTTTGGAGATCGGCAGCATAAGAGGCTTCTCGTCTCTGACGATGAGGCATAGGGTGATGAATCTGGGCGATGAGTGAGCTGGCCACTATGCGACGCGTAGCTGCCAGGTCACAGAGCCGGGAACAGGAACCTGAATCGCGGGAATTTCGCTTGACATCCAGGAAAAATTATACAACCATATGGTTGTGGATAGACTCGATATGACGTTCTCGGCTTTGTCTGATCCAACCCGGCGGGCGATGGTCAGGCGGCTCGCGCGCGGGCCTGTCTCAGTGCATGGCTTGACGGAGCCGTTTGCCATCTCGCAGCAGATGATTTCAAAACATATTGCTTACCTGGTGCGGGCGCGGATTGTGAGTAAGACGAAGCGCGGACGGGAGAGTATTTGCCGGCTCAGGCCGGAGTCGATCAAGGCAGTCAGCGACTGGGCGATCAGCTATCGCCAGTTCTGGGAACAGAGTTTCGACAAACTGGAAGTGGTTGTGAATCGAATGAAAAGAGAGGAGGTCAGAGATGACAGAAAACACGGTGCATGAAACGGAGCGGATGATGGTCACAAGAGTCTTTGATGCTCCACGCGAGTTGGTTTGGAAGGCGTGGACAGACCCGCAATGCGTGATGCAGTGGTGGGGGCCGAAGGGCTTTACTGCGCCTTTTTGCGAGATGGATTTTCGCGTTGGGGGGAAATTCCTCTGCTGCATGAGATCTCCGGATGGGCAGGAGTTCTGGAACTGTGGTGAATACCATGAGATTGTTCCGCACGAAAAGATCGTCTCCTCCATGTATTTTTCCGATTCGCAGGGAAACAGGGTTGAGCCTGCGCATTACGGAATTGAACATGAGGCCATCGATGGGGCGCACGACGTGGTTCTTTTTGAGGATATTGGAAACGGCCAGACAAAACTCACCTTCATTGGAAATGAGCCCATGAAGAACGCCATTGAGAGCGGCCAGTTGGAAGGCTGGATGGAGATACTGGATAAGATTGCGGCCGTTGTTGCGGGGCTGGCTGGAGAAATAAGAAGCTGAAGGCTGGATGATCCTCATACGGGAGCTCAAGAGCGCAATGTAAAGACAGGCTGTCCGGTTTGAAAAACTAGCCTGTCTTTACTCAATGCCCGTGGACTCATCCCACACTAACGCCTCTCTGGATTTGTGGGTGGGCTTGCCGGCGGGCGGGGCGGTTGGGACTGGGGTTCATCGGACATGACATGGCTCCGTTTCGGCGCCGGGGGGCGCGGTTTGGTTGATGGATACCTCCATTGTGACGAAGTTGAAGAATTAATCTGCAAAATGGGCGGGGTGAATTTACATCAGAGTTGCGGTAGGGTAGGCCGCAGATCCCTAGGCTCGCCTGGCGCCGCGGCTGCCAGGGATGAACGGCTGTCGAAAGACAGGGATGAGGTCTCGATGCGGGCTGAAGCTCGCATCTCCTGCATTGGAGAGTCGCCGCGCTAGTTGAGGAAGAAGGTGCGGTACAGGGTGTCGCGCTGGACGGGCTGGAAGCCGGCGTCGCGGATGATGCGGCGGAGCTCCTCCTCGGTGGTGCAGTTTGAGGTGCCCGCGGCCTTGACGACGTTTTCCTCAAGCATGACGGAGCCGACGTCGTTGCCGCCGAAGTGGAGGCCGAGCTCGAGGACCTTGAGGCCCTGGGTGACCCACGAGGCCTGCACGTTCTCGATGTTATCGAGGTAGAGGCGGGAGATGGCGAGGGTCTTGAGGTACTCGATGGAGGTGGCCTCGTCCCAGCCTCGGCCGCCGAGGGCGGTGTGTTTGGGCTGGAAGCTCCAGGGGATGAAGGCGGTGAAGCCGCCGGTCTCCTCCTGCAGGCGGCGGATGACCTCGAAGTGGTTGACGCGCTGATCCATGGTTTCGCCAACGCCGAACATCATGGTGGCGGTGGTGCGCATGCCGAGCTGGTGGGCGGTGCGATGGACGCTGACCCAGTCCGCGGTGCGGCACTTGAGGCGGGCGATGCGGATGCGGACGTCGTCGTCTAGAATTTCAGCGCCGCCGCCGGGGATGGAGTCAAGGCCGGCGTCGCGGAGGCGCGCGATGGTGGTGCGGAGGTCGAGGTTTGAGTACTCGGCGATGGCGAGAACCTCGGAGGCGGAGAGGCAGTGAAGCCAGATTGCGGGGAAGCGCCGTTTGATGCCGGTGAAGAGGCGCTCGAACCAATCGATTTTGAGGTCGGGGTGGATGCCGCCCTGCATGAGCACGCCGGTGCCGCCCATCTCAATGGTCTCGGCAATCTTCTGGCAGATGGTTTCAAAGTCGAGGATGTAGCCCTCGCTGGAGCGCGGGTCCGTTTTCCCGGGCCTGGGGAGCGGGCGGTAGAAGGCGCAGAAGGTGCAGTACTCGGTGCAGAAGTTGGTGTAGTTGATGTTGCGGTCGATGATGTAGGTGACCACACCCTCGGGGTGAAGCCGCCGGCGAACGGCGTCGGCTTCCATGCCGAGGCCGATGAGATCGGTTGAGTTGAAGTGGTCGAGGGCCTGCTGGCGCGAGAGCGGCATGGGTAGATTTTATCAATTTCGGGTGTGCGGCGCAGGGGTCAAGGATTCGGCGTCACGAGCGGCTGCGATGGAGTGCGGCGGGGCAGGTCAGCGCGGGCCACGGTGGCGGAAGAGGAAGATGCCACGGGAGAGTATCGGCTGACGCCGGGTGCGGGCGAGATTGGAGGCGGTGGAGATGCCGCTGAAGAGGATGAAGTAGTCCCAGAAGGCACGGAGCCGGGCGCGCAGGGTTTTGTATGCCATCGGAAAGTTCCTGCGGACATGCCGCTAAAAAGAGGGTACACGGCGCGGGGTGGATGGGGAAGGCCGGGAGCTAGCGGAGCAGTTCCGTGGCGGCCCAGAGGATCGGGGCCTGGCCGTGAAAGTCGCCGGTGCGGCGTTTGCGGGCGAGATAGTAGGCGAGATCGTTTTTCTTGCCGGTGCCCTCGCAGACGCTGGTGACGTCCCAGTTCTGGTCAATGTAGCCGACGACGGCTATCCAGGCGCGGCGCGCGGCGGGTCCATAGGTGGCGGCGGGGAGCCAGCCGTTTTTGACGCCGGTAATCATGGCAAAGGTGAACATGGCGGAGCTGGAGGTCTCGGGCCACGCCTCGGGGTGGTCAATAAGCTCGCGCCACATGCCGTCGGCGCCCTGGTATTTGAGCAGGGCGGCCATCATCCTGCGGTATCCGGCGAGGATGCGGGCACGCTGGGGATGGTTGGCGGGCAGGTCGCGCAAAATCTCAGCCATGCCGGCCGCGAACCAGCCGTCACCCCGGCCCCAGTAAAAGGGCACGTCGGGGGCGTGAAAGAAGAGGCCATTGGGCTGCTGGAGCTTGTCGAGGTAGGCGACCATCTCGCGGGCGTCGCGGTCGAGGTATTTGCGGTCGCCGGTGGCGCGGTAAGCCTCAAGCTGCAGGATATTGAGCATGTACATGTCATCGACCCAGAAGCGGGTCTCGGCGGAAAGGCCGTCGGGGCGGGGATTTTCCCACTGGCGGCCGGCCCACCACCGGCCTTCGGCGAGATAGAGGGGGTCGCGGGTCTGGATGGCGATCTGCAGGGGAACGATGCCGAAGACTTCGTCGTCGACGTGATGGCGCGTGGGGCGCCGATTGGCCTCGACGCCGCCCGGCATGAGGGGATCAAAGCGCTTGATGAGTTCGGTCTGCAGGGAGGCGTCGTGAGTGACCTGAGAGAAGGTGAGCGCGCCGTACCAG
>DASSHM010000129.1:0-4789 GCA_035692885.1 Occallatibacter sp.
GGTGCGCATCTCGGGCGCGAGCACGTGCTGGTGGCTGATTGACTTCAGGTGCTCGGTCCCGGCCATGTCAAAGTCCTCGCCGCGCAGCCAGTGCCACAGCCGCTCACCCCAGACTGATCCCCACAACTGGCCTGCCTGCTCGCAATCCATCGCCAGGAGTTCTTTGACGGTATGCAACCCCCGGGCGTTCAGCCGCTTCTCGGTCCGCGCTCCAATGCCCGGCAAATCGCGCAGCACAAGCTGGCCGAGCGCCTCCGGCAGAACGTCCAGGGGCAGGGCAACCAGGCCGTCCGGCTTCTCCATGTCGCTGGCAATCTTGGCCAGGTAGCGATTGGTCGCCAACCCAATCGAGCTGCGCAGCGTTCCGCCCACGCGTTCCCGTATCCGCGTCTTCACCTGCCGTGCCAGGGCCAGAGCCGCCAGCAGCGGACGCTCGCGGCCCATCAGCCGGCATGCCATTTCATCAATTGACAGAACCGCGGTGACGGGCACGCAGCTCTCCACGGCTTCCACGATCCGGTGGTGAAACTCCACATACAGCTCGTGGCGCGCCTCAACCAGCACGATGTCGGGACACAAGCGCCGCGCGTCGGCAACCATCGTGCCGGTCTTCACGTTGAAGGCCTTGGCCTCATAGCTCGCCGCGATGCAGCAGGTGGTATCGGCCATCATGGGCACCACGCCCACGGGCCTGCCGCGCAGCTCGGGGCGAACCTCCTGCTCCACTGAGGCGAAATAGGAGTTGAGATCGACAAAGAGCCAGTTCAGGCACGGTCCTGCCGCCGGCTCAGGCCCCGCCTTCCGTGGAGTGTCTCCGAGCCGCTCCGGCGGCTCTTCACGGCCGGGCGCCGGCAACGATTTGCCCTCACTTTCCATACCGCCCTATTTTCGCCTTGTGTTCGCTTAAAAGCAAGTGAATAGCGTTGCCCGTCTAATGATTGCCGGTGGTACACTTGGGTCGCTGAGATACCGCTGATCCGGGCTCCAGTCTCCTGCCGGTGACGCCGGCATCCGGCGTCAGTCAGTGGAGTTGGAACCATGTTGTCATGGCTCATGCACAGCACGGCGCATTGGATCGCGGAGTATGCCAACGTTCTCGCCATTCTGGTGACGGTGGCGGTTGCGGTGCTGCTGGTTTGCTGTCTGGAATGCACCAACTGCCCGCGCCGCGACAAGGACGACCTCTTCCGGCATCGTCAGGTCTGACTCCGTAGTTTCCCGGCGCCCACCCCCGCGGCCTGCCTGCCCAGGTTGACCCGTTCATGCCATCGAGTCTCTGTTTTAAGCGCGGCACGGGTTGAAGCGCGCGCCGGGTCCTCCGGAAATCCGGTCCGGCAGGCGCTCCCGCGCTCTCACTGAACAGGCGGCATCAGGTACTGCTCAAAGTGGGCCAGGATGCGGCTATAGAGATGCGTCCGGTCAGTGCCGCCCGCAATGGAGTGCGTCTTGCGCGGATAGATCTGCAGGTCATAGGGGATGCCCGCCTCCAGCAGCTTCTGGATAAATTGAACGGTATTGGCAAAGTGGACGTTGTCATCGCCCGTTCCATGAGCCAGCAGCAGGCGTCCGTGCAGGTGGTCCGCTGAGTTCACCACCGAGAAGTCCTTAT
The DNA here is from genome assembly GCA_035692885.1 of Occallatibacter sp. Classification (GTDB taxonomy): domain Bacteria; phylum Acidobacteriota; class Terriglobia; order Terriglobales; family Acidobacteriaceae; genus Telmatobacter. The sequence goes on from DASSHM010000129.1 coordinate 1,610, forward strand.
AGCCCTCGGGAAACTCAGTGGGCGTGCTCATGTAGCGTTCGGTGTAGATCGAGTCGTAGTTGCGCCAGTCCGTCACCGGAGCCACGGCCACTCCGGCGCGAAAGCGCTCGGAGTGCGTCATGGCATAGAGGGTAAACGTCCCGCCCCAGCTCCATCCCCACCAGCCCAGACGTTTCGAATCAAGCTGCGGATAACGTGCCAGCGCGGCATCCAGCACCGTGAGCTGATCGGTGAGTTGCACCGGCCCGAAGTTGTGATACGCCGCCTGCGCAAAGGCGCGACCGCGCAAGCCTGTGCCGCGGTTGTCCGTGTGCAGCACGGCAAAGCCGTGTTCGGCCAGCAGTTCGTCAAAGAGCAGCGCGCTGGACCAGCGATTGGCCACCTCCTGCGGGCCGGGCCCGCCGTAGGGATTCACGATGACCGGTACGCTCGAGGGCGCGGTCTTGTTTGCCGGCAGCAGCAGGGTTGCATAGAGCGTGGCGCCATCCTGCGCCTTCACCTCCAGCTGCTCCGGAGCGCGTAGTCCGTAGGCGTCGAGCGCGCGCGTTGACCAGAAAACGGATTGCTTGCCATTCTCTCCGCGCAGCTCAAGCGACGGCGGATTCATGCGCGACGAGTACGTGTCGACGAATGCGCTGCCTTCGGGCGCAAAAATGGCGCTGTGAGCGCCTGCGCCGCTGGTGAGCTGCCTGCTCTCGCCGCCAAAGCTTACCTGCCACACTTGCTGCTCAAGGGGGTTGCCCTGGTTGGACGCGTAGTAGACGAGCTTGTGCGCATGATCAACGCGATAGATGGCAGAGACCGCAAAATCTCCCGAGGTCAACTGCTTCTCCAGCTTCGCCGTTGCCCGCTCAGGATCGTGCTCGTCGTAACTGTAGAGATAGATATGGCTGTGCCCATCGCTCCAGTTGGTCAGCACGATGCTGCCGTCGGCCACGTTGACGTCGTAGTCATCATTGAAGAATTTGTCGTCGGTGAGCTCGAGCACCGGATGCGCATCGCCGCTGCCGGCCCTGGCAAAGTAAATGGACCGGTGCCTCTGGTCGCGGGAAAGAGTTTCAATCCAGAGTGTCTTGCTGTCCACCCACCCGAATCGCGGAATGTAGTCCTCGCCTGCGCGGATGGGCAGCTTGACCCAGACGGTCTTGCCGCCGTGGGCGCTGACCACGCCCACCCGGACATCCGGATTTGGGTCTCCCGGCTGCGGATAGCTCTGCAGGTAGACCCGCGCATGAGTCGGAATCCAGTCCGTGATGGGATAGATGGGCACGCTGGCTTCACTGGTCTGCATGTACGCGATGTTTTTTGAATCCGGCGACCAGAAATAATTGCTGCGCGCCTCCAGTTCCTCCAGATAGATCCAGTCGACCTCGCCGTTCAGCACACTGCGTTCGTTTGCCGGAGCCAGCATCGTCGTTGGTGTTCCCGGCATGCGGAGATGCACCACCGCAAGGCCATGATCCTTCACAAATGAGATTGCCTCGCCGTTCGGCGAAAATTTTGGATCGTCGCCGGAGGCCTGTCCTGAAAATGCAATCTCCACGCCCGTTCCGTTGTGCAGGTCGTAGAGCCAGAGCCGGCCCTCCGAGTCGAACAGCAGATGCCTGTTGTCAGGAGCCCAGTGATAATCGGCCATGTGATACCGGGCGCGATGGTCCTGATCACGCTCCGATGCGGGTTCCTTGGTCAGTGGAGCGAGCTTGGCGTGGCTGACCAGCACATGCGGCCTGCCCGATCCGGGGTCGAGATCGATGAGTTGACCACCGTCGATATAGGTCAGGTGCCGGCTGTCGGGCGACCATGCAATTTCGCTGGGCTGCTCCCCGGTCAACGAGCCGTGCGCAAAGATCTTCTCCACCGTCAGCGGAATTGGAGGCGCCTGAGCAGCGAGTTGACCGCCTGAAAGAAGCGCGGATAGAAAGGCCGTCAGCAGCAGAGCGGATGATCGCGTCAAGGGAGTTCCTCCGGTGAGCGGAGCCGGCAGCGGCGTCCGGGACTGATACAAGCCCTGGCCCAGCCCACGAAGAAGTCTAAACCACCGCAAATGCGCGGCCCGCGTGTTGCACTTTTGCTGATTGTGGTCGCGCGCTCCATGAACAACCAGATACAGTACTGCAAGGAGATTCCATGAACCGTCGCAGGTTTGCTCAGGCCATGGCCGCCGCTGCTCTGGGCGCTGCTTCACCCCTGCCGTCCGTCGCCAGTGATGCCTCCGCGCCCGTTACGGCGAGTCAAACGCCCTTTCCGCTATCCGTGATGCTGTGGACAGTGTTTACCAGGCTGCCGTTTGAAGAGCGGCTCGCCCGGGTTGCCGAAGCGGGTTACACAAATGTGGAGCTGGTGGGCGAATACGGCCATTGGAGCGCCGCAGATTTTGAGCGTGCCAACGCGGCGCGCAAGCGCCTTGGCATCCGGTTTGATGCCACCGCCGGCCTGTCCCACGGCGTGGCCGACCCCGCGACGCAGGAGGCGTTTCTCGCCGAGCTCAAGCTGGGGCTGACGCCCATGGAAAGCCTGGGCTGCCCCGCGATGATCGTGCTCTCGGGCAACGTGGTGCCGGGACGCACGCGCGAGGAGCAGCACGCCGCCGCCGTTGAAGCGCTCAAGCGCGCAGCCGGCCTGGTTGAGGGCCGGGAGATCAACGGCGAGCCGGTGCGCCTGCTGCTGGAGTGCATCGACCCCGAGGAGAATCCGCGCTACTATCTCACCTCTGCCGCCGAGGCCATCGGGATTGTCAGGGCGGTCAATCATCCGCAGGTGCAGTTCCTCTATGACCTCTTTCACGAACAGATTGCCGAAGGCAACCTGATCGAGAAGCTGGACAAGCATATCGACGTCATCGGCCTCATCCATGTGGCGGACGTGCCCGGACGCCACCAGCCCGGCACCGGCGAAATCAACTACGCCAACATCTATCGCAGGCTCATCGAGTTGAAGTACGAGCGGATGGTGGCGATGGAGTTTCGCCCCGAGGGCGACGAGCTTGCGGCCCTGCGCGCGGCAAGGCTCATGACGCTGGACGCTGCGCGAGGGTAGAACCAGGCCTGCGTGCGGGGTTCAGCGGCGGTTGTTGTGCCTCTATCCCACCGGCACCAGTGACTGATCGACCGGCTTGGCCGGGGGAGCGTTCTGCAGGCGCAGCACCGAGGGAAGGGAATTCAGGTGAAAGACCTTCTTGCG
>DASSHM010000130.1:0-22457 GCA_035692885.1 Occallatibacter sp.
CCTGGCCTATGCGGTCGGAGGCGGTTATGGATTCAACTATGACCATCCTGCCACCTTTCGGGTGGTGGTCATGACCAAGAGTGCGTCCACCGTTGACGCAACAAAGGAGGCGATGAAGATTATTGCCGGCATGAACACCCAACCCTTTACGGCCGCGGAACTGAATCGGGCCAAGGAGGACATCCTCAACTCCTTCCTTTTCCGCTATGACACGCGCGACAAGGTGCTGGCCGAACGCGTTCAGTTGGAGTTCTACGGCTATCCCGCCGATTATCTCGCAACCTACAAGACGGCGCTGGAAAAGGTCACACTCGCTGACCTGGAGAGGGTGGCGAAGAAGTATGTCCATCCGAACCGGCTCGCGATTCTGGTGGTGGGCAACGGGCAGCAGATCAAGCCCGGCCTTGACTCACTGGACATGGGGCCCGTGCATCCCATCGATATCACGATTCCCATGCCAAAAAGAACCGCGGCCATGGAGAAGAAGCCTTGAGTGAGGGAGGCCGCGACAGCGGGATCCAGGACGCGCAGTTGGCCATCGTCATTATGGCGGCGGGCAAGGGTACGCGGCTCAAATCACGCCGTCCCAAGGTGCTGCATGAGATTGGCGGCAAGCCGCTCCTCAGCCACGTTATCGAGGCAGCCAGCCGCGTCGTTGCTCCGGCCGATATTCTTGTCGTCGTCGGCCACCAGGCAGATCGCGTCCGCAAGGCGGTGGAATCCACAGGCGTCCGATTCGTAGACCAGGTTGAACAGCGCGGCACCGGCCACGCTATTCAATGCGCGCAACCGGCCATTGCCGGTTACCGGCATATCCTCGTGCTCTCCGGCGACGTGCCGCTAATCCGCGCTGAAACCATCAGCGAAGTCTGGAGCGTGCATCAGGCTGAGCAGGCAGCCATGACCATCCTCACAGCGGCACCTGATGATCCAACCGGATACGGCCGGGTGCTGCGCAAGAGCCCGGACCAGCCCGATGTGGACGCAATTGTGGAGCAAAAGGCGCTCACGCCGACGCAGCAATCCGTGCGCGAGATCAACTCTGGCATCTATGCCTTTCGCGCTGCTCCGCTGCTGCGGAACCTCGGCAGGCTGACTACCAACAACGCTCACAAGGAATTGTATCTAACGGATATGGCCGGGCTGCTGCGTGCCGAGGGAGAACGCGTTGTCGCCGTGCAGGCCTCCGATGCGGCTGAGGTTCTTGGCGCCAACACCATCGCTGAACTGGTGGCTCTGGATGCAACGCTTCGTGCGGCCACCGCCGCGAGATTGATGGCCGCGGGCGTCACCATCTTTCGCCCTGAGACCTGCGTGATTGATGCTGACGTTATCATCGACGCTGATACCGTGGTTGAGCCCTTCGTCCAGTTGCGCGGCCACACTCGCATCGGGGCAGATTGCCTCATTCGCTCCTTCTCTGTGATTCAGGATTGCACCCTCGGCAACGACGTGCTGGTGCGTCAGAGTTGCGTGCTGGCCGAGAGCTCCGTGGCCGACGGAGCGCGTATCGGCCCCTTTGCCCATCTGCGCCCCGGCTGCGAAGTTGGGCCGGGAGCTCACATCGGCAATTTTGTTGAAACCAAGAAGGCGAAACTTGGCCGGGGAACCAAGGCCAACCATCTTACGTACTTGGGAGATGCGGTGATCGGCAACAACACCAATATCGGCGCCGGTGTCATCACATGCAATTACGACGGAGTCAACAAGCACCTGACGCGAATTGGCGAGGGCGTATTCGTCGGGAGTGATTCCACACTGGTGGCCCCCGTCTCAGTTGAGGATGGCGCATATATCGGCGCAGGTTCGTGCATAACCAAAGATGTTCCTGCTGGCGCGCTTGCCGTCGGGCGCTCCCGCCAGGTGACCAAGGAAGGTTGGGCCGAGCAGCGCCGCGCCCGACAAAAGGCGGATGACAAGAAGGAGTGAGCAGACCGAAAGGTACAGGCAAGCGTCCTGAACCTGCTCACATGCGCGGCACGAGTCTTTCACGGCATCGCGCCGGTGAAGCTCCGATGCCTCACCAGCGCAGGGCCATAGGGCATATAGCACTTTGGTACCACCTGCTGAAGAGATTGAAGAATGCTGTCCATCAGGGCGCTTTTTCCATACGCTATGCTTGTGGAGTTTGAGGAGCTTTGTGTTGTGCGGCGCTCCATGTGGCCGAAACGCCGTCCAGCCGGGCTTCTGCGATAAGTTCCAACTTACTTGCAAGATACAAGTAAATGGTTGACCAATCCGGGCGCGGGCAGCGCAAGGTGGGGCGGAAACGCCGCTGGGACTGGCCTCTGAGCGCGCCGCAACCCGCTGAAGCAGGATGGAGGTAGGAGTTGACGTCAGGTCTGTCAGGATTTCGACTGCGAGGCCCGCGGGCTCCTCAGCCTGTCGAAATCGATTCGCGCGCGGGTTTACGTTCCCTCCATTCCCCTCGCATCCTGGTGGTTGATGACGAAGCGCCCGTTCGGACAATGATAGGCGCCACCCTCAAACGAGAGGGTTACGATGTTCATCTGGCCGTGAGCGGCTCACATGCATTGGAAGTTCTGGACAAAAGCATATTTGATCTGGTCCTCAGCGATATCGTGATGGAGGACGGCAACGGTATCGCCCTGCTTGAAGACATCCGCGCGCAGCATCCGCATCTCCCTGTCGTCATGGTCAGCGCCATTCACGACATCAGCGTAGCCATTGACGCCATGCGCCGCGGAGCCTATGACTACCTGCTCAAGCCCTTTGAGCGCGAGCACCTCATCGCAACAGTGCAACGAGCGCTCGAACATCGGCGCACATTGCAGGAAAGTCACAGCTACCAGCAGAACCTTGAGGCCGTGGTCCGCGCGCGCACTGAGATGCTGCGTCAGGCGGTCGAGGATCTTGAGCACTCCTACGATGTGACGCTCGAGGCTCTCGGAGATGCGCTCGACCTGAAGGACTCCGAGACTGAGGGGCACTCAAAGCGCGTCACCGCGTACACCATCGCCCTGGCCCGCGCAACCGGCGTCTCCCCGGATGAAATCAAGATTATTGCCCGTGGGGCTTTTCTGCACGACATCGGCAAGATGGCCATCCCCGATGAAATCCTGCGCAAACCCGGCAAGCTGAGCGGAGAGGAGCAGCAGGTCATGCGCGAGCACTGCACCCGCGGATACCAGATGCTGCGCAAAATCCCCTTTCTCAGCGAAGCTGCCGAGATAGTGTTTACTCATCAGGAGCATTATGACGGCAGCGGCTATCCCAACGGCCTAAAAGGCGACCAGATTCCCATCGGAGCGCGCATTTTTGCCGTGGCAGACGCTCTGGATGCCATTACCAGCGACCGGCCCTATCGCAATGCCCGCACCTTTGTGATGGCGCGCGACGAGATATTGCGTTGCTCGGGAACGCAATTCGATCCTGCGATTATTGAAGTCTTTCTCAAGATTCCCGTCGAATTATGGGATGAGCTCCGCGCCGAGATCAACGGTCAAGGCCTCCAGGGTTCCACCTTTGACATCGACGTCCCCTCACGGCAACTGAAGTGATGCCGGCAGCGCTCGCGGAGTCATGACGCCGCCGCGCCCCCGTTACCACCTGATAGAGAGATACTCGTTCAGCTCAGCGTCAGTACCGGGATGCAGGGGTTGAAACGTGGTCTTAACCTGATAAGGCGTTTCCGTCGCATTCTGGATGGCCAGCGCCAGTTCAGTTACATGGAGGCAAAAGTCGGCTGGAATCCGCGGGGAACGTTTTTGAGTGATCGCCAGCGCCAGATCCCAGATACCGCGTGCGTAATCCATGCGATAACGCGAATTTCTCTTCTTCCAGTTCACCCTTTTGACCGCCGGATAGGTTCTTGGACGAGGGCCCAGCCATCGCGCAATGGTGGGGAACGTTTTGGTGATTGGATACCGCTCAGCGCGATATCTCAGGCTTGCGTATTGGTCGCGATAGACCGTCGCTGAAAAGTTCCAGCTTTCGTCAACCCGCAATACTCCGGTCTCTCCCACGATCCTAAGAACATGATTGTACGGAGCCACCAGGCCGCACGTGAGCCGTACGACGACACCGGACTCAAAGGTGACGCATGCGACAGTGAAGTCGGGAGTTTTTATCTTCAAGGAAAGGCCGGGCGCCAACTGCCTGTCGGGCCACACACACGAGGAAAAGGATGTAATGGTCTTGGCCGGTCCGAAGAACGCCGCGAACCAGCTCAGATAGTAGGCCGCATGCTCTACCGTAACGCCAGCCGAAAACTCCTCACGGTAGTCATATGGGGCGCCTGAAGGAGATTTCCACTCTTGAGGGCCCGCCAGATGAAATGGGCCATCATCCAGCTCTGCATACACCAGCCGCACTGCTCCAATGTCATTGGCGCGCAGTGCCCGCCACAGTGTTTGGGCAGTCTCCCCCAGCAGGCTGCACGGAGCTGACGAAAGATAGAGGCCCTTTGCGCGCGCCAGATCCACCAACTCCCGGGCCTGCGGGAACTGCATCCCCAGAGGCTTTTCCGAGTACACATGCTTGCCTGCCTCCAGGCTGGCCCTGGTGATTTCGTAGTGACTGATTGAATTCGTCAGGTTGACGATCATCTCGATGCTGGCATCATTCAGCATCGACTCCAGCGTTGGGTACAAATGCAGGGAATGATGCTTGCAGAATATCGCGGCACGCTCGTCGTCTCTGTCTGTAGCACCTGCAATTTGCAATTGCCCGTACCTTTGCACGCTGGGCACATAGAAGTCTGCAGTGTAACCGCACCCGACAATTCCAATCCGCATATATGTCCCTCCAAGGGTGGCTCCACTTCCAAATTCATGGCATTGAATTGCCTCAAGATCGACATGCGCGTCCGGCATGGAGTAACCGGGGTTCACAGCCGGGAGGAACAAGTTCAAGCGTCCGTGATGGTTTGTGACACCGTCAATCGACCCCACGTTTGACTGGATCTGATGTTCACCCAGTTTGTACAGCAGGAATATGATCTGCAGCCTTGAGCCTCACCCCATATGACGGTATGAGAAATCGCCAATCGCTTTTTGCACTGCAGAGGGACTGTGCCGGAGGAGTTGCTGAATCGCCGCGCGCATGCTCCCACGAGTCGTCTGGCTCGAGCGGTCAGTCCATGCCGGCGCATGACCGGGATACCAGACATAGTCCGTGAGCTCCTCTTCGACCGTGGCCCATCGTCTCTTGTACTCAAGCAGGCCGCCGTTATCGAGTGAAGTCCGGCCAAAACTGAAGCTCCTGGCCCCGTTGTCATGGGCCTGCTGGATGGCATGCCAGTACACCAGTTGATCCGCGCCAGGTGGCGCTTCATCGGCATGGCCGGAATACTCCGCTGTCCACTCACCCTTGAAATTGAGGAACAACGCTCCACCCACCGCCTGCCCACGATGAACAACCATATAAAGCTTTGCGTGGTTGGGAACCAAGCACCGGAACATCGCCTCAAAGAATGCGTAAGGCATGGGCGGAAGAGAGAGCCGTCTGCGCGTGGCGACCATAATGGCATGAAAGGCGCGCAGGCTTTCTTCGTCTTGCCGCTCTTCGATCACCGCTCCTGCCTGCTGCGCCCGCTTTACCCGCCTGCGAACACACGAATCATGAAAGCTTCGAAAGAGTTCCGTGGTGCTTTTGTTCAACGGCAGGTAATGATGCATGCACTTTGCGCCAATCGTCATCTCCGTGGGGAGAAAGTCCCTGCTTGCCCATCGCGTGCGAATTTCGACTCTCTTGCTCTTGTGGCTGCGCGATATCTTCTCAATTTCCCGCCAGAGCAATGCAAACTCCTCCCGTGATGAGACAAGAGGATCGCAGACGCTGGCAAAAGGAATGCTGACCGTCCGGTTCTTCAGCAACCAGCTTTTTACCTGATAAACCGGGAGACCTGCCTGGATTTGGCCGGATTCATCTCTCAGAACAAGGAATCGACCGCGAATATGGCGAAAGGCTGTTTCGAGCACGCGATGCCAGGAGGAGAGCTGATAAACGCTTCCCATCGGATGGCGCGCAACAAATGCATCCCAGGCGCCATGTTCCTCCGGCGTCAGCCAATTGATTGTGCCCATCCTTTCAACCTCCTGGAAAATTCCTGCGTCAAACAGGCTCATCCCCGCGTCTTGAGTTCAGCGTGGCCGGCCCGGTTCTGCTCCTTCATCTCCGCACGACTGAATTGCAGACGTTGAACACGCTTGCGCCCCACGATCCATGCCACGCTCCTGCGCATGACCGCCAACACCACCACCCACCCATTCGAGGCTAACAATGCGAATCCGTCGCGATAAAGTCCCGCACCAAGAGCTTCCTTGCCCCAATAGTAGATCAAGCCGCCAAACCAGGCCCTTCTCCGCGCGCGGAGTCGCTTTCCCCCGGGATAGGCTCCAGTCTTTGCCTTGGCGAGCAATTGGTAGATGCCCTTCACAAAGGGCAGAATGCTGCGCACTGCATTTGTGGAATGCATGCGATACCACACCGTCTCCGGCGCCAGCACCAGAACCGTCGTGCCCGCATCCGCAAGCCGGTTGAGCAGGTCCTGGATGTCCTGATAGAAAATCTCGGTTGACCATCCACCTGCCGCCAGAAGAGCCTCCCGGCGAACGATAAATGAACTTGTGTTGTATACCCAGGGTCTGTCCTTGCTGAAGAAGTCCGGATATGCCACGTACTCGATGGTATTCGAATGTTCCCCGGTACTTTCGGATGGGATCGTACCGATGCACTTGGCCGAGCGGCCAAGGATCAGCTCCGGCTTGCACGCACCGATCAGCCGGTCATATACGTCGAGCGCTTCGGGCCTTAAGGCATCATCCCCGTCCAGAAAGACCAGATACTCGCCGCTGGCCAGTGCCGCGCCGTGATTCCGTGCCGCTCCAGCACCGCCATTCACCGCTAATCCAGCAAAAACAATGGACTTGCCATACGTCTTTAGAACCTCGGCTGTCCTGTCCGTCGAACCGTCATCCACCGCGATGATTTCTTTACTGGCATGTCTCTGCGCGAGAGCGGAATCAATTGATTCCCTGACAAACCCTTCGTGGTTATGACAGGCGATTACTATGCTGAACAACGGTCTCACTGGTCACGCTTCTCCACACCTGAATCAGGAACATCCCGGTTCCGCATTCATCATTTCAAAGGACATTGCCCGGCTACGCAGAACCTTATATATCGCATGTTTCGGGCCGGCAAACAATCACCTGAACGTAATCGCCGGCATAGGTTTCTGGAGTACTCAATTGAATGTAAGTCAATGATACTAAATCAGTTAAATTCGCGGTTGGCATGGTTCTGGTCCGGGCCGGTACTCTTCGTCTAGCATTTATGTGCCATCATCGAACGCAGCTTTCTGCCCGGCGGCACAGCCGCAATCCGGGAAAGCCGGACAATTTCTCACTCGATGCTCCAACTCACACAGGCAGATGCGCAGACGCCCCCTGAGCAGATCACGCCTGGCCAGCCGATGGGCATGTGCCGTCCAGGCTGGCTGCACTCGTGTTTTCAGAATCAGACTGGATGATTTCTTCGGCTGGTACGACCACGCCTGATTCACAAGAAACCGACTTGGAATCTATAAGATACACCCCATTGACTCAAGTGGTTCCAGATCCGGGATAAGCGGAATTTATATCGTTAGACGATTAGTTCGCATCAGGATATAATTAGAGAGGTGCAGCCCAAGTACCATTCCACGGCTGGCAAACAGCAATGCAAGAAGAGAAGTCCAGAGAGATGTTCCAGGAGCTGGCGCTGTTCCGCTATAAGCTGCGTAAGCTTCTGCGTTTCAGCGAAGACGCCGCGCGCGCCTGCGGCATCACCCCGCAGCAGCATCAGTTGATGCTGGGGATCTCCGGCTTTACGGGCAGGGGAATCGCCAATATCTCAGAGATTGCCGAGTTTCTGCAGGAGAAGCACAACTCGGTGGTGGGACTGGTGGATCGCGCGGCTCAGAGCGGGCTGGTGCAAAGAACGGAAGACCCGGCTGACAGGCGGGTTGTGGTGCTTTCCCTGACGGAGCGGGGCGAGGAGATTCTGAAGAAGTTGTCGTTGCTGCATAACAAGGAAGTGGAGAGATTGCGCCGGGACTTTATGGGGGCTGATCCGCAGCAGCAGGAACAACCGATGAGCAGAGGACCGGAGCGGAATCGGAGTACACAGAATTCCGCCTACTGATATGGCAAATAGGCTAGAGAAAGCAAAGAGTGCAAGAGTGTGGTTACGCAGCAGAATGCTTCGCCATCCGCTCCTGCGAAAATATGCGCCGCTCGTACATGAAGATCTTGAGGCGGTTTACGCACGCGACCTTCGCAAGTGGCTTTTGATTGCGCCGATGATCGGCGTTCTCACGGGGCTGATTATCACGGCCATCGTGGTCATCATTCTGAATCTCATGTGGCCACCCATTCTGAACTACTATCTGCATCATCACTGGGCAATTGTGCCGGGGCTGCTGTTGGGATGCGCGGCGGCGGGGCTCATCATGCAGTACTTTACGCCCGACCCTGACGAGCACTCGACTGAAGAAATCATTCGCAGCTACCACGAGCACCAGGGCGATGTGAACATGAAGCCGTTTCTACCCAAGCTTCTGGCGGCGATTTCGACCGTGGGCTTCGGCGGAAGCGCGGCTCTTGAGGGGCCCAGTATTTATGGCGGCGGAGCAATCGGGTCGTGGCTGTGGAGGCAATTCCGGACCTCGGGCCTGTCGTGGATGAGGCGTATCGACCTTGATGCGCGCGACCGGCGCATCATGTTGATCTGCGGCGCGGCTGCGGGCATGTCAGCGGTGTTTCGAGCGCCGCTAACCGGCATCGTGTTCTCGCTGGAGATGCCCTACAAGGACGACCTCGCACACGAGGCGCTGCTTCCGTCGCTGATTGCTTCCGTTGTCTCCTTCATGACGCTAACGTCGTTTCTGGGCAGCAAGCCACTTTTCGACTTTGCCGCGGAGCCCTCATTTACGCGGCGCGACCTGCTGTGGTGCGCGCTGCTGGGACTGGGAATCGGTCTGCTGGGGATGGTTTTTGTTACAACCTTCCGGCGCGCGCGCAGGTTTTGTGTTGAAGCCCAGGTACCGCATTGGGTCAAGCTGGCGATTGGCGGCGCTCTGACAGGGCTTTGCGGACTCGTGTTCCTTTATTTTTACAAAGGGCAGCTTGCACCCGTGGGACCAAACTACGAAGCGGTGGGATTGATCCTGCAAAGTCCGCACACTTCAATGGAACTGATCGTATTTGGTGTTTTGAAGCTGGCCGCGACTATTTTCACCCTTGGGGCCGGCGGCGTCAGCGCAATGTTTGTTCCGCTCTTCCTCACCGGTGGATCGTTCGGCGTAGCGTTTGCACAATCGATCGCGCACAGTCCGTCACTGGCGCTGTACGCGGCGGTTGGGATGGCATCATTTATCGCCGCCGGATACAAGACGCCGCTGGCAGCGGTGGTGTTTGTGGCGGAGGCGACCGGTGGTCATGCCTTCATCATTCCGAGCCTCATCGGGGCGGCGGTGGCGTACGCCGTCTCGGGCGATGCCTCGGCCTCGGGCGATCAGCGGCTGCACGAAGCCGTCAATGTCCATGCCCTGCAGCGGGTCATGGTGGGCGAGGTGATGCAGAGCAACGTGATTGGCGCGCCCGCCCGGCTGAAACTGCGCGAATTTGTGTCGGTCCTTTCGCCCCACACGCGCCACGAGGTCTTTCCCGTCTTCGACGGGGGAAGGTTGATTGGCACGTGCAGTATATGGTCGCTCAGCCACGTTCCACCGGAGGAATGGGGCGCCAGGACGGTGCGGGAAATCACCCAGCCGCTGGTGGGCCGTGTTTCTCCGCATACGGATCTCGCCGAGGCGCTGCGACTGATGTTGCGGGAGGACTGCGAACCCACCCTGCTGGTTGTGGAAGAGGACCACAAGGTGGTGGGCATCCTGACAAAGACCGATGTTCTGCAGACGCTTTTGCTGCCGCACCTGAGTCCGGTAAGCGAGGAAGACGAGCAAGAGGAGATACCGAGCCCGGCGTAAGGCACGGACTCCTGAAATCAGGGAGGTTAAGATGGCTGGATTTGTCACCTCTGAGGTCAACAATCAACCGGAGCCGACGGACGAAGATAAGGGCCAGTTCGGTATTGCGCTGGAGCCTCAAGTCGTCAAAATATGCTTCTATGCCATGATTGTGGGTATGATCGGCGGCCTGGTGGCCCAGGGGCTGCTGGAGCTGATCTACCTCTTCACCAATCTTTTCTTCTACGGCCGCTTTTCGTTTGCAATCAGTTATCCCGCGCATAATCACCTGCACCTGTGGGTGGTGCTGATTCCGGCTCTCGGCGGACTTGTGGTGGGGCTGCTGATCTATTTCTTCGAGCCTACACTGAAGGGCCACGGCATTCCTGAAGCCATGGAGGCGGTGCTGTTTGGCCAGAGCCGCATGCGCCTGCGGGTGGCAATTCTAAAGCCGCTGGCGACTGCGCTGGCCATTGGCACCGGCGGCCCGTTTGGCGCCGAGGGACCAATCATCCAGACGGGCGGCGCATGTGGTTCCATCCTGGGCAAGGCGCTGGGGCTGAGCCCGTATTATCGGCGTGTCCTGCTTGCCTCAGGCGCTGCTGCCGGCATGGCGGCGACGTTTACCGCGCCGATGGCAGGCATCCTGGTTGCAATCGAGTTACTGCTGTTTGAGCTTCGCGCGCGGTCATTCATTCCCGTCGCACTGGCCTCAGCCGTGGCCACGGGCGTGCGTGTTTACTTTGTGGGGTGGGCGCCGCTGTTCCCCACACCGGAATTTAAAATCACCGGAACAAACGAGCTCTGGCTGTTCGCCGTACTTGGCGTTTTGATGGGCGTGGTGGGCATCATCATGATCCGAGTGCTTTCCTGGCTTGAGGACTTCTTCGACGACCTGCCGGTCAAGGGAGCAGTCATCTGGTCGCCCGTTATTGGAGCGCTCATCCTGGGAATCATCGGCTACTTCTGCCCGCAGGTGTTTGGCACCAGCTATGACACGATTCGGGACATGCTGAACGACCGGCTCACGGTTGGCAGCCTCCTGACCATTGGGTTTGCAAAGTTCTGGGCGCTGGTGATTTCACTCGGTTCGGGGACGACAGGCGGCGTATTTGCACCCTCTCTCGTCGTCGGTGGCGGCCTGGGCGCGGCGTTCGCCATTGGGTGCAAGCATATCTTTCCGCATCTGGTCAGCGATCCCGCGTTTTACTCCCTGGTGGCAATGGCTGGCGTATTTGGATGCATCGCGCGCGCTCCCTTCACCAGCATCGTGTTCCTGCTTGAACTGAGCCACAATCCCAATTCCCTGTTGCCGCTGATTGTTTGCGTGATGATCGCAGACGGCGTAGTGCGGCTCTTCAGCAGGGACTCGATTATGACGGTCAAGCTGGTTAAACGTGGATTGATTGTGCTGCAGGACTACTGGGTTCCAGTGCTGATGCGCGCGCGCGTTGACCAGGTGATGCGTACCGACTTCCCTGTGCTTCGAGACGACGAGGAACTCCGCGATGTGATCACGAAGCTTCCTTCGGACCACCTCGACTTGATCCCGATTATTGACCGCGATGGCAACCTTACGGGCATCGTGGAGGCGCATGATCTGCTGCGCATCGAGCCGCCAGATCACCACTTCACCATGAAGGAACTGGCCCACCAGGACTATGTACTGGCATTTCCCGGCGAGACGGTTGACCGGGTGCAACGCAACATGATGTTGAAGAACGTGGAAAATGTGGTGGTGGTGACATCCATCAGAGACCTGCGGCCAGTGGGAGTGGTGCGCGCCAACGACATTCTCAAGCTCCGCCGCTGGCTTCTGTCGGAGGAGACCAGTGAGCTGCCGCGAAAGACACTGGACAAACCCGCTGAAAGCCCCGGCTTCGGCCTCGACTAGCTGGGGACGAAGCTATCGGTCTCGCCATGACATGCTTGTGTCGATGATGCGAGCAGCGCATTCCAGTGCGCGTGCGCTGGATTGTTTACTCTACTTCTGGCCAAATTCTTCCGCGGGTTGCATTGTGACTTTTGTCACGGCAGCCTGCATGCCCGGCGCATACAGTGGTTGCTGTACGAAGTCATCCGCATTTCAGGAGCAGATTCCGCCAATGGAAAAGCAAGACGAAGTACTGGACCTGCGTGAAGTGGAACGCTTTCAGCGTCATCCGCTTGTGTTTTCAAAATTTGACGCGCTGGGCGTGGGAGAGTCATTTGTCCTTATCAACGATCATGATCCCGTTCCCCTGCATGGACAAATGGAGGCGATGCGCCCGCATCAACTTACCTGGGAATACATTCTGCGCGGGCCGGCCATCTTTCAGATTCGTGTTCGTCGCGTCGCACCGCTGAGCGGATCCGAGGTCTCGCCCTCTGCAACGCCACAGTCGTTGTGGGGGATTCAGCACCAACGATAGCCGCGCCGGCATCAGTCACCGATGAAGCAGACGCTCTCACAAATGAGTGCGCCAAGTGATCTCCCCGGCCACGTGTGCCCGCTGTCGGTAGGTAGCCGGTATCAGCAACACAATGCAGGACTGCGTGCACACTGCCTCATCACGCGGGGAAAGTCAGGGCCAGTGACTCGCTAGGTGCGACGCCGGCCTCCCCATGGCCCGACAAGGTGACGATTTGCTCACGGGTGAGCCCGCATTTGCTGCACACTCCAGCGGCCACCCAGGAGTTTTCACCGCTATTTTCAGTCAGGGCGGAGATGAATCTGCCCGGCTCGCCCAGATCGCTCCAGCCCACCTCGCCGCAACTTGCAACCAGAAGCTTTTCAGTACTCACCGCCAGCACCGCTCGCGAAAAGTCAGGCGAATCGAGATGATCGTAGACAACCCTTATCTTCTGTTGCTGATCATCCTGGCCGCCACTCGATAGCGCCGCCTGAAATTCTTCTGCAAGGAGCGGCGTAGCATCCCGGATGATGGCGAGAAACGCTGCCGCACTGCCGATCATCACAAACGTATTCCAGAAGCAGCCCTGCTCCCATAGCTTCCGTGCTGTTTCAAGCGGGGGCTTCTCCCAAAAGCGCCTCACTCGAACAGCATCGTAACCATCCATGCCTTCGATGGCCTGCTCAGGCTCAATCCATCCATACTCCGTTTCTGGACGTTCTGCCCCGGCACCCAGCAGAATGACCGAATCCGGATTTTGCCGGGCCAGCTCGAAGGATCGCTCAATCGTGCGAAGGAATGCGCCCTCGTTCCCAAAGTAGTGATCCGACGGAAAGAAGGCGACCAACCCATGCTTATCGGCACGGTATACGTGGAGCAGACTCCAGAGAATGGCGGGAAGAGTGCCCTGATTGCGCGGTTGAACAATCTTCTGAGATCCAGGGATGCAAGCCAATGATTCCCTGTAGAACTGCTCATGTTTCCTGGTCAGGGCGAAAAGAACCCGATCTGGATCAATTGCCTGTGCAATCCTTTGCCGCGTATGGGAGAGCAATGTCTCCCCGCTCAGCAGCGGGCAGAACTGCTTAGGCCGATTGTCCCCGCAGGCAAGCCGCGTGAGCGGTTGCAGGCGGGTTCCATCGCCACCTGCAAGGATTACGCCCCAGCGGTTCCGCTTTGATCCGACGTGTTGTTGGCCTTGAGCCTCTGTGCTGTTGCCACCTGGGTGATGCATCCCGTTCCTCCGGGATAATTCTGGGTTGCGTCAGCATTCGTCTGCAATGGGTACATCGTTCTCTCGAAGGTGTCGAGCGTACTTGAGCAGACTGCTGCAAATGCAGTGCGCGGCCAGCGCGGATGCACAAGCGTTCAGGAATGTGAACCCGGATTCGAGGCCGAATCGATGTTTGTATCGTTCGGCCACTCCGGCGGTTCACACTCGGGACACTGATGACTGATGAACTCGAGGGTGTTGAATATCTCCGGCAGGCTCGGCGGACTTGCATTGCCGCGCACAGCGCAGGATGAAATAACCTCGCCGAATCTATCAGTCAAATAAACAAGCGGCACAAGGCCTCCATCTTCATCCATTGCGCCTGAGAGCTTATGCGCAGCGTGCGTGCTGTCATGGAGAACAAGAATCGAAGTGTCCCCGGGGATGAGAAGCGTTTCTTTGTCCGGCCCGCCGGGAATTACAGCGACAACCATCGCATCCCGTAGTATGAATTGATCGCCATGCAAAGCTGCATCTTCGAGAAGGCGTCTCATCGCAGCCGACCGTCCGGGAAAAACAATGAGCAAGCTTGATCGGCCGCGGAAATCTGAAATTGCGATGCGCTCGCCGCGATTGGATTGGAGTGTGAAGTCACGAATCATGAAGCCGGGTCTTTGCACGCCGGTCCCGGGATCAACCCTTGCGCCTCCGCCGATTTCCGCCTGGATCATGAGCACACCTGCACATAAGTATTCTGGGTGCTGATCCGGCCATTTTCCATGAGCCAATTGTCCTTGCCGCACATACAACTATCATCGATATTGCAGACCCAAGGCAAGGTTAGAATCGGATATGTTGATGGCGCGACTGGCCCCGGCAGCACTGCCACGGAGCAGCCGCTCGCGAGGTGGATGGATATGGGAACGAGGGTCGAAGGTGGAGTCGCAACATCTGAGCCGGTGCAGCCTGCCCCTGATACAAGCCAACGCATTATGGATGATTTCCGGCGGTGGGGGTACCTCCAGGCGACGCTTGATCCCCTCCACCAATATTTGCAGCCTCAGGCAGTTCCTGAGCTGGATGTGATCGGTCCCACCACCGACAGGGCCCGCCTTATCTACTGCGGCACCACCGGAATCGAGTTTATGCATCTTGCGGACGGCGCAAAGCGGAACTGGATTCAGAGCCGCGTTGAACATACCGCCTCCGCGCCGGACCGGCAGCATATTCTCAATCTCCTGGTCCGCGCTGACATCTTTGAGCAAGTCCTGCAGGCACGGTATCCCGGCACGAAGCGATTTTCGCTTGAGGGAGTCACCGCCTTAATTCCCTTTCTCGATACCGTTTTGCACTATGCGGCCGAGCTTGGCATGAGACAGGCCATCCTGGCCATGAGCCATCGGGGCCGCCTGAATGTGATGGCCAACGTCGTCGGGATTGCACCGGCTGCAATCTTCTCCAAATTCGAGGACATCGATCCGCGAAGTGTGCTCGGCAGCGGAGATGTGAAATATCACCTTGGCGCAACCGGCAGGTGGACAGGTGCCGGCGGCAACACAGTCGATCTACACCTGGTTTCGAATCCAAGCCACCTTGAGGCCGTGGATCCGGTCGCGATGGGGCGCGCACGCGCCAAGCAGGCTCGATTTGCGGGCGAGGGCGACGATCGCGTTCTTCCCGTATTGATTCACGGCGACGCGGCTCTCGCCGGCCAGGGAATCTGTGCGGAGGCCCTCAATCTTGCCTCAGTGGACGGCTTTTCAATCGGAGGCAGCATCCACGTTGTTGTAAACAACCTTATTGGATTTACCGCCGGACCCAAAGAATCAAATTCATCGCTGTTCGCCTCCGACGTGGCTAAGCGTCTGGCCATTCCCATCCTGCACGTGAATGCAGAAGACCCGGAGGCGGTGGTGCGCGCGGCGAGGTTGGTTACTGAGTACCGTTACACTTTTCATAGTGACGTCCTTGTCGATCTCATCGGATATCGCCGCTATGGACACAGTGAGATTGACGATCCAACGATCACACAGCCCATCCGTTATGCCCGCATCAAGGATCACCCCCCCCTGTACAAAATTTATGCCGGCCAAATTGGCGTTGATGCCGCACCACTCGCCAGCCAAGTTCACACGGCCATGGCAGATGAGCAGGCCGCCGCGGGCCGGATGAGGAAATCGCCTTCGCTTGCCACGCTGCCCACCTACTGGTCGCAGTATCATGGGGGCTGCCATCGTCCCGAGGACAACGTACAGACCGGCCTCCCCGCTGAGCGCCTGCTTGAGATCAGCCAGCGCTTAAGCCACTATCCAGATGACTTTCACATTCATCCAAAAATAAAAAAGCTCCTTGAACAACGGGCAGAGATGGGAAGAGGAAAGCGTGCGGTGGATTATGCGATGGCCGAGGCGCTCGCATTCGGATCGCTTTTGCTTGACGGGACGCCTGTGCGACTGACCGGCCAGGACAGCCGGCGCGGCACGTTCAATCAGCGCCACAGCGTTCTCGTCGATACCGAAACAGAGAAACATTACATTCCCCTGTCCAACCTCGCTCCAGACCAAGCGCCGTTTGAGGTGCACAACTCTATCCTCTCTGAAGCAGCTGTGCTTGCATTTGAGTACGGGTTCAGCCGCGACTATCCTGAAGCGCTGGTTGCGTGGGAGGCCCAGTTCGGTGATTTTGCCAACGGAGCACAAGTCGTCATTGACCAGTTCATTGCGGCCGGCGAGGATAAGTGGGACCTGTTGAGCGGGCTTGTTCTTCTGCTGCCGCACGGCTATGAGGGGCAGGGGCCAGAACACTCAAGCGCGCGTATCGAGCGCTATCTCCAACTGGCCGCGCGTGACAACATCCAGATCTGCCAGCCATCCAACGCAGCCCAATACTTCCATCTTCTGCGGCGTCAGGCGCTGCAGACGTGGCGCAAACCTTTGATTGTCTTTACACCGAAGAGTATGCTTCGTCATCCCGATGCGGCATCACCGTTGAGCGACCTCTCGACACCATATTTCCGGAATGTCCTGCTGGATCGCGAAGTCGAGAGTCCAAAGCGTCTGCTTCTTTGCACAGGAAAGATCGGGCACGAGCTCCGCGCGGAGCGAATGCGGCGAAAGAATGCAGACACCGGGATCCTGTTCATTGAGCAGCTTTACCCTTGGCCGGCCGAGGAAATTGCGAATGCCCTTGACGCGTATCCGAACGCACATGAGATTGCGTGGGTCCAGGAGGAGCCGGCGAACATGGGGGCGCTTTCATTTGTTGTACCGAAGCTGCGGAGGCTGGCGCGCGGGCGGCAGGTACGGTCAGTCAAGCGGTCACCCGCCGCCAGCCCGGCAACCGGATCGGCAAAAGCGCATGCTCTCGAACAAAAGACACTGCTGGCAGCGAGCTTCGGTGGCGAACTCAAGACAGCGTCATGAACTTCTACGGATGCATATCTGCATTAAGAGAATGTCTTACATGCTGCGACTCTTGATTTCTTACTCTTTCACAGACATTGCTTCAGCAGGATAGGTGACGTGATCGCCAGCCACACGGGCCCACGGAGTCAGAGCATGTGGCCGCGTTGCGGATGCACTCAGAATCTCTTCCACGCTGATTCCGCGAGCAAGGAGCGCGTCGGCGATGAGAGAGCGGTGACAGCGCCAGGGCACAGCCTCGGCACACATAATCGCCGTCCGTCGGCTCCGCGCCCGGCGAATCAGATCCTTGAGGGCATCCTCGAACTCACTGGTCTGCATATAGTCGGCAAAGCCACGAAAACTTGCATTGCGCCATGCCGTATTGATGGAGTCGCGATGCGCGTGTCTTAAGCCTCCGAGGGCGGGCATATGGACGTAATTGATTCCCACCCGCTCCAGCGGCTCCGGCAACTGCTCCCGGTTGAACTGCGGGTTATGCCGCGACCTGGGAATTGTTCTTACATCCACCAAGCGCCGGATTCCTCGCGCCTGAAGCAACGCAATAAACTCCGACAACGTGCGAGTGGAGTGACCCACCGTCCAGATCCTGACGCGACGGCTTTTCGCTCTTGATTGGTCACCAACAGCACTCTTGCTCACATTGCCTGGCTTTCGCGAGAAGGTACAGATGCGTCAAGTCCCCGCGGCATTGCGAGGCGCGATGGATGTCACGCTGTCCCTTCTACACATGCGCCGCTTCTTCGGCTTCTTTCGTGGATGCCACCGGGTTGGCTTTATCGTGCGTCAACTTTCTCTGCGCAGGACTGTATGTGCCCGGAACCGTCCGAAAACTAATGGCCAGGCGGTTCCACCCATTAATGGCGATGATGGCAAGGGTGAGATCGACCAATTCCTTCTCACTGAAATGTTTGCGGGCGTCCTCGAACACGGCGTCCGGCACATGCCCTTCACCAACCTTCGTCACGGCTTCGGTCCAGGCCAGAGCGGCACGCTCCCGCTCGCTAAAGAAGGGCGTCTCCTCCCATGCGACCAGTGCATACAGGCGCTGTTCGTTCTCTCCCTCAACGCGGGCATCTTTTGTATGCATATCGATGCAGTAGGCGCATCCATTGATTTGAGATGACCTGAGCTTTACGAGCTCAAGCAGCGACGCTTCGAGGCCACTTTGTCTGGCATAGTTCTCCAAGCCGAGCATCGCATGCACTGCCCCGGGGGCCGCCTTGGCATATTCAATTCGAGGTTTCATTCATGTTCTCCTGTGATTTCCGCTCCATATTGCCCACTTGCATCAGAGTTCACTTTGAATTATTGCAATCACTGCCGCACCATGCACGGTGACTTTTGTCTCCAGAGTCAGTACAACCGGCTTATTGCCGGGTGTTAAGATGCGAGAGATGATGGCCTTGGCCTTTGGTAAGCCGATCTGGTCAAAGAGGGGAGGGGCCGTGGGATCTGAGGTACAACACGATTTTCTGGTGAAGCTTGGTGACCGCCAGGAGATTGCCGAGCGAACCATTGCCTGCCGCCTTGAGAAGCCTCAAAACTTTACTTTTAAGCCGGGGCAGTTCATTGAACTCACCCTGCTGAATCCGCCTGAGACTGACGCGGAGGGCAATTCACGCGCTTTTTCGATTGCCAGCGCGCCCAGCGAGGACACGCTGCTGGTGGCAACCCGGCTAAGGGATTCAGCGTTCAAGAGAGTTCTGGCACATGCTTCGCCGGGAACGCAGGTGAAAATTGAGGGCCCATTCGGTGATTTGAGGCTCCATAATGACAGTTCGCGCGCAGCCGTATTATTGTGCGGCGGCATAGGCATCACTCCCTTCAGGAGCATCATTCTCAACGCAACCCAGAACAAACTCCCTCACCGCATTTTTCTCTTCTATTCCAATCGACGGCCTGAAGATGCGCCGTTTCTTAATGAGCTGCAAGCCATCGAAAAACAGAATCCGAATTTCAAGCTGATCGGCTGCATGACTGCCATGCAGAGTTTCCAGGGGCTTTGGAATGGGGAATCGGGAAAGATTGACAGCGCGATGCTCAAGAAACACCTGGGCGCGCTCGACTCTGCCATTTACTACGTCACCGGACCGCCGGGCTTCGTGGCTGCGATGCGCTCGATACTTGAGGAATCGGGGGTCGATGACGACAATGTGAGAACCGAGGAATTTGGCGGCTACTGAAGTGAACAGAACCTGAATTCGGCCCCTGTGCGCTCTTCCCCGCGATCTGCCAGCACTGTGGACAGGTCGAATGCGACCTTGCCACCTCGCCTTTCCGGGGATTTGAGAGATGCTGTGTGGCTCTCCTATACAATTAACCTGAAGAGCCATCCCCTGAGACGAGATCACTTTCCATGGATCATAAGACGCGGGTTTACGAGAATGTATTTGAGATGATGCCCAGCGAGGAGAATCCGACTCCACTGGTGCGCATAAACCGTCTCAACCCCCACCCGGATTTTCCCCTTTACGCAAAACTTGAATGGATGAACCCGTTTGGCTCGGTGAAGGATCGCGCGGCGTGGGCATTGCTGCGTGACCTGGAGGAGCGGGGGCAACTGTCCGATGGGCGCGGACTTGTCGAGCCGACCTCGGGCAACACGGGCATCAGCATGGCGGCACTGGCCCGTGCCCGCGGTTACCGCCTGCTGGCGATTGTGCCGAACAAGGTGCCGCATGAAAAGAAGGTCCTGCTGAAAATCGTCGGCGCTGACCTGGAGATTGTCTCTGACGAACTGTGCCCCGCGCCCGGTCTGGGCGATGGCTCCATCAACCTTGCCAAGACGTACGCCAAGGCGCAGAGCCATAAGTACGTGATGCCCAACCAGTACGAAAACGAGAAGAACGTCGAAGCGCATCTGAAAACGACAGGGCCTGAAATCTGGAAGCAGACCGAGGGGCGTATTACGCATTTGTTCACGTCACTGGGCACATGCGGAACGGTGACTGGAATCGGGCGATTTCTGCGCAGCAAGAATCCCAAGATCAAGATTGTTGCCGTGCAGCCGACAGAAGGCCACGACGTACCCGGGCTGCGCAATGTTTCGCAGCTCGAAGTGTCAAAGCTCTTTGACCCGTCGGTGATTGACGATATTCTCGAGATCGACTTCAATCTCGCCTACACCCGCGCACTGGAATTGTGCCAGAACGATGGGCTGCTGGCAGGTCCAAGCTCTGGCCTGATTCTGGAGGGCGCGTTGAAAATCGCGGCTCGTGACCAGCATGGCGTTGGCGTGATGATCTTTCCAGACAACATCTTTAAGTACACCTCCAACATGATCAAGCATATCCCCGCACTCCAACCTCAAGACACAAAGGTGACAGCATGACGACAAATCAGTACGCACATCCCGAAATTCTGGTCGAAACCGACTGGGTGAAACAAAACCTCGGCAAGCCGGGGATCAGACTCGTCGAAGTCGATGTGGACACCAAGGCTTACGATGCGGGCCACATCTCCGGTGCGGTCGGCTTCAACTGGCAGAGTCAGCTTCAGGATCAGGTGCGCCGTGACATTATCAGCCAGCAGGAGTTCGAGCAGTTGATGAGTGAAGCGGGCATTTCTCCCAGCGATACGGTGATCCTGTATGGCGACAATAACAACTGGTTTGCAGCATATGGATTCTGGCTGTTCAAACTTTACGGCCACAAGGACGTGCGCCTCATGAACGGCGGACGGGTGAAGTGGCTGAACGAAGCGGACAAGGAACTGACGCCCGAGAGGCCCAAGGTTACTCCGACGAAGTATCAGGCGGCCAAGCCCGATCTAAGCCTGCGCGCTCTGCTGCCGGAGGTGCTGAAGGCTCAATCGGCCAAGAGCCACAATCTCGTGGACGTGCGCAGCGGTGATGAATACACCGGCAAGGTCATCGCCCCCCCGGGAATGACCGAGACCGCGCAGCGGGGCGGCCACGTCCCAGGCGCCAAGAGCGTTCCGTGGAGCACGGCCATCAACCCGGATGGAACGTTCAAGTCGGCCGATGACCTGCGAACCATCTATCTCTCAAACGCAGGCGTTGATCCGGGCAAGGATACGATCGCTTACTGCCGGATTGGCGAGCGCTCCAGCCATACATGGGTGGTGCTCAAATACCTGCTGGGCATGAACAACGTGAAGAACTACGACGGAAGCTGGACGGAATACGGCAGCATTGTTGGCGCGCCGATTGAAAAATAGCAATGGCTGTGCATCGATTATCCGGCATCGCTCAGGCGGTGCCGGGAATTTTTTCTG
The DNA here is from genome assembly GCA_035692885.1 of Occallatibacter sp. Lineage (GTDB taxonomy): Bacteria > Acidobacteriota > Terriglobia > Terriglobales > Acidobacteriaceae > Telmatobacter. The sequence goes on from DASSHM010000130.1 coordinate 21,238, forward strand.
ATGCCGGCCACTGCATCCGACCCGGCCAAGCCAAAAATCACTGCATGTTTCGCCGGATCGGTAGATGCGGGCGATCACCTCTAGATTGCGGTTGTGACCTGAGGAAGCACGGCGGACTGTGAATTGGGCGCGGAACATGGTGCTCATCAATCATGTGCCTGCACGGGGCTCTTCCCTTCTAACTCTCGCCATCGACAGATGACGCAGAACGCACCTCGACTGATTGATTGCCTTCCAGACTCGCGCATCGCCCAGCCACCGCTCATCATGTGCGGCCATTGCGGTTGTTGCAATTGAACAGGCAAAATCACCATGGCGGAAATGAAAAGTCGTTGGGTCATACTTCAGCATGTGGAGTGGGAAGGGCCCGGGATGATCGCCAGCGAGGCGACGCGTCGCGGCCTTGACCTTGAGGTTCTGCGGCTCGACCGTGGCGATAAGATTCCTGAGGCAGATCAAGTGAACGGCATGGTCGTCATGGGCGGCCCGCTGGGCGCTTATGAAGTCAACAAGTATCCATTTCTCACAAAGGAATGCGAAGTACTGAGTGCGGTCGCTCGTAGTGGCCGCCCGGTCCTCGGCGTCTGCCTGGGAGCCCAGTTGCTGGCCAAGGCGCTTGGAGCCACGGTTTCGCCCGGACACGGGGAGGAGATCGGTTTTGGCTCAGTCAACATCTCTCCTGCCGGCAGGCGGGATACACTTTTCGCTGGCATGGGCGATGTGATGCCTGCCTTCCACTGGCATGGCGACACGTTCACGTTGCCTGAAGGCGCGGAATTGCTGGCTTCAGACCAGATGTATCCCCATCAGGCTTTCAGATACGGGAGCCGCGCTTACGGGTTCCAGTTTCATATCGAGCCGGACGCAAACACCTGGGAGGACTGGCGAAGCCATTTGCCGGAACACTTGCTCGACAGTACCAAAGAGAAAAAACGGAGCATTGCAGAAGCCGGAAGAAAGGTCATCACGAGGTTCTTTGATCTCGCGATGAACACTGCCGCAACGGAGGTGAGATGAACTGGATCCATCATTGGTGTTGCAAGTCCGATCGCTGGAGATCTGCCGTAGAGAACGAAATCCTACCCTGGACGCTCGACGGGATCAGCCTGCTCGATCCCGTTCTTGAGGTGGGTCCGGGGCCGGGAGTAACCACCGAGTGGCTTCGGCATCGCATCGATCAACTGGAATGCCTTGAGGTTGACCCCTCGCTGGCGGATTCG
>DASSHM010000131.1:0-2033 GCA_035692885.1 Occallatibacter sp.
CCGGCCGCCTGCGCGACGCTGGTCTTGTCGAGCGCCGCCCCGAGGCTGCTGATGTCATCGTTGTGAATACCTGTAGTGTTACCGCCGAGGCCGACCGGGCCGCGCGAGCCTTCATCCGCCGCGCCCGCCGCGAAAATCCCCGCGCACGCATCCTTGCCACCGGCTGCTATGCCCAGCGTGCTCCCACGGAGCTGGCCTCGCTCCCCGGTGTCGCCGCGGTGATTGGCAACAGTCACAAGGCGCTCGCCCCGCAGGTCGCGCTCGAGCTTGCGGGGTTCGACCGGCCGGTTCCCATGCCTCTCGTCACCATCCCTTCAATCCTTGCCGGCTCCTCCGGTCCCCTGGTGCTCGCAGACGACCGCTTTGCACACTCGTTTCTTGAGGAGGCACGACTCCAGCCCGGCGCGCAGACCCGGCCCAATCTCAAGATTCAGGAGGGTTGCGGCAACCGCTGCTCCTTTTGTGTCATCCCGCAAACGCGCGGGTCGTCCCGCAGCCTGCCGGCCGCAGCGGTTCTCAGCCAGGTGAAGGCCTTTGTCGCCGCCGGCGGCAACGAATTGGTCATCTCCGGCATCAACCTCGGCCGCTGGGGCCACGACCTCGATGCGATGCCCGGTGAGCCGCGCCCCCGCCTTGCCGCGCTCATCCGCGGGATCCTCGTGGGCACCGCTCTCCCGCGGCTGCGCCTTAGCTCCATCGAGCCCATGGATTGGGACGACGAACTGATCACGCTCATGTCCCAGTTCGGAGCTTCGCGCCTGGCCCGTCATGCACATCTTCCGCTCCAGTCCGGCTCTGACGCCGTTCTTCGCCGCATGCACCGCCGCTATCGCCCCTGGCACTACGGTGAAAAGGCTGCGGCGCTCCTGCGCGCCGCAGGGCCGCATCTTACCCTGGGCGCCGACGTGATGATTGGATTTCCGGGGGAGACTGATCGCGAGTTCGAAGAGACTCTTGATTTCATCCGGGAACTGCCTTTTGGTTATCTCCATTTATTCCCGTTCTCGCCCCGGCCCGGCACCCGCGCCTGGAAGCTCCATGAGGAAACGCCTGTGCCTTGCGATGTCGTAAGTGAGCGCATGGCCGCGCTTCGCCGTCTCGCCGCCGAAAAGTCCCAGGCTCACCGCGAGCGCATGGTTGGCGTTCACCTGGATGCCATTACCCTGCGCACGCCCGCCGGGCTTGCCACCGTCGGCCGCACATCCGCTCTCACCGAGAACTTCATTCCTGTCGAAATCGAGGCGTCGCTGCCCGCCAACCGCCTGGTCAGGATTTGCCCCACCGGCCTGAATTCCGAGGGTTTTCTCGTTGCTGCCGAGGCTGTGGCGGCAGCCGTCCATGCAGCGGTGCCGCCGGTGCTTTGACCGTCCTGCGTGCGGCTCCTTCCAAGTTCAAGCAGTGCTATACTCGGGGCATATCTGTGCCCGCGGCAACCAGGCCCCGGCGGCGGGCGGCGGCTGCATCTGGAGGAGAATCATCGCATTCGACAAACGTTCGGCCAAGTCCTTTATCCGCATCAATGACCGTATCCGCGCGCGCGAAGTTCGCGTAATCGACGAGAACGGCGAGCAACTCGGCATCATGGCGCCATTTGAGGCGCTCAAGGTTGCCCGCGAGCGCGGGCTCGATCTGGTTGAGGTTTCGCCCAACGCGGTGCCGCCTGTCTGCCGCATTCAGGATTACGGTCGCTTCCTTTACGAAAAGGAAAAGAGCGAGCGCGCCGCACGCAAGAAGCAAAAGGTCATCACCATCAAGGAAGTCAAATTCTCCGTCACCGTCGATGAGCATGACTACCAGACCAAGAAGAACCAGGCGCTCCGCTTTCTCAATGACGGCGACAAGGTCAAGGCCAGCCTGCGATTTCGCGGCCGCCAGATGACCCATCGCGAACTCGGCTACAAGATCATCAACCGGCTCATTCAGGACGTTGCGGAAGCCGGTGTCGTTGAGTTCATGCCCCGCATGGAGGGCACCACTTTGCACGCCATTCTGGCTCCGGCCAAGAAGGAAGCGCCCCGGCCCCGGCCTGCGCC
>DASSHM010000132.1:0-6473 GCA_035692885.1 Occallatibacter sp.
GTGAATGGCATCCTGGAAGGCTATCCAGAGATTCAATAATCCAATTCCCGAGACGATGCCGCGCACCGCGCCATTTGCGGCATAGATTGAGAGCGTGGGGAACTGGGCGAACAACGGATTCTGGTCCCAGAACATGCTCGACCAGGGAGCGTAACAGATGGCGAGCCCAATATACATCCGGAGCAGGACCCGCAGAAAAAGTTCCGCCCTGATTAGCCAGCGGGGAATGCGTTGCGGGGTGTTCCGGCGGTGCTGAGGCTGCGTCGCGGATGGCGGCTCGGGTCCTGTCCCGGATTCAGGAGCCGGGCTCGCAGAGAACGTAGGCGATGTCAGATCCGGCTGCTGGGACATTCTCAAGGTTCGCCCGACGTCCCGTTCTGGACTGCTGCGTGGATGAGGGACGCCGTATTGCAACGGTAACACAGTGCGCAGGTGCAAGGCCGTGAACCGGACGCCCGGCTATGACGAATGGCACCGTGTGCAACGGCTTGAGCGGGCTGGCCAACCCGGCTGAAAATCATGAACCACGAGCAACTTGACCATGATGTTTCTCCGTTCCGGCGGTCCAACTGATATAAGCGCTGCGTGCAACCGTGACGGGCACAATCGGTCCTCCGCCGCCGAGTCACCCGCAACGGAGGTTGAGAGAATGCGAAGTTGCTCTCTGATATCAGCCATACTTCTTCTGGCCGCGGCACCGCTCACGGCGCAGTTGCCCAATCACTCCCGGCCACAGAATCTGGAAAGCAGACAAGCATCCCCGGTGCCCCCGGCGGGAAACAATACCTGCCCGGTGGCTGTGCGCGTCGAGCACGCGGCGGATGGAAGCCTCGTGGGAGCGGTCGGCAGTAGCCTGAAGCATCCCGCAGGCGCCGGCCAGGGACTGGTGATGACCATCTCCGCTCCTGATGGCCGTCAACTTGTGAAGGCCGTCATCACCGTTCATGGATTCGAGGCGAAAGGCCGCACCGTGGGAACGTCGGTGGCTCGCGGCCGTCCGGATGCATTCAGAACCCTGCGCATTCGGCTATCTCCCGTATCCGAAAACGCAAGCGCGGCCTCAGTCTGGGTATCTGGAATGTCCGCGATTGATTCCATTGACCTGCTCTCTGTGACGTATGCGAATGGCTTGTCCAAGCGGCTTGAGCGCGGCGCGGCCTGCCATATCGAGGTCGATCACTCCATGCTCATCGGAAAACACTGATCGCTTCACTCGCGCCGGAGAATAGCCCGCGACACCGCGGTATTTGCCGCGGCCAGCCGCTGTGCGGAACATGTACCCATTAAGGTAATTCACTGCGGGGCTAAGTTGTTGGAAAAAATGCGATAATTGTGGGTAGCGCACGGGCTGCAGCACGCAGCGGCCCGGCGTGGAGGGCCCTTCAAAAATGCTGCGTGTCGTGTCAACACACATGTGTCTGAACCAGCGTCTGCATCCGGGCCTGTTGGAGCAGGCGGAACGATGGGGGGCGCAGGGGGTGGAGATTTTTGCCGCCCGTCAGCATTTCGACTACACCAGCCGCGAGCATAAGGCAGAGCTGGGCGCATGGTTTGCCGGCAACTCGCTGCTGCCCTTCTCCATGCACGCACCCCTCTTCCCTGACCGCGAGATGGGACGCGCAGGCGCGCTGGCGATTAACGTGCTGCATCCGGAGAAGTCCAGGCGCATTGACGCAATGGATGAGATCAAGCGTGCGCTGGAAGCCGCCGAGCAGATCCACTTCAGGAGTCTCGTGGTGCACCTGGGTGAGCGGGACGATACCTGGTCGCAACGAACCTTGGAATATGCCGAGACCGCGCTGGAGCATCTGGGCGCTTTTGCGGGCCCGCTGGGTGTTCGCCTGCTGGTGGAAAACACTCTGAGCGAGCCCACCACGCCGGCCCGGCTCATGACCATTCTGGATCTGGGTCACCTGGCAAACGTGGGAGTCTGCCTCGATCTGGGCCACGCGCACATTTCGGCTGGGGTCGTTCAATCAATTTCCACCCTTGGCGATCGCATCGGCTCAGTGCACGTGCACGACAATCACGGGCTCAAAGATGAGCACCTGTGGCCGGGTGAAGGAACCATCGACTGGCAGGCAACCGCAGCAGCCCTCAGGGCCCTGCCCACGCCACCCGCGGCCGTGCTGGAGGTGAGCGATGCGCAGAAGTGCCTGCCATCTGAAATGCACCGTTGCATCGCAGACGCCTTCGCGCGCTTCGATTAGACCCCTGATCCATGAGTCGTCACATCCATCCGCACCTCCTGCAATGCAGGACTGGAATTTGCAATTTGTGCCGGGGTGGTGCAATCTGGAGTGTTGAAACAGGGGTGCTCCACGCGCTGGGGCTGAGAAATACCCTCGAACCCGATCCGGATAATGCCGGCGTGGGAAGTTTTCAGGGGCTGACGGCCTTCCTAAACTGACGCACGAGTTCTCCTGTTTCGACGACTTGAAGGCAGGGGAATCTATGGCGGCGCCAGTGTTCAGTACTAAAGCCAGTAGAGCAGGCAGCATGTTGGGCGGCGCACATCCGCTCAGGCTCTTGCGCGGGAAGACTCTTGCGGCTGTCACGCTCGCGGTGGGCTTTTGCTTGGCCCTGCCCGCCGGCGCGCAGGGCAATCATTCAGAACCGGGTAAGGTGCCTCCAAGTGGCAGTGCACAGCGCGGCACAGCGCAGCAGGCACCTCACGTGACGACCACCGTGGTGGTTCGAGGACAAGTGACGGACGATTATCTTTCAACCGGCTCTTCCGCAGCCAGTCTGGACGGCGCATCGCTGCTGGAAACTCCGATCGCCGTTACCGCGGTCAGTCATGCCGTGCTGAGCGATCAGATGGCGCGCGTGCTGGCGGATGTGGTGAAGAATGACGCCTCAGTCGGCGAAAACTACGCGCCTGTAGGCTATTATGGCGATTTTGCCATCCGTGGATTTCCCATCGACCTGGCCACGGGCATACAGATCAACGGCATGACCGTGGCTGGCGAGCAGGATGTTCCGATGGAGATGATTCAACGCGTGGAATTTGTGAAAGGGATCGCGGGAGTGGAGAGTGGAGTGGCCTCGGCGGGCGGGCTCATCAACTTCGTTACAAAGCAACCCTACGCGGGGCAGCGCCCAGCCATCGACCTGGCCACGGACCACCGCGGAACGGCCTATGGAGCCCTGGACATCGGCCACATCTTCCACTCGCGCTTAGAGCCGGGGGTTCGATTGAATTTAGCCGGCGAGGATATCCACACCTACGTGCAGCATGCCGGCGGCTGGCGCGGAATGGGCGCGGTGGGCAGCACCTGGCGGCTTGATCCTGCAACGGATCTCCGCGCCGACTTTGCCTATCAGCACAAGGTGCAGCGCTCCGCGGCAGGCTACCAGTTGCTGGGCGGAACCATCGTTCCGGCGGATGTCTTCCCTTCCGTGATGCTTGGTTACCAGTCGTGGTCAAAGCCAAACACCTTTGACTCGATCAACGCCGGTTCACGGCTGCGGCACTCGCTGAACGCGAACTGGAGTGCTCGCATCGAAGGATCATACAGCCGCTCGCTCATCGACGATAACGTCATCTGGCCATACGGGCCCGCACTCGATGCCGGCGGCAACTCGCTGTGCCCCGGCTCACCCTACTACTTCTTCTGCCCCGACGGTAGCTACGAGATTTACGACTACCGCAGCCCCGGCGAAGTGTGGATGGACGTGGTGGGCGCCGCACTGGTGCAGGGAAGCTTCAGCACAGGCTGGGTGTCACACCGGGTGGTTGGCGGCGGTTCGCTCTTTCGCCGCACCGTTGAGCTTTCGCCAACCGTGGTGTACGTGCCGCTAGGCGTGGAAAACATCTATCGGCCAAATGTCGCATATGCTCCTGAAACTCCGTATCAGCAGGCAGGCCCAGCCGCATTGGCTGACTACAATCACCAGGCCGCCGTCCTGGTGCAGGACCGAATAACCCTGCCCGGCGGAATTTCCCTGCTGGCTGGCGGCCGAGTGGCGCGCGTAACCGACTTCAATTACCTCGGCGCGCGCACTCAATGGCTGCCGCAATACGCTGCAACGTACTCTCCACGGCACGATGTCACCCTCTACGCCAACTACGGGGTGCTGCTCTCACTTGGCCCTCAGGCGCCATGGTGGGTGGACAACTCATCCGCCTTTCTCGAGCCGTTTCACACGCGTCAATCCGAGGCCGGCGTAAAGTTCGAGCACAACATGCTGGTGACGGTTGCGCTCTTCCGCATGCGGCAGCCATTTTTCTATCCGCGCATTATCCAGCAGGCAGACCGCTTCTGCCCAGGCAGCGTAGCGGCGGACGACTTGTGCTTTGAAGCCATGGGGCATGAAACCCACACCGGGATTGAGGTGAATGCACAAGGGAAGGCGACGAAGTGGATGCAGTTGACAGCCTCGGCTGCCGGACTGCGCGCGATCTCGAGCGACACCGGCACACCCGCCTTCGACGGAAAGCAGGTGATCAATGTCCCGCGCTTCCGCGTCAGCATGTCTGCCGACCTGCTGCTAACTCACTTGAGCGGACTGCACCTGATGCCGGGCTGGAGCTATGCCGGCAGCAAAGAGGCCACGCGCGACGACGCCGTGCATGTAGCGGGCTATCACCTAATTAACCTCGGCGCGCGCTACACGCCAGGCGGCGAGCAGGGCCATATGACCATTCGGCTCTATGCCGACAACATTTTGAACAAGCGTTATTGGAAAGACACAGGCGCGAGCTATGGCGACACCTTCATCCACCTCGGCGCACCCGCGACAGTGCGCCTTTCGGCTCGTTACACTTTCTGAGCCGGCGTACCGGCCAGCTGGAACCGCGGATATCCGATGACCAACATCGCCAAGGCGCATGGACTGGATGGTACGCTCGTGTACCCCGACTGGATTCCGCTGGCGATGGACGAGATCCGCAGTCTGCTGAAGAATTTACCTCAATGCGGCGAGTTCATCAACATCCTGTCTATCAGCCCTCGCCCATTCTCCGCCGCCGGCATGGTTGCAACCAGCCGGGGCCGGTTCTTTATCAAGCGCCATCATTGCAGCGTCCGCAACCGCGAAGGGCTGCTGGAAGAACATGGATTCATGGCTCATCTTCGCAACGGCGGTGTGCCTGTTCCCCGGGTTCAGGTCTCAGCGGAGGGGCAAACCGCAATTGAACTGGGAGACTGGACCTACGAAATTCATGAGCAGTCGCCGGGCATTGATCTGTATCAGGATGCCATCTCGTGGACGCCGTTCCGCAGCGCGGATCATGCCTATTCTGCGGGCCGGGCGCTGGCCGGACTGCATAGTGCGGCACAGGGATTTCCGGCTGCGGAGCGCAAAATTCGTCCGCTGGTAGCGAGCTTTTCCATCTTTGCCTCAACCCGGCCGGAAGAAGCCACGCGAGACTACCTGCAGGCTCGTCCCGCACTGGCGGATGATGCGGCTACCCAGGAGGACTGCGGCCGGGCACTCAAACTACTGGCCCCGTTCCATGCGGAACTGCTTCCACTTCTGCCCGGCCTGCATCCACTCTGGACGCACAACGACCTGCACGCCTCGAACCTGTTCTGGAGTGCGAAAGGTGACCGTGCGCAGGTGACATCGATTATCGATGTTGGACTGGCTGATCGCACAAACGCGGTGCACGATCTGGCTCATGCCATTGAGCGCAACATTGTCGAGTGGCTCATGCTGGTGCAAGACAAGGCGCGCGATGGAGACATACCGGTACATCTGGATCACCTCACGGCACTGTTGAAGGGCTACGAATCGGTTCGCACTCTCTCGGCGGCAGAGGCGGCTGCCCTGGCGCCAATGACCGCGCTTTGTCACGCCGAATTCGCGCTTACTGAAGCCGACTACTTTCTTGGTGCTCTGCACTCCGCGACAAGGGCTCGTGTAGCCACACGGGACTACCTGGTTGGGCACGCACGATGGTTCCATACTCGAACTGGAGAAATGCTGCTGAGCGCAATACGCAACTGGGCAGCGGCGCGTGTGCAGCAACAGCCGGCGGGAGCGCAGCGATGAGCTGGATGACGGTCGGCAGTTACGCGGCGGCCCACTGGCTTGAGATTGCCGGCTTGATCACTACGTTCCTCGGCATCTGGCTGACGACGCGTCGCATCCTCATGTGCTGGCCCGTGGTGCTGGCGGCGGACGTCATCTACCTGGTGGTGTTTTACCGTGCACGTCTTCTCTCTGACGCGCTGCTGCAGATCTTCTTTATAGCCTTCACCCTTTATGGGTGGTGGCACTGGTGGGCGGGAGTGCGGGAGGAGGGTGAGGTTCGCGTGGTTCCGCTGGCGCGTTCGTCGATGATTGCCGCGCTGGCCGCCGGCGCCGCAGGCAGCTTTCTGCTCGGCGCGCTGGCTCTACGACTGCATGCAGCGCTGCCTTTTCTGGATGCAACGCTGGCCAGTTACAGCCTGGTCGCGAGCTGGTGGCAGGCACGCAAACACACCGCCAACTGGTGGTTGTGGATCATTGTGAACATCCTTTAC
>DASSHM010000133.1:0-4722 GCA_035692885.1 Occallatibacter sp.
TCAGCAGGACCATGGCCACCAGCGCAAAGCACACCGAGAGTGATTTGCGCAGCGACCCGCCGGTGCGGCATTTCCGATCGGCTGAAGACAACTGCCTCTTCAACAGTAGATTCATAGTTCGCCTCCTGAGCAAACGATTTCTGACTCTTTGACTCGCGCTGTGGCGCGCATCCCAAACCACAGAAGCCGGCTTCGACACGTTATTCGCGCCTGGCGCGATTTTTTGGCCCTATGTGAATTGCGATACCAGTGATTCAGTCAGGGGCCCACTCATCAAGGGCTCCCGAGTGGTCCGCCATAACAAAAGCAAATGCGGAGGGCCGCACATTGCCTCTCAGGCTCTGCGCTGCTGCCCCACACGCCATGCAACAACCATGCGCAATTTGTGCCGCCTGCCCCATTGACCGGTCAACTACCCGATTACTCAATCAGATGGCTTGCCGCTGGAACCGGCATTCAAAACGCGCAGCAATCGTTTTCCAAACCAGAAGAAAATCTAGCCTGATCCGCAAGTCTTGTCAAGTCCGCATCCTTCCTCGCGGCAAGCCGGCTCCACAACTTCTTGAATGATTAAAATCATAGATTTATGCTCATCTTCGAGTATTCTTCAACCAAGGCATCCGGCCGAGGGTATACAAAGAAACCGATTTCCTGAAATCGATTTACTAAGTGCGGCAAATGCTGAACTTACGGTTATCCTCAGGAAGCCGGGGCCAGCTCTGCCAAGCCCGTCGAGCTCGTGATTCCCGTACCCGGGAAGACCGCATAGAGGTGCGGCCTAATCGATTTTCACCAGCAGACTGGTCTGGATTCGGGGTGGAGTTACAGCCCGTTCCGGGCGGCTCAGGGCAATTTGCGGCACGCAACTTGCCGGGGTGGGCGTGGACGGGCTCCGGGCTTCGTCGTGAACGGCGTATCATGGGCGCGTGGCGGAAAGCTCTCCTTTTCGCCGGGACAATATAGAGCACTTTCAGGTCAATCTGGCGGGAAGAATGCTCGCCGCCGGGCGAATCGGGACATTCTGCCGGACAAGCGCGTAAGAGCCTGCCGCGGAAGAACCTGCACGGATTCCGGCCGCTCGATGGCGCGGAGTCGCACCATCAACAGGAAGCCGGAATCGAGAAGCTGGGAAGGAGTCGGGGATGAGTCACTTTGTTTTGAACATCAACGGCGAAAGCAGGAGCGTCGAGGCCTCCGGCGAGGAGCCTCTGCTGTTTGTGCTCCGTGACCGCCTGAACATGACCGGCACGAAGTACGGCTGCGGCGAGGGCCAATGCGGCGCATGCACGGTCCTGCTCGACGGACGAGCGATGCACTCATGCCTTCTGCCAGTAGCGTCCGCGGCGCACTCCCGGATAACGACCATTGAAGGCCTGGAAACCAGCGGACGGCTGAGCCCGGTGCAGGATGCGTTTGTGCAGGAAGGCGCCTACCAGTGCGGATACTGCACTTCGGGGATGATCATGTCCGCAACGTCATTGCTGCGCGAGACGCCGAGCCCGACCGATGAGCAGATTGTGAGGGCGATGAATGGAAATATATGCCGCTGCGGGACATATCAGAGAATTCTGGCTGCAATCAAAAGGGCCGCGCAGCATCGGCACGACGGGGGTGAGGCATGAGCAGCGGAATCGGCATCAACGCGGCGCCTGAGACGGCCCGGCCTGAAGCTCCCGGATCCGGCTTTGAAGTGAACCGCCGCGACTTTCTCAAGCTGCTGGGCGGAGGCCTGCTCATCTGCATGAGCCCAGCCGCCGCACGGACACAGGAGTCAGGCCGGCGTTTTGCCCAGCATGAGCTGCCCAGGAGCATCAGCGCATGGCTGCACATCGCCGCCGGCAATCAGGTCAAGGTATTTACCGGCAAGGTTGAGGTCGGGCAGAACATTCGGACATCGCTGGCGCAGCAGGTCGCCGAGGAGCTGCGCGTTCCGGTTGACTCCATCGCCATGGTGATGGGCGACACTGACCTGACGCCGTGGGATATGGGTACATTCGGGAGCCTCACGACACCGACCATGGGGCCGGAACTGCGTAAGATGGCAGCGGCTGCCCGAGAGGCGCTCATCGAACTGGCCGCAAAGCGCTGGCAGGTGAAACCGGCGGACCTGATAGCGGCGAATGGAAAAGTCAGCGAAGCCCACGGTGCGCGCACCGCAACATACGGCGAGCTGACCGGTGGCCAGGATATTGTGAAGGTCGTCGACGTCACGGAGCATCTGACCCCGGCGACGGACTGGACGATTGCGGGAACCTCTGTTCCCAAGGTCGGCGGCAGGCAGTTTGTGACCGGCGCGCACAAGTTTCCGTCGGACATGACACGGCCGGGCATGATGTTTGGCAAGGTCGTACGCCCGGATGGATACAACGCGACGCTGCAGTCACTGAACACCGATGACGCCTCCAAAATGGCGGGCGTGAAGGTGGTGCATGACGGCGACTTTATCGGCGTGGTTGCCCCGGACGCGGAGACGGCGCAGGATGCCCTTGCGGCAATCAAGGCAAACTGGGTGGTGCCTGCGCAACCATCCAATGAAACTCTCTTCGAGTACCTCAGGAACAATCCTGAAACCGGCCGTGGTTCCGAGCCCGAGTCTGCCACAGGCTCAGTCGCGCCAGCACTGACAACGGCCGATCTCAAGCTGAAGCGGCAGTACACCGTGCAGTACATTGCCCATGCCCCCCTGGAGCCGAGAGCCGCGGTTGCGGAGTGGAACAACGGAAAGCTGACCGTGTGGACAGGAACGCAGCGCCCGTTTGGCGTGCGCGAGCAGCTCATGGATGAGTTTCAACTCCCGGCCGATCGCGTACGAGTGATTCAGCCGGATATGGGCAGCGGCTACGGCGGCAAGCACACCGGCGAGGCGGCGCTTGAGGCGGCACGCCTGGCCAGGGCCGCCGGCAAACCCGTAAAGCTGGTCTGGACGCGGGAGGAAGAATTCACGTGGGCATACTTTCGTCCCGCTGGCCTGATCGAGATTGACGCCGGACTGAAGCGCGACGGCACGCTGGTGGCGTGGGAGCACCACAACTACAACTCCGGACCTTCCGCGATTGTCACGCCGTATGTGGTTGCCAACCAGTTGGCGCAGTATCATCCCTGCAAGTCGCCACTGCGGCCCGGATCGTATCGCGCTCTGGCCGCGACGGCCAACAACTTCGCCCGCGAATCGCATATGGATGCTCTGGCGCACGAAGCCCGGATGGACCCCCTGGCCTTCCGCCTGAAGAACCTGGGCAATCCCCGGCTGAGAGCCGTTTTTGAGGCGTCGGCGGAGAAGTTTGGCTGGGCCCGGATGCAGTCCTCGCGGGAACGCGGATTCGGCCTGGCGGGGGGAACAGACAAAGGCGGGTTTGTGGCCACCTGCGTGGAAGTGGGCATCCACCCTGAGACCGGGCAGATACACATTCGCCGGGTCGTTCAGGCGTGGGAGTCAGGCGCGGTGGTGAACCCGGACGGTTTGAGAAACCAGATGATGGGGGCGATAACGCAGGCCATTGGAGGAGCCCTGTTCGAGCAGATTCTGTTTGCCAACGGGCACATCCTGAATCCGCACTTCGCACACTACCGCGTGCCGCGCTTCAGCGATATTCCGGAGATTGAGGTGGTGCTGCTCGATCGCAAGGACCTGCCATCGGCCGGCGCAGGCGAAATTGGCATCATCGGGCTGGCGCCCGCGGTGGCGAACGCAATCTTCGCGGCCACGGGGACGCGCCTGCCCAATATGCCGCTGGCTCCGCGGCGCCAGCGCAGCGGGACCGAGGACCTTGAGATCGTGAGCTGACAGCGTCAAGAGGGATTCGAGGCGCTGGATTCCGATTCCTGGATCCAGCGTTTCTTTTATCGCAAATTCCGATGCTGCACGACGCCCGTTCAAGATGATTGAACCTGTTCCTCCGCCCGCACCCAAACTGAATAAAAGATGGACGATATACCCCCTTCACGCCATACTTTGTCCAGCCGCGGAAGCGTTCCTGAATCTCAATACAGAAATAGTTGCAAATGAAACTCACGGATGGTATACATTGGCGGCGCATGAATTTGGAGCGCGCGCAGAATGCGGCTGAGCGCGCAGTCATCAACACTTAGAGCCAATCATCTGCACTGAGAGCAAGGAGCAATTATGAGGAATCAACGCAACCATCGGCGGGGGAACGCCCGCCTTTTCATCCGGCTTTTCGGTGGAGCCATCCTGTGCCTGGCAGTGGCGGCAGGTCTGCAGGCGCAGGAGTCCACCGATGCGGTTTCAATCCACTGGGATAAGACAGTGGTGGTTTCAATGTCAACCCCGACGCTGCAGGTGGTTGTAAATCCCCCGCTGCGTCCCGGACAGCCATTGGCCAAGGGCGCCTACAAGGCTTTGAAGGAACTCGGTGCGGATTACGTCCGCTATGTTCCCTGGCTACCCTACCCCAAGCTCGCCGTGGCAGAGCTGGAACCGCCCACGGCCGAGAAGACGAGCTGGGACTTCAGCCTGATTGACCCGATGACGAAGGAGTTCATGGATGCAACCGCCGGGCACTCGACGGTGATGAACTTCAGCACCATTCCGGCATGGCTGTTCAAAACCGATAAACCGGTCACCTATCCCGCAGACCCCGACCAGGTGACGTGGACCTACACGCAGGGTACGGAGTTGCGCGACCCGACGGGGAAGGAACTCGGCGACTACTATAACCGGCTGGTGAGCTGGTATGTGGATGGCGGCTTCACAGACGAGAA
>DASSHM010000134.1:0-13779 GCA_035692885.1 Occallatibacter sp.
AGTGGGAAGAGTTTGTGGAGCGGGGCAAGGGCCTGGTACACGACCAGTCAACGCGGCTGTCGGCTGCCGTGGATGCAGGCCGCGAGGCCTACCGTACCACCGCAACCGCGACGGACCAGAGCGAATAGCCCGGATTCCGAATGCCTCTCGCGCCGGAGCCGGAGTGCGTATGCCCCGGCGGTAACCGCGTGAAAACCGGGTAGCGGCGAATCCCCCGGACGGCGAACCGGCGCCGGACAATGCGTTGCCTCACCCCCGGGGCAGCGATGCTGATTGAATTGATAGCCATGCGGCGTTCCGCGTGGAAGAGACTCCGAGGCAGAACGTGAACCAAGAATCCCTGTTGATTGTTTTTGTTGCCCTGACCGGCGTGGCGGTCCTGCTGCAGGCGGTTATTCTGCTGGCGCTGTTCGTTTCGCTGCGCAAGGGGCTGAAAACCACGCAGGAGCAGGTGGAGTCCATCCTGCCCGCCGTGCGGGAGAGCCGGGAGTTCATCAACCGCATCGGACCCAAGATTGAGACGGTGGCAACCGACCTTGCAGAGATTTCCCAAGGGCTGCGGGCCCAGGGCAAGGAACTGGAAGTCGTCACCATGGAAGTTCTGGAGCGGGTCAGACGCCAGTCGGGGCGCATCGACAAGATGTTTACCAACATGATGGACACCGCCGAGAGAGCCAGCAACATTGTGGGCGACGTGGTGACCGCGCCTCTGCGCCAACTGGCAGCGGTGGCTGCCGCGGTCAAGGCCGCGGCCGGCGTGCTGATCAGCAGAAATGTGCCCGGCGAGCGAGATCCGCGCGAAACCCACGCCGCGGCGGACAAGGAAATGTTCGTTTAACGCCGGACTCATCTCCGGGCACCGTCGTCCCGGCCCTTTGATTTTCTGGCGCGTGCCCGGCTATTTCTCGTCCATGACCAGGACCTGAATGGAGTAGCGGGGCATAGTGTGCCTGAAATCAGTACTCACATCGTGCAGGGTGGAGTGAACGGGCACGATGCTGTCGGGGTGGTCAATGGTGTTGGTGGCCTGTGTGTCGCGCGCGCTGAGCGTGACCAGGCTGGCTGTGGCCGCGACTGAAGCGCCGGGCAGGCGAATCTCAACCTGCCGCGGATCAGACGAAGCATTGACCAGCTTGAGGTAGAGCTGCTTCTTGGCGCTGCTCCGGGTGATGGAGTAGAAGAGTTTGGGGCCGGCGTGCACAAGCTGTGAAGCGAGGGTGTGGTCGCCGAGATATTCACTGAACATGACCTGCGCGTAGTAGCTGGGTGAGCCGTAGCTCGTCAACGCGTTGTAGCCGATGAGGTCCGACTCCCACTGCATTCCGCCGGGATTGACGTTGACGAAGAGTGGGGCATAGCTGGCCATGACGATGATATCGCTGTTGCGCTCCATGCCGGTCATCCACGCCGCGTCGCCCAACGCGGAGTTGAAGTTGGGCGTGGGCGAACCTTCGCGCGTGGCCCACTCGCCGACGAAGATTTTGGGCCCGCTGCGGCCGGTCTTGTCGTAGTGGGTGGTGTCCTTGAAAAACTGGGTGGCACGGCGGTAGTAGTGGTCGTCGATGACGTCGGGAGTGAGGCTCTTGACCGGGGTGGTGGCGATGAGCTGCAGTTGGGGGTATCTGGCCTTGATGGCTTTGTAGAACTGAGCGTAGCGCCCATCATAGCTGCCCGACTTGTCAAACTCATCCTCGTTGCCAATTTCAACATAATTGAGCTTGAAGGGTGCGGCGTGGCCGTCGCGGGCGCGCTCGGCGCCCCATTTGGTGTCTGTGCCGCCGGTGACGTACTGGATCTCATCGAGTGCGTCCTGGACGTAGGGCTCCAGGCCGGGTCCGGGGTCGACGTGCTCCTGCTGGAGCGAGTAACCGGCATAGACGGCGAGGACAGGCTGCATGTGCAGGTCTTCGCACCACTCCAGAAACTCCAGCAGGCCCATGCCGTCGCTGGAGAAGTAACGCCACGGGCTGGGGTGACCGGGCCGGTCGACGAGTGGGCCGATGGTCTTCTTCCACTGGAAGCGTTCGTTGATATGGTTGCCCTCGAGATAGTTGCCGCCGGGGAAACGAAGGAACGTGGGGTGCATGGCAGCGAGCATCTTCATCAGGTCAATACGGTTGCCGTTGGGGGTATTGTCGTAGGTGGGCGGAAAGAGCGAGACCAGGCTGAGCCAGAGCGTGCCGGAATGGCCCACGGTGATGAGGAGATGGTTGCCGGAGGAGGCCTGGGCCGGGCCGGTCTTGAGGGTGAAGTGGTACTGCTTCCACTCCGTACCGATGCCGGAAACCCGGGCCGAGGCCTGTACCTGACCCGACTGATTGTCCACAAGCGACACCACGACGGGACCGATGCCGGTGGAGTCTGCCCGGGCGTAGAAGGAGCCCTTGCAGGTGGTGCCGGGATGCAGCGCCATTCCCC
Source organism: Occallatibacter sp. (assembly GCA_035692885.1). GTDB lineage: Bacteria > Acidobacteriota > Terriglobia > Terriglobales > Acidobacteriaceae > Telmatobacter. The sequence continues at coordinate 2,419 of DASSHM010000134.1, forward strand.
ACCAGCCGGTGTTGATGACGCCGGCCTGGTTGCCTGCGTCCGCTGAGGAAACATCCAGCCGGAGGCTGTGAGGGATGGCGGTGCTGGGTCCGGTTTTGCTGTCGGCGGACATGGCCGCCGCGGAGTTGCCGCCCTCATAGAGGTACCAGTCGGGTATGCCTGTCCAGTCTGCGCGGAAGGTGCGGTTTCGCACCATCTCAGCGTAGAGGCCGCCGTCGTAGGAGTAGTTGATCTCCTCGGTCATCAGGCCATAGAGGGTGGGGCTAACGGCGGAGACGGGCTGGTCAGCGTGGATGGTGAGGACGGCAGGTGGCTGCTGAGCAAACGCCAGGGCAGAGGCAAGAGCAAGGGCAGTAGTGGCGGCTGTTCTGGCAAACGTTTTCCCAATCATCTGGCAACTCCTGGAAATCTTATGCCAGCCAGTATAACGCGTGGACAAAATGGCTGGGTAGCGTTCATCGGGGGATTGGGAGCCGCAGCAGTTTTCGCGCGTCCCATACATCACTTCGCACAGCGGAGGTGTATCGTTTACTGGATGTTCGGATGTGATGGAGTTAGGAAATCCAGCCACCGCCGACGACCTCGTCGCCGTCGTAAAAGACCGCGGACTGGCCCGGGGTGACGGCACGCTGGGGCTCGTCAAAGGTGGCGACGACCTCGTCGGGATTGGCCGCGACCGGGGAAAGCGTGGCCCAGGCAGGCTCGTGGCGATGGCGAATCTTGATCCTGACGCGCATGGGAGAGTCAAGCCCCGCGATGCTGATCCAGTTGAGCCGCGTGGCGCGCAGGGTTGAGCTGGCGAGATCTGCATCGGCCCCGACCGTAACCCGGTTGGATGCCGGATCAATCTGCAGAACATAGAGAGGCAAAGAGGATGAGACGCCCAGTCCCTTGCGCTGGCCGACGGTGAAGTTGAAGATGCCATCGTGGCGGCCGAGCACGGCGCCGTCGGCGGTGACAAGTTCGCCGGCGGTTTCTGGTACGCTGCTGCCCTGCTCTTCAAGGTAGGCGGCAAGGAACTGCTTGTAGTCGCCGCCAGGGATGAAGCAGATCTCCTGCGAGTCAGGCTTCTCTGCCAGCGCGAGGCCGTGGTCGCGTGCCTGCTGCCGCACCTGCGGCTTGGTCAGCGGCCCTAGAGGGAAGAGGGTGCGGGCGAGCTGCTCCTGGGTGAGGCCAAAGAGAAAGTAGGTTTGATCCTTGGCAAGATCGGCGGGGCGCTTGAGTATCCAGCGGCCGCGATGCGGGTCGTGCTGGTTGATGGCGTAGTGGCCGGTGGCAATGCGGGTGGCGCCGATGCTGCGCGCGGTGGTGAGAAGCTGGTCAAACTTGAGGTGGTTGTTGCAAAGAGAGCAGGGAATGGGCGTCCGGCCCGCGAGGTACTCCGCGACGAAGGGGCGCACGACATCCTGCTCGAAGCGGTCTTCCTGATTGACGACGTAGTAGGGAATTCCAAGCTGCTGGGCGACGCGCCGCGCGTCGTACACATCGTCGAGGGAACAACAGCGGCCAGCGCGCGGGGCGTCTGGCATGCCATGTCTGCCGGCCAGGCGCGTCTGGTCCCACAACTGGAGGGTGAGCCCGACAACATTGGAGCCGCCTTGGGCGAGAATGGCCGCAACGGTCGAGGAGTCTACTCCTCCCGACATGGCCACGGCGATGGTTTCCTGGGGCAGCATGGTTCTACATCCAGTGTAGATGCGAGTGCGCCGCTCTGCACCTGGATGGTGGCGGGCACACGATCCGGAGCCGGTAGCCCGGATGCAAGCGATTGATCACATTCGAGATCAGCCGAGCGTACCCGCGACCAGGGGTGAGGTTGCGCGGAGCTGCTCAACGGCCTGGGGAACGACGTGAAGAACGTGCTCCACGTCAGCCTCTGTAGCGGTCTTGAGCAAGCTGAAACGGAGGCTGGCGCGGGCTCGCGCTTTGTTGACCCCCATTGCGAGGAGCACATGGCTGGGCTCAGTAGCGCCGGAGTGGCAGGCCGAACCGCCGGAGACAGCGATGCCTTTGAGATCAAGGGCGATGACCAGGGCCTCGCCGTCCACATGATCGAACCAGATGTTGGTGGTGTTGGCCGCCCTGGGAACGGGCTTGCCGCCGGCGTCTGCTCCGTTGAGTCCGGTGCCGGGCAGGCGAAGAATCCCTGCCTCCAGCCGGTCACGCAGAGCGGCCAGACGTGTGATGGTGCCGTCTTCCAGGCTGTGCGTGGCCAGTTCAGCGGCCCGGGCCAAGCCGACGATTCCGGCGACGTTCTCAGTTCCAGCACGGCGGCGGCGCTCGTGGCCACCCCCGACAATCAGGGACTGCAACAGGGTTCCCCGGCGGACAAACAGAGCGCCAACGCCCTTGGGCCCGTGCATTTTGTGGGCGCTAATCGAGAGCAGGTGGCAGCCGAACCGGGGCACGTCAAGCCGCACCTTGCCCGCGCCCTGTACCGCATCAATGTGGAAGAAGGCGTTTGCTTCAGCGGCGACTCTGCCGATTTCTTCAACAGGTTGAAGCACGCCGGTTTCGTTGTTGGCGAGCATGACACTCACCAGGCGCGTCCGCGGCGTAACGGCGTCGCGGATGTCATCAGGATGGATGAGACCGCTGGGCCGAGGGGCGACGAAGGAGACCTCCACCCCGCGCTCAGCCAGGCAGGTTGCCGCCTTGAGCACGGCCGAGTGCTCGATGGACGTGGTGATGAGATGGTCGCCGGGGCGCAAAACACCGAAGAGGGCGGTGTTATCGCCTTCTGTGCCGCCGGAGTTGAAGACCACCTCGGCATCCTGGCAATGGAAAAAACCGGCCAGGGTGGCGCGGGAGCGCTCCACGGCAGAACGGGCGAACTGCCCGTCAAGATGGATGGACGATGCGTTGCCGAAGTGCTGAATCCAATAGGGATGCATCGCCTCGACCACTTCAGGCAGCAATGGTGTGGTGGCATTGGCATCCATGTAGACGCGCGTATTGGGCAGCGAGCCTGCGGACACGGGAGGTCTCCAACTGAGAAGGGTACCACACGCGGAGCGCACGGCTGGCGCCCGGCAGGAGCAGCCTGGAAGTGAGAATGAGGGTGCTTGCTTGCAGAGTGGCGCGTGATGAGCACAACTCCAGAAAATGAACCGGGTTCAATTATGAGGAAAAACTTAAAATTCGCTGTTATATTGATGAACTGATGGAAGCGGAGAGAAATTGCTGAAGCCTGACAGGCTGAAGCGGGTGCTTGCTGTCATCGCAAATTGAACACCCGGATGACGCCCGACTCCGCAATGAAGGCTGGATGTGGAAAAACCTTACCCAAGTGAGGATGGCGAAGCTTTACGCATTTTCACGGATTCTGACAGGCCGGGCACGCCGGTTTCAGGCCTCCACGCAACTCCGGCTGATACACATGGCGCGGAATGGTTCGCGGTTTATACAAACTGCCGTCACGAAAAGCGAGTGGCCCAGCATCTGCGCCAGAGAGAGATTGAACATTATCTTCCTCTCTATCGCACGCTGCGCCGGTGGCGTGATGGGTCGCGCGTGACGCTGGACCTGCCGCTGTTTCCGGGATATCTTTTCGTGCGCATTCAGCGGGCGGACCGTGCCGGTGTGCTGAGCGTGCCCGGAGCGGTTGCGGTGGTGGGCGGCACAAATCGCGAGCCGGCGCCTGTGGAAGCAGCGGCGATTGAGGCACTGCGGAAAGGGCTGCTGGAGCGCGCGGTAGAGCCTCACCCACTGTTGACGGTCGGTCAGTCGGCAAGGATTTGTTCGGGAGCCTTTGCCGGCATGGAGGGCGTGGTGCAGAGGAAGAAGAACGGGCTGCGGGTGGTGCTGACGCTGCGGCAGATCATGCAGAGCATCGCGGTGGAAGTGGACGAAACCGATCTGGAGCCGCTGGAAGCCAGCATCGAAGTCAGCCGGCATCGAGACCACGCCGTTCCGGATGTCGCGTGAGTACTGCCCCGGGCTGGTGCGCGAGCGGCCGAGATGAACGCTCTACGACTCTTCGCTGAACGTTAACTCCATCCGTCCCAATCCCTACAATTGCGGATTTTCGGCAGCGATCCATGGGTGAAAAGCCCATCCGCTCAGAATCAAGCTGAAGCGGTTCACTGGACTTGCAACTTCCTGCGGTCCTGCAACCCGATGGCAATCAGTTCACCAGTGAGACGGCGAGCTTGAATGCGCATCGGGCGGGGTCGCGCCGGGTGCGGTGCCCATACGATCGCAAGCATGGCGTGTGAGTCTCGGCAAGTCATGCGGAAGTTAGCAGCAGAACACGGGAACAAGTAATAGCAATCTTTTAACGAAGGCAAGGTTGAGGCATGGCAGAACTATCCAATTCGGTACAAGGCAGGGCTGAGGAGCGCATTCTTACGAATGCTGCCAGGCTGTTTTCCCAGTTTGGATACAACGGGGTGAGCACGCGCGAGATTGCATCATCTGCCGAGGTAAATGAGGTGACAATCTATCGCCATTTCCCACGCAAGCGCGATCTATATATGGCCGTGCTGCGAGCCGAGCTGCAGAGGGTGCATCTTCGGGGCGACCTGCTCGCCCGGCTTGCCGACGCGGAGAGTGGACGGGCGGCTCTGCAGGGCGCGCTGGATCTGATTGCCACGACACTGACGCAGCAGCCGCAACTGATCAGGCTGCTGGGGTTCAGCGTGCTCGAGCTCAGCGAGGATCTTGATCCGCTGCTGCGCAAGCACCTGGGCGAGTTTGTGGGCGTAATCGCGCATTATCTTGAGCCCTGGATTGAACGCGGCGAGCTGCGATGCACGGACGGAAAGACGCTGGTTTTGACCCTGACCGCGATAATTCTGAGTCGCGGCCCGCTGCAGAAGGTATTTGCGGGCGCGGGGGCCAGCTCGCTGTTTGAAGCCTACGCCGAGTTTTGCGTGGCGTGAGAGGTTGAGATTGCGCTGAAGGCGAGAGCCGGCACCGTGCTGCTGAGAGGCATGGTGGATACGCGGAGCAAATGGAGATGAGCGTGTGCGGATCCTGATCCTGAGCATCAACTACTGGCCTGAGGAGACGGGGATCGGCGCATTTACAACTTACCGCGCGGAGTATCTGGCGTCGGCAGGGCATGAAGTTACAGTTTGTACCACATTCCCGTATTATCCTGAGTGGAAGGTTGCGGCGGAGTACCGGGGCAGGTTAAAGCAGGATGAGGAACGCAATGGAGTGCGCATTCTGCGCAGTTATGCCTATGTGCCCGGCCGGGTTACTTCGCTGAAGCGCGTGGCGCACGAGGCGAGCTACATTGCCGGCTCGTTTGTGCGCGCAGCAGGCGCGGAGTCGCCGGATGTGCTGCTGGCGGTTTCTCCTCCACTGGGGCTTGGGTTGAGCGCGATTGCACTGGCCAGGAAGTGGGGGGTTCCGTTTGTATTTGATGTGGAGGATTTGCAGCCTGACGCAGCCGCGGATCTGGGAATGCTGCCGGGCTGGGCAATTCGCGTGATGGCGGGGGTGGAGAAGGCGGCCTATCGTCATGCGGCGCTGGTGAGCACGCTGACGCGCGGGATGCGGGAGAGGATTGTGGCGAAGGGCGTGCAGGCCGAGAAGGTGGTGCTGTTTGAGCCGCGAGCTGAAAAGACGCTGCTGAACATGGCAGACGATGACGGCGCGGACTTTCGGAAACGTTTTGAGCTGGGTGACCGCTTCGTGATTTCGCACAGCGGGAACATGGGCGTGAAGCAGGGGCTGGACGTGGTGCTGGAGGCTGCCCACTTGTGCCGGGCCGATAAATCGGTGGTTTTTCTCATGGTGGGAGATGGCGCGGCAAAGGACGGAATCATGCGGCGCGCGCGCGAGCTGGGGCTGACGAACGTTGTGTTCCTGCCGTTGTTAAATGCCGGGGACTTCAAAGGGTTGCTGGCAGCCAGCGATCTGTGTCTGGTGACGCAGCGGAGGTCGGTTTCAGACATCGTGTTCCCGTCGAAGGTGGTTTCGTATCTGGCGGCAGGATGCGCGGTGGTGGCCTCGGTGAATACCGGCAGCGAGGTGGCCCGGGCGATACAGGAATCAGGGGCCGGCGTGGTTGTTGAGGCGGAAAACGCGGCCGCGTTGCATGAGGCGATTTGCAGGTTGCGCACGGATCATCTGCCGGCGAGGCGGCGTGCGGCCCGTGAGTATGCGCGGAACCGCTGGGCGGAGGATAGGGTTCTCGGGTTCTTTGAGCAGCGCATGGCGAACCTTGGCGCCGGGTTGTGAGTTGAAGTGCCCAGCGCGGCGACGGAAGGTGGACGGATCGCCATGCAGGAAAAGAGACGGGAAGAAGACACGATGAGTCAGCCAGTATCCATTGCGATTGTCGGTTCGGGCTATGTCGGGCTGGTTGCATCAGTCTGCCTTGCCGAGATCGGGCATCAGGTAGTGTGCGTGGACAATGATGATGAAAAGGTGCGCACGCTGCAAGAGGGCGGTGTGCCGATTTTCGAGGAGTATCTGCCCGAGCTGCTGAATCGCCATCGCGGGCACAGACTGCGGTTCACAACGGACTTGAGAGCGGCGGCGCAGACGGCACAGGCAATCTTTATTGCCGTGGGAACGCCTCAAAGTAGTACGGGAAGCGCTGACTTGTCGTATGTTGACGCGGTGGCGTCGGAGATTGCGCGCTCCATCGATTCCTACAAGGTGATTGTGGAGAAGAGCACGGTACCCGTTTATACGAATGAGTGGATCGGCCGTGTTATCGAGCGCAACGGGGTGCCGAGGGATCTGTTTGATGTGACCTCGAATCCGGAGTTTCTGCGCGAGGGAACGGCAGTGGCAGATTTTCTGCACCCTGACCGGATCGTGGCTGGGGCAGAAACAGAGCGCGCCGCGGACCTGCTGAGGCAGATCTATCTGCCCCTCTTGTCGGGCGAGTACTACAAGTGGAATGACGCAGTGCCCGGCGCGCGCAGCCAGGGCGACCCGCCGCCGCTGGTGATGACCTCGACAAAGGCCGCCGAGATTATCAAGCATGCATCGAACGCCTTTCTTGCCGCAAAGATTTCATTTATCAACGTCGTGGCCAATATCTGTGAGGCTGCGGGTGCGGATGTGGAGGACGTGGCGCGCGGCATGGGAATGGACAGCCGCATCGGGCCAAGGTTTTTGCGTGCGGGGGTGGGTTACGGAGGGTCATGCTTTCCCAAGGATGTAGCCGCATTTCGCGACGTGGCAGAGGCGGTGGGAGTGGATTTCGGGCTGCTTCGCGAAGTGGAGAGGATCAACGATGAGCAGAAGCGGAGGTTCTTCCAGAAGGTGCGGGCGGCGCTGTGGACACTGCGCGGAAAGCGGATAGGCGTGCTTGGGTTGGCCTTTAAGGGAGGCACCGACGATGTTCGCGAGTCGCCTGCAGTGGACATTGCGCAGATGCTGATTGCCGAAGGCAGTGTGGTCTGCGCGTACGATCCGGCGGCGGAGCAGCGCGCGCGAGAGGTGATGGCTCCCGGGCCGCAGATGCAGTATGCGAAGGATGCCTATGCCGCGGCACAGGATGCGGATGCCCTGCTGATCTTAAACGACTGGCAGGAATTTGCCGGGCTTGACCTTGAGAGGCTCCACCGGAGCATGCGCTACCCTATCATTCTCGACGGGCGCAATCTCTACGATCCTGCGAGGATGGCCCGGAGCGGATTTACCTACCTGAGTGTGGGCCGCCCGGCAGCCTCGCCTGCGGATGATGCCGCGCATCGCGCCCGTGCTGTGAAGACCTAGAGCGGATGCCAGCTCCGGTCGCGCGGCAGTTGGGTAGATTGATGAAGGCCGCGGGGCGAGTTGGCTGCAGGGGGAGACGAACAGATGGTCGTGCTGATTTCGGGAGCCGCGGGTTTTCTTGGCTCGCACTTGACAGACGCCATGCTTGCCGCGGGCCACTCTGTCATCGGCGTCGACAACATGTGTACCGGATCGATGAACAACCTGCGGCACCTTGAGCGGGAGGCGCGATTCAAATTTTGTAATCAGGATATCTGCATCCGATTTGATCCTGGCCACGTGGACTACGTGTTCAACCTAGCTTCTCCGGCGAGCCCGGTTGACTATCACCGGTTGGGAATTGAGACGCTGATGGTGGGCTCGGCGGGTACGCAAAACATGCTTGAAATTGCGAGGCAATATGACGCCAGGTTTCTGCATGCCTCCACATCCGAGTGCTATGGCGATCCCGTCGAGCATCCACAGACCGAAGAGTACTGGGGCAATGTCAATCCGATAGGTCCGCGGTCAGTGTATGACGAGTCGAAGCGGTTTTCAGAGGCTCTGGTGATGGCGTATCACCGAAGCTTCGGCGTGGATACCCGCATCGTACGCATCTTTAACACATATGGTCCGCGGTTGAAGCAGGATGACGGGCGCGTGATCTCAAACTTCATGATGCAGGCGCTGAAAGGCGAGAGTTTGACGGTTTACGGTGACGGCAGCCAGACGCGCAGCTTTGGCTATGTGTCTGATACGATTGAGGGCATTGTGGGGCTGTCGCAAAGCGACGAACATCTGCCGGTGAATATCGGAAATCCGTCGGAATGGACGGTTCTGGATTGCGCGCGCGCGGTGCTGCGCGTGACCAGTTCTAAGAGCGATATTACTTTCCGGCCGCTTCCTCAGGATGACCCGGCACAAAGACGACCGGACATTACGAAAGCGAAGAGGCTGCTTGGCTGGGAACCGAAGATCGATCTGGAAACGGGATTGAAGTTGAGCCTGGAGTATTTTCGATCATGCGTTGAGGCGGCGGTCTGAGCATACCGCGCCCCCGGCGAATTTCGGGAAACGTTGATTTTCATGAGTCCATGCCAGACATACAACCAGCCCTGAAGGATACAAGATCATGAGGCGAGCACTTATAACAGGAGTTACAGGGCAGGATGGGTCCTATCTCGTGCAGTTATTGCTTGCGAAGGGATATGAGGTGCATGGAATCAAGCGCCGAACCTCGCTCATCAATACGGCGCGGATTGATCATCTCTATGAGGATCCGCACCTGAAGGACCGGCGTTTCATGCTGCACTACGGGGATATGACGGACTCAAGCAGTCTGATCCAGATTGTGCAGAGTGTGAAGCCGGACGAAATCTATAATCTCGCCGCGCAAAGCCATGTTCTGGTTTCGTTTGAAGAGCCGGAGTATACCGCGGACGCCGATGCGATCGGGACCCTGCGCATGCTGGAGGCGCTGCGCATCACGGGGCTGGAGAAAACGGCGCGGTTTTACCAGGCCGCGAGTTCAGAGCTGTTTGGCCTGGCGCAGGAGTCGCCCCAAAAGGAGACGACGCCGTTCTATCCCCGGTCACCCTATGGCGTTGCCAAGCTTTACGCCTACTGGATTACGGTGAACTACCGGGAGGCCTATGGGATGTTTGCGTGCAACGGCGTCTTGTTCAATCACGAATCGCCACAACGGGGCGAGACGTTTGTGACGCGGAAGATTACGCGGGCGCTTACGCGAATCAAGGTCGGACTGCAGGAGCGCCTGTATCTGGGCAACCTGAATGCCCGGCGCGACTGGGGGCATGCCCGGGATTATGTGGAAGCGCAATGGCTGATTTTGCAGCAGGCCGAGCCGAAGGACTATGTGATCGCAACCGGAGAGCAGCACAGCGTGCGCGAGTTTGTGGAGCACGCGGCTGACAGGCTGGGGATGCGGATTACATGGCGAGGCTCCGGCGTGGATGAGCATGGAATCGACGAAGATGGCAGGGTGATTGTTTCGATTGATCCGCGTTATTTTCGGCCTACTGAGGTGGAGACGCTTCTCGGTGACTTCAGCAAAGCCAGAAAAGAGCTGGGCTGGAAGCCGCGCACCACTTTTGCGGGTCTTGTGAATGAAATGGTGGACGAGGATCTAAAGGCCGCGCAGAAGGACGCGCTGGTACGCGAGCACGGATTCCCGGTTCCGAATTATCACGAACGTTGAGAGGAAGGCTGGATGGGAATGGAGCGTGAGAGCCGCATTTTCATTGCCGGCCACCGGGGGCTGGTGGGATCTGCGATCCATCGCGGACTGGTGCAACGGGGGTTCACGCAACTGGTCGTGCGCACCCACGCGGAACTGGATCTGACCAGGCGCTCAGACGTTCAGAGATTCTTCGACACCGAGAAGCCGGAGTACGTTTTTCTGGCGGCCGCGAAGGTTGGGGGCATACTGGCAAACGATACCTACCCGGCCGACTTCATCCGCGAGAATCTTGAGATCCAGACCAATGTGATTGATGCGTGCTATCGCAGCGGAGTGAAGCGGCTGCTCTTTCTCGGGTCGAGCTGCATTTACCCGAGGAATGCGCCGCAGCCCATCACAGAGGAGTGCCTGTTGACAGGCCCGCTGGAGCCAACCAACAGGCCTTATGCCGTGGCGAAGATTGCCGGGATTGAGATGTGCCGGTCCTACAACCGGCAGTTCGGGACGCAATATCTGGCGGCGATGCCGGCCAATCTGTACGGCCCCGGCGACAACTATGACCTGCAGGGTTCACACGTGCTGCCCGCGCTGCTGCGCAAAGCGCTGGAGGCGAGGCGTGCGGGGGAGCACCGGCTGGTGGTATGGGGCAGCGGAACGCCGCGGCGGGAGTTTCTCTTCAGCGACGATCTGGCGGAAGCGTGCATTCATCTGCTCTCGCTGCAGGATTCCGCGTTTGGCTTGCTGCTTGGCCGGCCGGGGCCTCCGCTGATCAATATCGGAACCGGCGAGGACATTACGATCAGGGAACTCGCCGAGTTGATTGCGCGCATTCTGGATTTTGACTGCGAGCTGGTTTTTGACCGGACCAAGAAGGATGGCACCGAACGCAAGCTGCTCGACGTGACCCGGATAAATGCGCTTGGGTGGAAGGCAAAAACGAACCTCGAAGACGGCATTCGACTTACTTATGCAGCCGCACGTGGACAGCTTGATACGCCAGCGGTTGCCAAGTAAAGGCAGGTGTTGAGAGCCGCATCAGGCAGCAGGGCCATGGCCGTTGCAGAAAGACGCGGAAGTGCGGCGTCAGGTTCGCAGCGTTGCGATGCCACAGAACTGCATTTGCCGCATCCACCTTTTCCATGACAAATGACCGGAGATTGCCTCGATTGTGCGAGGCGTCCAGGCTGGCGTAAAGCCGTGGGAGAAGAAAAGCCATGTTCAAAATTCATCATTTCATGCGCCATGACGTTGTGAAATATGGACACTATTTTCCGGCGTGGGTGGCGGCGGTCTGTCTCGCTGCGGCGGTCGGTCAGTTATGCGTTGCGCAGATGGCCGACGGAATCAGCAGCACAACGAGCACAGGGATGGATCAGGCTCCATCCCGTCCCGCAGCCTCCAGCGGCGGGGGAGTCGCCGGTCTGACGGACGAGCCAATCTTTCCGGGGGAGATTGTGCACATCGGGGTTTTTGGCGCACCCGACTTTACCGTGGTG
>DASSHM010000135.1:0-4575 GCA_035692885.1 Occallatibacter sp.
GTCCTCGGGTGTAAAAGGCTTCTCGCGATAGAAGTCATAGAAGAATCCCGCATCGGTGGCGGGCCCGTGGCCCAGCTTTGTCTCAGGAAACAGCTCCAGCACGGCCGTGGCCATCACGTGCGCGGCCGAGTGGCGCACCACCTTGAGCGCCTCCGGGTCCTTCTCGGTGACCAGTTCGAGCCGGGTGTCAGCGGTCAGCGGCGCGGAAAGGTCCACCAGCCGCGAGGTCTCCGCGTCCTCAACGGCGTACATGGCGGCCTCAGAGTGCTCCTCGTCAGAGGCTTTCTTCACTTTTCCGGTAAGCGGAGTGAGCCGGGCCACCACCGAAGCCGCGGCCAGCCGCGGAGAGATGGAGCTGGCAATGTCAAGAGGAGTGGTACCCGCTGGCACTTCGCGGACAGACCCGTCGGGCAGATGAACGGCAATGGTGTTCTTGCTCATGATGTTTGCAGGCCCGGAGTCCGGCGCGACGAACCTCATCCGCGACCAACCGGGGTGACTCTTCAGGATATAACGAAGGGCGCGTCCGCTTCCGGCGGGCTGAAAACCTACTGCTGCGGTCCACTGGCTGCGAGGAGTGTGAGGGCTGCGAGGGCGTGAGGCCGGGAACGCAAAGGTTCGGGGTGCCCGGAGCCGCGCAACCCGAGCGGCTCTCAATTTTGCTGCTGTTGTACTGTTGCTTTACTGCGGTACCATACGGCCAACCATTCTTCCCTGAGGTTCCTGCGTGCGGTTTGTCGGTTTTCTGCGGCTCCCCGTGGTGGCAGTGTCGCTGCTGGCCCTGCACCCATACGGCTCGGCCGCACAGAACACCATGTCCACCGGCGCCGCGCAGGAGGCTGTCTACGATGCGCAGGGCAGGCCCATCACCGCAGGCGGATTTGTCGACTCCGGCCCCATCGTCTTTCAGGATGTGACCAGCGCCGCCGGCCTGGGCAACTGGCGTCATGTGATGGGCGGTCCCAGGAAGACGTTTATTCTCGAGTCAAACGGCTCCGGCGTTGCGTTGCTGGACTATGACAACGATGGCTGGCTCGACATCTACCTGGTCAACGGATCCACCTTTGATGCGCTCAGCGGCAAGGAGACTCCGCCCCACGCCGCGCTCTTCCATAACAATCACGACGGCACATTCACTGACGTGGCGGCCCAGGCCGGCGTCACGAACGACCGATGGGGCTTCGGCGTCACGGTGGGCGACTTCGACAATGACGGCTGGCCCGATATCTTCGTGGCCAACTATGGGAAAAACCGTCTCTACCACAACAACCACGACGGCACGTTCACTGATGTGGCTGAGAAGGCCGGCGTCACGCTCGGCAACTGGTCCTCGGGCGCCAGTTGGGGAGACTACGACGGAGATGGCCGGCTCGATCTTTTTGTCGCGGGCTACGTTCACTTTGACCTTAACAACCTGCCCTATCCGCGCAGCAAGGTGGTGGACTATGCCGACTGCGCCTTTCGCGGCATCGGCAACCTCACCTGCGGCCCGCGCGGATTGCAGGGCGAGCCTGATCACCTGTTCCACAACAACGGCGACGGCACGTTTACGGATGTAAGCGAGAAAGCCGGAGTGGCCGATAAGAGCCGCTACTATGGCCTGACGGCGATATTCGCCGACGTGAACGGCGACGGCAAGCCGGACTTGCTGGTGGCGGACGACTCTACGCCGAACTATCTGTACATCAACAAGGGCGACGGAACGTTTGATGACCAGAGCTACATGTCAGGCTTTGCGTTGAACAAGGATGGCCGCGAGGTGGCCGGCATGGGCATTGCCACCGGCGACTACCTGAACAACGGACGCCTCGACCTGCTGGTGACCGACTTTGCCGACGATGCCAAGGTGCTGTATCACAACGATGGCGATGCGGCATTTACCGATGTAAGTTATCGCGCCGGCATTGGCAAAATCTCAATTCCGTTTCTGAGCTGGGGCACCGCCTTTATGGATTACGACAATGACGGCTGGCCCGACATCTTTATTGCCAACGGGCATGTCTTTCCGGTGGCGGACAAGTCCGACTGGGGATCCACCTACGCGCAGCGGCCGCTGCTCTTTCGCAACACCCGCGACGGCAAGTTCCAGTACGTGCCCGCGGTCAAGGGAACCGGGCTCGCCGTCATCACCTCGGCGCGCGGCGCGGCGTTCGGCGACCTGTTCAACGACGGCAAAATCGATGTCGTCATCAGTCCCATCGACGGGCCGGCCATCCTGCTGCGCAACGTCAATCCCGACCATCACCACTGGGTGGAGCTTAAGCTGATTGGCGGAGCAGGCAGCCCGCGCGACGCCGTTGGAGCGGTTGTTTTTCTCTCCGCCAACGGCATCAGCCAGCGGCAGGATGTGCTCAGCTCGGGCAGCTACATCTCGTCCAACGACAAGCGGGTTCACTTCGGCCTGGGTGATGCGACCAATGCCGGAACGGCCGAGATTCACTGGCCCTCCGGACGCCGAGAACGTATCCGCGTGCCCGCCGTCGACCGCATCTACACCATCACTGAAGGGAAGGGAATCACCGCGGCCCTCTGCGGTGGAGAGCCGTGCCCCGTGCCCAAGGTTTCTGTGCATCCCGCCCGCGGTCCCAAGCCCCGGCATGTACACCGGTTGGATTGACTCCCTTCGCCCCGGCCGCTTGCCATCCTCCCCCTCACGGGACTAGGCTATCTTCATGCGTCGATGTCGCTAACACCGCCCGGTGTCTGCCGCGATGCAGTCGTGCGCACGTACCCGCGCATGCTTCCCCGCCTGAAACTACGGCTTCCACCCGATGACAAACCAGGGCCAACATCCCGGGGTGTCTCTATCGGGTCGCCGGAAAACCAAGGAGGAGAATGAGATGACAAGAATAGCCGCGAATGTAACCGAATTGATTGGAAAAACTCCGCTAGTCCGTCTGAACCGCGTAGCCGCCGGCCTGCCCGCCACCGTGGTGGCCAAGTTGGAGAGCCAGAACCCGCTGGGCAGCGTGAAGGACCGCATCGGTTTCGCCATGATCGACGACGCCGAACGCGCGGGCAAAATCAAAGCCAGGGAGTCGGTGCTGATTGAGCCGACCAGCGGCAATACGGGCATTGCCCTGGCCTTTGTGGCCGCGGTCAAGGGCTACCGCCTTATTCTCACCATGCCTGAGACCATGAGCCTGGAACGCCGCATCCTGCTCAAGGCGCTCGGCGCTGAGATTGTGCTCACCCCCGGCCCGGGGGGCATGAAGGCCGCCATCGCGCGCGCTGAAGAGATCAAGGCGGTCACGCCCAATGGTCATATCCTCGGCCAGTTTGACAACCCTGCCAACCCGGCCATCCACTACCACACCACCGGGCCGGAGATATGGGAAGACACCGGCGGCAAGGCCGATATCCTGATCTCCGGCGTTGGCACCGGCGGCACGCTCACCGGCGTCTCCCGATACATCAAGGAAAGAAAGCCCGCCTTCAAGGCGATTGCCGTGGAACCGGCCGACAGCGCCGTGCTCTCCGGCGGCAAGCCCGGCCCGCACAAGATTCAGGGTCTCGGCGCCGGCTTTATCCCCGCGGTGCTTGACACCCGCCTGATTGACGAAGTGGTGCGCGTCACCAACGAGGAGTCCATCGAGATGGCCTGCCGCCTGCCCAGGGAAGAGGGACTCTTTGTCGGCATCTCGTCCGGGGCGGCCGTTGCGGCCGCGCTCAAGGTGGCTGCCCGGCCTGAGAATGCAGGCAAGCTGATTGTGGCCGTGCTGCCCAGCTTTGGTGAGCGCTATCTGTCGAGCTCGCTCTTTGACGCGCTCCGTCAGGAGGCTCTGGCGCTTACCGCAGAGCCGGTTACGGTATAACTGTGCTGATCAGGGCCGGTGAGGGGACAGCGCTTCGCCGGCCTTCCAGCCCCACACTCCGCATCTGGCCATGAACGCTTTTGTGCGCATCCGAGAAGATATTGCCTCCGTTCTGGAGCGGGATCCCGCCGCGCGTTCGCGGCTGGAGGTGCTGCTCTGCTATCCGGGATTGTGGGCAGTCTGGATTCACCGCCTGAGCCACCGGCTGTGGCGGGCGCGGCTGTGGCTGCCCGCGCGCATGCTCTCGCAGGTGGGGCGGCTATTTACGGGCGTGGACATCCACCCCGCCGCGCAGCTCGGCCGCCGCCTGTTTATTGACCACGCCACCGGGGTGGTCATTGGTGAAACCACCATCGTGGGCAGCGATGTGACCATCTACCAGGGCGTCACGCTCGGCGGAACAGGCAAGGGCCACGGCAAGCGACATCCAACCGTGCGCGACCGGGTCTTCATCGGCAACAACGCCAACATACTGGGCAACATCACCGTGGGAGAAAACTCGCGCGTGGGCGCCGGCTCAGTGGTGCTTACGGATGTGCCGCCCAACTCCACCGTGGTGGGCGTGCCCGCGCACATCGTCTATCACAACGGCGAGCGCGTGCTTATCACCGATCCGCATGACGTAAAGGACCCGCTCTCTGACGCGCTCATCGCGCTCTCCGCGCGGGTGCAGGAGCTGGAGGCCCGGCTGGGAGCGCAGGCCGCCCGTTCGGAGCCGTTTTCAGCCGAGGAGGCTGAGCGCACCGCCTACCGGGCAGAG
>DASSHM010000136.1:0-11268 GCA_035692885.1 Occallatibacter sp.
GCGGATGGGGCGAAGTACCGACCACGCCAGCTCAATCAGGACGCAGATCTCCAGGATTGAATCGGCCACCGCAATGACCAGATACGCATCGGTGTAGGCACCGGGCTGGAATGCAAGGATGAGGCGGCCCGAGAGGTCGCCGAGCAGACTGGCTATCAGAAAGATAACGAAGACCGGCAAATTACGCCAGACATGACGAAACAGAAGCAGCGCCACCACGCCTGCTTCTGTCAGGATCCCGGCGAGCCAGAGTGCATTATCCACATTCAACATCATCGGCTCTGCTGTTTACTTCTGCAACCGGATGAATCGAATGTAACAACCGGTTCGCCTGCTGGACATGCTACCGGGCCCGTCTTAACACGCTCGCGTCAGGCGACCTTGCCCTTTGGGAAGGGAATCATCGGGAACGCGTTAGCCGCGCTGACGACCTTCTTGCCCTTCGGGAAGGGGATCATCGGAAACGCATTAGCCGCGCTGACGACCTTGCCTTTCGGGAAGGGAATCATCGGAAACGCATTGGTTGTCTGCGATACGCGGTCCTGATGCGAGACAGGCGTACTCTGCGTTGTCGCAGAGCATGCCGTAACAGCAAACGCGAGGCCCAGAATCACGCCACAAACCTTCATCGACGTTGAGAGCATCTTTTGTGCACTCCTTGAGCACTTTGGTTTATGCACTAAAAGGCTACCCCAAAAGTTACGGGCTGGCTACTACAAAAGTAATATTTTTCCGAATTTCTTTGCGCTTTCAGATTGCAGGTGGTATGCGAGGTTGAAATTTTGAAGAAAAGCCTTTCGATTCTAAAGATTGCGGAGCTCTCGATCCCAGCCGCCGCTATTCCCGGATTACCTCAAAATGGATGCCTAAGGCTCAAAATGAAGATTTTCGCCAGGTCTTCTCCTTGGTGACCGTACGGCCTTACTTAAGTTTCCTGACCGGGCACTGGGCGCGAAGAAGGCCTGCCCGAATCTGTTCGGGTGGGGGCAGCGGTTGCGTTGAGATGAAGCAAGCGGAATCCCGACCCGGAAGTCCGCCCCGGATGTTTGACCGGAAGGCTCTCAGGGAGAATCCGCCGTGTTACTGCCAAGTTGTTGATTACCCGTGCAAACTTTCGTGCCGTGTGGCAAAGTGAAGAAATCCGGTACATTCAACGCAGCATCCCGGACAGGGATCAGGAAACGGCTCATGAAGAAATCAAAGCCCCGCACGTTGGCAGGCAAGGGATCGAGCAGCGGGCTCGGTTCCCGGCAGGAGGTTCGCTGTGCGGTTCGTTTTCCTCTCTCGCTCCCCGTGGTCATTTCAACCGGCATGTGGGAGCGGCCGGGCATAACTCGGAATGTGTCAGCCAGCGGGGTCCTGTTGGAGCTGGAAGACCCGATGAGTGTAGGCGAGAACATCGGTTTTTCCATGCGCATGCCGGGCGATGTGCTGGGGGCGGGGCACGACGTTATGGTTCATTGCCGAGGACGTGTGGTACGCTGCTCGTTAAGTCAAAGCCGTTACCAGGCAGCTGCAACCATCGACGATTACCGTTTCGTCGAGCAGTAACGGCACGGCTTCGAATTGCTGCGGCTGGATATGGAACCACTAGATGAATTTCCGGATGGCGAGGTCTCCGGCGGTCCGGTAAAACCCGGCACTATCCGCATTATTCTTGCCGACTCCCAGGCCATCTACCGGGTGGGAATTCGAAAAGTCTTTGCGGTTGAGGATGATCTGCGGGTCGTTGCGCAAGCAGACTCCCTGGAGAACCTGCATTCGGCCATCCAGCGCTATCCCACGGATGTGGTTCTGGTGGAAGGCAGTCTGCTTGCCGGGATCCCCAATTCAATCCCTGAGTTGATGCGGATGGCGCCGGACGTCAAGCTTATCGTACAGACGATTTCCACGGACGAGAGCCAGACGGTTGAACTCTACCGCCGCGGCGTGCGGGGTATCGTTTCGCGGTCCATTTCGCCGGATCTGCTGGTGCGCTGCGTTCGCAGGATAGCCGCCGGCGAAACCTGGATCGACAATCAATCGGTGAACTGGGTCATCGAGGCCTATCGCGCACAGGCGGCGGCGCTGGTAAGCCCGCGCAATCAACCCCGTCTGTCGCCCAAGGAGATGGCGATTATCACCTGCATCACGCAGGGCAAGCGCAACAAGGAGATTGCATTCCAGCTCGGCACAACCGAGCAGGTCATCAAGAATTATTTGCGCAAGATCTACGACAAGCTCGGCGTGTCAGACCGCCTTGAACTGGCGCTCTATTGCCTGCACAACAAGATTATCCAGGGCGAGCCAGAGGATGCGGGTGTTGCCCAGGGCGCGGCGAAGGGGTAACCGCCCCCCGTAATCACTTCGGCGGGTCCTTCCTGCTTATCTCTCCCGGTCAGTACCCTTCATGCCGGTTCCTTAACTCTCAGGCAGGTTCCTCGTTCCCATCACAGCTCAACTCTTGCTGAGTCCGGCCGCAGCGGCCACGGGCAAGCTCCAGCAGGCGGATCAAGCGGTCCAGGCCGTCTTCGCCAAGATGCTCGAGCATCTCCCTTGGGGCTTTCTGGACAATGGGGTCCATGGCCTGCAGCAGTTCAAGTCCTTTGACGGATATCCTGGTCCACACCATGCGCCGGTCCTCCGGGTCACGCTCCTGCCGGATGAGTTTTTGAGCCTTGAGGCGGGCCAGAAGGCGGGTGATGTCAGGCACCGCGGTAATCATGCGGTCGCCGATGGCCTTGCATGTGAGTCCCCGGGGATGAGCGCCGCGCAGGATGCGCAGCACGTTGTACTGGGTGACGGTAACTCCCCAGGTGCGGGTGGCGCGCTGGAAATCGTGCTCGAGGCAGTCGGCGGTGCGGAGGATGTTGAGCATGGCCTCCTCCTCCCTGCTGGAGAAGGGCCGTTGCTGGGCGATCTCATGTTTCAGCGGCGCCATGCCTGTTGTATCCAGTCGTCTTCGCCGGCGCGGAGGAGTACGATCCGGCGCATCCTCCGCATCCTACCGACCACGAACTTATTGCTTCACAACGTCAAGGTCGATGGTGAGATTGACCTCATCGCCCACAATTTTAGCGGGATAGCTGACCCCGAGGCCGAAATCCCTGCGGTTGATTGTGGTCGTGGCCAAGAAGCCGTAATGCTGCTTGCCGCCCATGCCGTCAACGGGCCCCACAGGGCTGTCCACCTGCAGCACAACTGGCTTGGTTATGCCGTGCAGCGTCAGGTTGCCGGTGACCGCGTATCCCTGCCCGTGCCTGACGATACCGGTGCTCACGAACGTGGCGGTGGGGTACCGGGCGACATCAAAGTAGTTGGAGGATTTCAGATCGTTGTCGCGCATGCTGCTGCCGGAGTCGACTCCGGTAACGTCGATGGTCATATTCACAGATGACCGGGTCAGGTTGGATTCGTCAATCATAATTTTGCCGCTGATGGGGCCGAAATGCCCCCGAACCCTGGCCAGGCTCATATGAACCACGGAAAAGCCAACCTCGCTGTGTGCCTTGTCAGGAATCCAGGTGGAGGTCTGCGCAAGAGCCAGTGGCGCCACGAGCGCGAGAAGACCTGAGACGAGTGCGAATCGCTTCATGCAGTATGTCCTTTAATGATGGGCCGCAGGCCGGTGGTGTTTTATGGCGGGCAGGGCATGTTGCGTCTGTCCGCAGGGGAGTTGACTGGCATTCCCACCGCGCATGCAGGATGGAAGAGTGCTGGCTGTTTAGACGCGGAGCGGCATGTAATTGTTGCAACAGATAACCGTGGTCATGAGGCTGAGAGGCTGGGACCCGGCGGAGTTGGAGCGCCGGTGCCGGTTACGATGAGGGCGGGAAATGGCAGAGGGCAAAGAGAATGCGGCTGCCCCGGATAGCAAGGGCAGCCGCATGGTTCTGAAAGCCCGGCAGGATTGCCTGATGCCGGGACGCCGGGAAGCTAGCGCTTCTGCGGCTTGACGGTGGACTCGTCGACCGTGGTGGTTCCGGGAACGTCGGTGCCGAAGTCAGCGCCGGCGGGGACGAGGTAGTTCTCTGCGTTCTGGGCGTCGGTGGTGCCGGTCGCCACGCTGATGCGGGAGGCGTCGATACCCTTCTCGGTGACCAGGTAGTTCTTGGCGTTCACGGCGCGCTGAGCGGCATCGTCCTCGACCTTGGCGCGCTTGTGGGTGGCTGCGTACTTCTGCTGCCGCGCGGTTTTTGCCTTCTCCTTGGCGCTGGACTCGCCCACGATGACCAGCTTGGCGTCGGACTCACGCTGCAGGTCGAGGGCAACTTCGTCGAGGCAGGCCTTGGACTCGTTGTTCACGCGGTTCGGACGCCGCTTGTCTGCCTCAAACGACATGGAGCAGAGGGCGCGTGCGTGCGGCGTGGGCGGCGGCGGAGGCGCTTCAATCGTCACCGTGGTGTCAGACGAGGCGGAGTGATTCTTATCGTCAGAGACCTTGCAGGTGATGCTGACCGGGCCCGTGGGAGCACCCGTGGAGGAGAAGGTGGCCGTGGCTCCGGTGCCTTCAACCGATCCCGAAGCCGCCGAGTAGCTGTAGGTGAGTGGGCGGTTCTGAGGACTCATTCCGGTGGCAGAGATGGTGCTGGTGTCACCGGGCTTGATGGTGCTGGGATTTGCCGAGCAACTGACGGTGGGCGGCTCGAACTCCTTGACCGTGTAGGAGGCGGAGCAGTCAGCCGTCTGGCCGGGCTTCAGGCCTTCCTTGCCCTTCTTGCCCTCCTTGACCTCACTCTTGACGGTGTAGTTGCCGGGGGCCAGGGCAGAGGTGTCGACCGTGGCCGTGGTGCCCTCGCCGGAAACGCCATCGCCGCTCCAGGAATAGATAACACTGTTGTTTTTCTTTGTGCTGAGCGAGCCGGGTGTTGCCGTAACCGTGACCTTTTCGCCGGGGTAGATGGACGGCGGGGCCGCGTTGCAGGCAAGAGTGACCGGCGGGGCTTTCTTGCACCCCATGGGTAAGAGCGCAAAAGACGCCGTGGCCAAGGCCACAAGAAACATTTTCAAATTGAGCGAGCGCATACTTTCATCCTCCGCATTGTGACGGACCACAGTGATGGAAGCGCCTGTTGTGGAAGCGTTATCAGGCCCTGCACGCGCTTTCTTCCCTGGTCCTATTTCGACGAGATTGTCAACCCAGCGGCCGATCCTCTGGGAATGGTTGATACAGAACTAGAAAGGTAAATATAGCGAAAGGTTGGCCGGAAGAGGAAATTATTTCAGACAGGAAGCGGAAGCGGCACTACCAGGCCGGACAGCCGAGGCGCGGAATGGGGGTGAAATGGCAGGGCGAAGACCCGGACAGGGTCAGGACAGGGCCGGGACGAAGCCCGGAACGAAGCCCGGAACGCGGGCCGGGGGCTGTGGCCCGTCTGGTATGCTCCCGGAGATGTCCTTCCTCAGCGACTTCAAGCGGCTGAGCCCCAGCCAGCGCCATGCCTTCAATGCCGCGTTTCTGGGTTGGACACTGGACAGCCTCGACTTTTTTCTGCTGATTTTCTGCGTCAAGGCCATCGCGACGGACTTCCACACCATGCCGTCGGCGGTTCTGGGCGCGGTGTTTCTCACCCAGGCCTTCAGGCCGGTGGGAGCGTTCATCTTTGGCATGCTGGCGGATCGGTATGGACGGCGGCCGGTGCTGATCATGAACATACTGAGCTTCTCAGTGATCGAGCTGGCTTGCGCCTTTGCGCCGTCTCTGCACGCTCTGCTGGCGCTGAGGGCGCTGTTTGGCGTGGCCATGGGCGGGGAGTGGGGCGTGGGAGCGGCGCTGGTATTTGAAACGCTGCCCAAGGAAGGACGTGGCACCTTCTCAGGCATTCTGCAGGAAGGCTACGCGGTGGGCTCGATTCTGGCGTCGGCGGCGTTCGCGGCATTTTTCCACGCGATTGGCTGGCGGGGTCTATTCGTTCTGGGATCGCTGCCGGGGCTGGTGGTGCTGTATGTGCAGACGCGGGTGGAAGAGAGCCCGGTGTGGCGGGAGAGCGCGGGCAGGCGGAGGGAGCGCGGCGCCGGACCGGTGATTCCGCCGGAGCTGAAGTCGTTTGTGCCGCGATTTCTGTTTCTGATTCTGCTGATGACCGCATTCATGAGCTTTTCGCATGGCACGCAGGATGTGTATCCGACGTTTCTGACGGTGCAGATGGGGTTGACGGCGCGGACGGTGGGCCTGATCGGCGTGCTCTACGGGCTGGGATCGATTGCGGGCGGGTTTGCCTTTGGCGCGCTCAGCGAACGCTGGGGGCGCAAGAGGGCGATTGTGGCGGCGGCGCTGCTGTCGATTCCCGTGATTCCGCTGTGGGCATACGGGCACTCGGCGTGGGTGCTGGGCACGGGCGCGGTGCTGATGCAGTTCATGGTGCAGGGCGCGTGGGGCGTGGTGCCGGCGTATTTGACGGAGCTGTCGCCGGGTCCGGTGAGGGCGACGGCGCCGGGACTGGCGTATCAACTGGGCGGGCTGATTACGTCGTGGAACGGCGTGCTGCAGGCCAGGGTGGCGGAGTGGTGGGGAACCTATCCGCCGGTGCTGGCGATCACCGTGGTTGTGGTGGCGCTGACGCTGGCCGTGCTGGCCGCGGTGGGACACGAGGCCAAAGGCGCGGAAATGGCTGCATGAACCGGCCGCGGGTGTTTCACAAATGGCGTTAATTCATCGCAAAAGTGCTTTGGAAAGCCGCAAATCTTTCAGGGGGGGGTACCCCTGCCCTGCACAGAACTTCACTGCGTAACTCAGCTTGACGCTATTGTGCCTCAGGGCGGGCGAATTCTCCGCAATAGTGGGTAAAAGTGAAGCCGACAGGCTCGCTGGTTTCCCAAGTCTCGAAATCAAGGCGTGCAGCACCCACCTCGCAAGAGTACCCAGATCACTTGTCGGCAAGAGAATCAGGCAATAGATCGGCAGGATCGGGATAACATCCTGCGCGCGCCTCTCACTACACTCAAGGGGGAGAGTGAAACATGCAAAAGAGATTGCTCGGCCAGTGCAAGCTTGAGGTCTCAGCGCTCGGGCTTGGCTGCATGGGGATGAGTTCTGCCTACGGCCCCGCCGCCGACAAGGGCGAAATGATCAAGTTAATCCGCACGGCGCATGAGCTGGGCGTAACCCACTTCGATACCGCGGAGGCCTATGGGCCTTTTGCGAACGAAGAACTGGTGGGCGAGGCGCTCGAGCCCATCCGCGACAGGGTAACAATCGCCACGAAGTTCGGCTTTGACATTGATCTTGAAACAGGCAAGCGCAGCGGCGGTACGAATAGCCGGCCCGAGCACGTTAAGGCCGTGGCGGAGGCCAGCCTGAAGCGCCTGCGGACCGAAGCCATTGATCTCTTCTATCAGCACCGCGTCGATCCAGAGGTTCCTATCGAGGCCGTGGCGGGAGCGGTGAAGGAACTGATCGCCGAGGGCAAGGTCAAGCACTTCGGCATGTCAGAGGCCGGAGCGCAGACGATTCGCCGGGCGCACGCCGTGCAGCCGGTGACCGCAGTACAGAGCGAATACTCGCTCTTCTACCGCGGTCCCGAGGCTGAACTCTTACCAGTACTTGAGGAGCTTGGTATCGGCTTTGTTCCGTTCAGCCCACTCGGCGCTGGCTTCCTCACCGGCAAGATTAACGAGGACACAAAGTTCGATCCCACGGACTTTCGGAACATGGTGCCGCGCTTCTCGCCGGAGGCTCGCAAGGCCAATATGGTTCTGGTCGATTTGGTGAGGTCCGTTGCGGAACGCAAAGATGCGACGCCCGCGCAGGTAGCGCTTGCGTGGCTGCTGGCGCAGAAGCCCTGGATCGTGCCGATCCCCGGAACGACCAAACTGCACCGGCTTGAGGAGAACCTCGGCGCGGTGAGCGTTGAGCTGACGAAGGCTGACCTCAGAGAGATTGATGAAGCTTCTTCCAAGCTGAAGCTCGAAGGAGATCGTCTGCCTGAAGCCGCGCTGAAGATGACGGGGCGCTGAGAGCTGATTTGGAGCGAGAAGAAGAGGACACCATGAAAATGAATGGAACACGCCTAATGAGCAGGCACCGTCACAAGCCGCTGGTCGCGCTCTTCCTGATTGCGGGTTGTGTCATGGCTGTGGCCAACGTGCAGGGAACCAACAACGAGGCTGATCAGCCGGTGTCATCTGCTGTCGCGCACAAGGTCATACGCATCTGGCCCGGTGTCGCGCCGGGGTCGGAACACTGGAAGCAAAAGGAATCAACGATGCATATGGGCCCAACGGAGTCGATCGTCAACGTGACGACACCGACTCTGACGGCTTATCTGCCCGATCCGGCGAAGGCGACAGGGACAGCCGTCATCATCGCTTCCGGAGGCGGCTTTATCTTCCTCGGCACGGATACGCACGAGGTTGCGGAATGGCTCGCGGCGCGGGGCATTGCCGGATTCGTTTTGAAATACCGGACGGCACAGTTGTCAGGGGACGATGATGCCCAGTTGGGTGCGTCAGGCCGCGCGCGCTTTGGTGCCCAGCTTGCCAATCATGTCTTGATTCTCGAGGACGGAAAGCCCGGCATCGCCGACGGCATCCAGGCAATCAAGGTCCTGCGTGAGCACGCTGCCGAATTTGGAATCCTCCCGGATCGCATCGTCTTGATGGGATTCTCAGCCGGTGGAATGATCACTGAGTATGCGGCCGTGAATCCTGATGTGAGCGCTCGCCCGAATTATGCCGCTCCCATCTATGGCGCTCCGTTTCCGGTACCTCCCATCCCGAAAGAAGGAGTGCCGCCCTTCTTTATGGAGATGGCGCAGGACGACAATCTCGCGGGCCCACAGATTGTTGCGTTCTACGATGCCATGAAGGCCGCCGGATACAAGCCGGAATTTCACATCTATGAGCACGGTGGTCACGGCTGGGGCATGCGCAAGCAGGGCACAACGAGCGACCACTGGCTGGAGGAGTTTTACTGGTGGCTCGAAGCGAACGGGCTGACGAAACCGGTCAAATAGAGGCCGAATCGACATGAAGCAGACTGCGAAAGGAGAACATCATGATTAGCGATGAAATCAATGTTCAACGCATGGATAAAATAAGCTCAGGCAGCCATTTTCTGCTCTTAGCCGCGTGCATCTTTGCAACGCTGCTGGCCGCAGGATGCGCCAAATCCTCCAAGAATACTGATAAAGCATCTACTAACAATGCCATCGCCCAACCTGATGCGTCATCTGTTTTCCCCATAGGGACAATAGCTGCCAACAAGGATGACTATACAGGAACTATCTGGCTCAATATTTTGCATAAGTCGGATAGTACATTTCCTTTCAACGTGGACTTGGCTACTTATAAGCCGGGCTCGAAATTAAACTGGTACATACACCCGGGTGGCCAGATTCTGCTGATAACCCAGGGTACAGGTTATTACCAGGAAAAGGGCAAGCCGGTACAAACAGTACATAAGGGAGATGTGATCACATGCCCACCGGGTGTGGAGCATTGGCACGCGGCGGCACCGAACAGCAGCTTTGCCTACATAGCGGTTACGCCGACTCAAAAAGGAACAACGATTTGGCTCAAGCCCGTGAGTGACCAAGACTATAACAGCGCGAAGTAGGACATCTCCACGTTCACCGGGCACACCATTGCAGAGGTCACTCCCGAGGGCATGAGTTCTGCCAGCAGGCCACCCTGCCGGAGGGCAACGCGGCTGAATGTGCCAGGTGATATGGTGGTGCGAACCGGGCGCGGAACCGGATACGGAACCAGACAGGGAACCAGGCACGGAATCAGGCGCGCAGGATACCGGAGGGCGAGATGAAGAAATGGACGGGTTGCCCGGCAGGGGACCGGGTGAAGCGGGCGGGATTGATACTGTTTTTTGTTGTGCTGCCTGTGTGCGGGCTGCGGGCGGAGACGATTCCGGGGCTGGGCACGGCGACGTTTCCCACCTCGGCGCACTCGGCATTGGCGCAGCAGGATTTCATGCACGGCCTGCTGCTGCTGCACCTGTTCGAGTATCCGGATGCGGCGAAGTGGTTTGTGAAGGCGGAGCAGGCGGACCCCGGATTTGCGATGGCCTACTGGGGCGAGGCCATGACGTTCAACCATCCCATCTGGAACCAGCTTGACGAGCAGGCGGGCCGGGCGGCGCTGGCGAAGTTTGCCGCGACGCCGGCGGAGCGGTCCGCGCGGATTTCAAATGAGCGGGAACGCGACTTTATGGCTGCGGTTGATATTCTCTACAGCGGCGAGGGAACGAAGCGCGAACGCGATGCGAAGTATGCCGCGGCGATGGAGAGGATGAGCCGGGCCTTCCCCAAGGACGACGAAGCGCAGCTTTTTTATGCGCTGGCGCTGGAGGGCGAGAGCGAAGGCGTGCGCGACGTGCCGAGGTACCTGAAGGCGGCGGCGATTGCGAAGGCGGTGTTCCTGCGAAACCCGCAGCACCCGGGCGCGGCGCACTACTGGATTCATGGAATGGATGACCCGCAGCACGCGGCGGGAGCGCTGGAGGCGGCGCGGGCGCTGTCAAAGATTGCGCCGGACGCGGCCCATGCGCAGCACATGTGCTCACATATTTTTGTGGCGATGGGCCTGTGGAACGACGTGGTGAAGGCCAATCTTGCCGCGACGAGCGTGGTGAACCGGCATGCGGCCGAGGCCGGCAAGCCGGCGGTGCACTGCGGCCACTACAACATCTGGCTGACGTATGGCTACCTGCAGCAGGGCCGGCTGGCTGACGCGAAAGAGTTGATGACGGCCTGCCGCGCGGATGCCATGCGCGTGGCGGCGGCTTCGCGGGCACGCGGCAAGGTGGATCCGGACGCGACGGAGTTGGGTTCGGTGCTGGTGATGCGGTCGCACTACGTGATGGTGAGCCGGCGCTGGCGCGGCGAGGTGGCCGGGTGGAAAGAGGACACCGGAGGCGCGGTGATGGCCGGGCTTGACGATGCGTTTACAACCGGATTTGCCGCCGCACAGGCGGGTGATGCAGCCGGGTCGAGGGCGGCGCTGGCGACAATGGATGCGCTGCTCGCGCGGATTCCCGCGGAATTTGACCATGCGGGCGTGCCGGCGGACGACCCCGGCCGGAGCGTGCCGGGCATTGAGAGGATGGAACTTGCGGCGGCGGTTGAGGCCGCGGAAGGGCAGATGGATAAGGCGATTGCCGGAATGGAGCAGGCGGCGGCGCAGGAGAACGGGCTGGCGTTTGCATTTGGGCCGCCCTGGCCGGAGAAGCCGGCGAACGAGTTTCTGGGGGAGTTGCTGCTGAAAGCAAAGCAGCCGCGGCAGGCACGCGCGGCGTTTGAGGCGGCGCTGAAGCGGGCTCCGCGCAGAACCGAGTCG